>CACYVC010000025.1 GCA_902777835.1 uncultured Bacteroidales bacterium | reverse complement strand
AGGATTTAATCCCATGGCGAGTCTTGCAGCTGTTTATGAAAACGGAGAACTCGTCTATAAAGGTCGTGCCTATGAAAAGGCTCAAAGGCTGAAAAATCCAGTCGTGGGCGATGCCGATGATGACGGTGTTGTGACAAGTGCTGATATCACAGCTCTTTATAACTATCTGCTCGACAGTGATTATCAGTATTATGAAACCAGCGATGTGGATGGAGACGGCGAAGTAACCAGTGCCGATGTCACTGCCGTTTACAATATTTTATTGGGTAACGGCAATTGATATTATAAAGGATTTATAGTGAGAAATCTGACATACAATTAACTTTGTTATTTATTAGTCACACGCCGTCAGGGCTCTCACTATAAATACTGCATTATAAAGGCGGCTTCCAATATCTTGGGAGCTGCTTTTTGTTTTTTTGTCTGCTCACGCAGGAAAAATGCGATTAAGCGAGACAAAGCAGAGCTTGCTCAAAGCCTTGCGAGCGTAAGCATTTTATAAAAAAATAAATAATCTGGCGTAAGCCAGCTTTTTGACATCGATAGATGCAGCTTTGTGAGATAATCCCTGCATTTAACGAAAAAATTTTAGCGCGCAGCACCATTACAATTTTAGCGCGCAGCGCTCTAATTTCCACTCCGCCAGGAGTGGAAAAACAATCCCGCGTCTATGCAATTTTCAATTAAATTTTCATTCAATTTTAAGCGCAGAGCCCCTCCTGCCTCAAGGCAAACTGATAATTCAATGATAATTCACGGACAATTCACGGTAATTTGTGTAAGAAAACACCAAAATCAATTGTCTTTAATATCCAAAAGCCGAAAGGCTTGACACGAATATTTTGTCATTAATTGTCTTAACAAAAACACTCTCACCTCTCCCTCTCACCTCTCTCCTTTATAAAACCGTGACAACATTTCATTTACAGTACAATTTGTCACCTAATACGCCCTATGGCATTTTTTTTGCATAATATCGAGGCAGAAAATCAAGTAAATAAACTTGACTAATCAAGAATTAAAAACTAAAAAATTATATATATTATGGCAAAAGGATCAATTGGGGTAACTACAAACAACATTTTCCCCGTTATCAAAAAATTTCTCTACAGCGATCACGAGATATTCTTGCGTGAGCTGGTTTCTAACGCAGTAGATGCGACACAAAAACTCAAAACCCTTGCTGCAGCAGGCGATTTCAAAGGCGATACCGAAGGCTTGAAAGTGTCAGTATCAATTGATAAAGACGCTGGCACTCTCACAGTGAGCGATCATGGCATTGGCATGACTGAGCAGGATGTAGATAAATACATCAACCAAATCGCCTTCTCGGGTGCTGAGGACTTCCTCAATAAGTATAAAGACAACGCCAATGCCATTATCGGCCACTTTGGTCTTGGATTCTACTCTGCCTTTATGGTTGCTAAGAAGGTGGAGATTCGCACCCTCTCATGGGAGGAAGGCGCAAAGCCCGTGCTCTGGAGCTGCGACGGTTCGCCTGAGTTTGAAATGACTGAGTGCGACAAGGCCGAGCGAGGCACCGACATAGTTCTTTATATCGACGATGATGAGAAAGAGTTCTTGGAGCAGTCGCGCATCAGTACCCTGCTTAACAAATACTGCAAGTTCTTGCCAGTGCCTGTTGTCTTTGGTAAGGAGCAGGAATGGAAAGATGGCAAGTATGTTGATACCGACAAGGACAAAGTAATCAACGACATTGAGCCGCTGTGGACTCGCAAGCCAACTGACCTCAAAGATGAGGACTACATCAAGTTCTATCACGCAATCCAGCCAGCTCAGGATGACCCATTGTTCTGGATACACCTGAATGTGGACTTTCCTTTCACTCTCACAGGTATCCTCTATTTCCCAAAAATTAAGAACAATCTTGACATCCGTAAAGACCGCATTCAGCTTTATTGCAACCAAGTGTTTGTCACCGACAGCGTGGAAGGCGTAGTTCCAGAGTTCATGATGCTGCTGCAAGGTGTTATCGACAGTCCCGACATTCCACTTAACGTGTCGCGTTCCTACCTGCAAGCGGACCGAAACGTGAAGAAGATATCGTCTTATATCACCAAAAAGGTGGCAAGCCGCCTTGAGGAAATTGCCAAGAACGACGCCAAGGCATTTGAGGAGAAATGGAACGACATCAAGATTTTCATTGAGTATGGCATGCTCAGCGATGAAAAGTTCAAGGATGCTGCCGCCAAATTTGCCCTCCTTCAGAATACCGATGGCAAGTATTTCAAGTTTGACGAGTACAAAGACCTCATCAAGGGCAACCAGACCGATAAGGACGACAACCTCATCTATCTCTATGCCACCGACAAGACAGCGCAATACACCTACATCAAAGCCGCTCAAGACAAGGGCTATGATGTGCTGTTGATGGACGGTCAACTCGACATTCCATTTGTTGGGTTGCTGGAGCAGATGAACGAGAAGTCGCGCTTTGTGCGTGTTGATAGCGACGTAGTTGACAACCTCGTTCGCAAAGAAGATGCTAAAGACGCCGAACTCACTACCGAGGAACGCGAAATCGCTACAACCCTATTTAAATCGCAGATTCCTGCAATTGAGAAGAGCGAATTCACGGTGACATACGCTGCCATGTCGCCCGATGCTCAGCCTGTGGTGATCACTCAGAGCGAGTTTATGAGACGCATGAAGGACATGGCAGTGTTCCAGCCAGGTATGAGTTTTTATGGCGAGTTCCCCGATGCTTACAACTTCACCCTCAACACCAGTCATCCGCTCATCAAGCGTGTGGTTGACCAAGCTGTTGCGACACTGAAGGATGAGATTAAACCAATCGATGACGAACTCACTGCCACCAATGCTGTGATTAAGGCAATCCGTGACCTCGACAAGGACAACAAGGGTGTGCCAGAAGACAAGAAAGACGACCTCAAGAAGAATGAAGACAAAGCTCAAGAATTGCGTAGTAAGAAAGAAGAAATCGTCACCAACTATGCCACTGGTCAAGACACCGTTAAGCAACTTATCGACATCGCACTGCTGGGCAACGGATTGCTCAAAGGCGAAGCCCTCAACAACTTCCTGAAGCGCTCAGTAAATTTGTTATAAAACGATACTCTACTATCCAATCAAGCGAGTTGTCATTATGATATGACAGCTCGCTTTTGCTACTTTTTTTCTCATTAAAGATGAACTAAAAAAATTGGTAACTGATATCTGACAACTGAAAACTTTTTCCTAACTTTGCACTTGATGGCAACACTAGAAATTAAGAAAATAGAAGAAAGCAGCGACATTGAACTGCAACTGTTTGAAAATCGCATACAAGCAGGGTTTCCAAGTCCAGCTCAGGGGGCGTTTGCCGACTCGGTTGATCTCAATCACGAACTAATAAACAACCCCACTGCAACTTTTTGTGCAAGAGTGATTGGTGACTCGATGGTTGATTCTGGCATCAACGAAGGAGATATGCTCATAATTGACCGCTCCATTGAGCCACAAAATGGTGATATCGCCGTTTGCTTTATCGATGGAGACTTCACTGTCAAGCGCTTATTAATCAACGAAGACGGCATATCCATGGTTCCTGCCAACCGCAAATACCCTATCATCAAAGTCCCCGATGATAGCAACTTCATCATCTGGGGAATAGTATCGCACATAATAAAAAAACTAAATCGATAGATGGTGGAAAGTGGAAAGTGGAAAGTGGAAATGGGAATGACTCTCAACTATGAACTGTGAACTCATAACTGTGAACTATGAACTCATAACTATGAACTGTGAACTCATAACTGTGAACTATGAACTCATAACTGTGAACTATGAACTCATAACTATGAACTGTGAACTCATAACTATGAACTGTGAACTCATAACTATGAACTAAAAAATGTATGCCTTAGCCGATTGCAACAACTTTTTCGTTTCATGCGAGAGGGTTTTTAACCCGTCGCTCAACGGCAAGCCTGTAGTGGTGCTGTCGGGTAACGACGGTTGTGTAATTGCGCGTAGCAACGAAGCTAAAGCATTAGGCATTCCCATGGGATGCCCAGCATTTCAGGTTAAGAACTATACCAATCCAGGCAATGTGATAATGCTTTCGGCGCGGCATATAGTCTATCGAGACTTGTCTAACCGCATCATGCGGATACTTGGTGAGATGGCGCTGAACTTGGAGGTATATTCTGTTGACGAAGCGTTTTTTGCTCTGCCCTACGAAGACATCGAGCAAAATCACAAGTTATTGACCTCGCTCGTGAAAAAGATTCAGAAATATGTTGGCGTGCCAGTGAGCATCGGCTTTGCTCCCACAAGGACCCTCGCAAAGATTGCCAGCCATGTGGCAAAGAAGGACAAAAATAATGCTGAAAGGGTGAAAGGTCTCACCAATATCGATGAGATAAACCAAGTACTTAGTCAAATTAAGATTGATGATGTGTGGGGCATTGGTCGTCGGCTCAACGCCAAACTGCTCTCATGTGGCATTGACACCGCTGGCAAGTTCATAATGCTGCCCCAGTCTTATCTTCAACGCATTGGTAATATCAATCTCGTTAGGACTCAGCAAGAGTTGAAAGGCATTGACTGCATTTCAATTAGCTCTGTCAATATTGCCCATAAGTCGATAATGAACTCTCGCACTTTTGGTCATGTGATCACAAAGAAACAAGATATAGCTGATGCTATAATCTCGTTTGCTCAGTCATGCGCTCGGCAGCTGCGGCAAGAGGGTTCGGCAGCTCAAGTTGTGACAGTATATATCCGTGGCGATCACTTTAGGCAGGATCTTCCGTTCTATTCCAACTCCTGCTCTGTAAGACTACCGTCGCACTCTGCTTCAGCTATGGACATTGCTAAGCATGCCCTGCTTGCTTTTAACAACATTTACCGCGACAATTTTGCTTACCGCAAAGCAGGAGTCATGGTATCAGACATTAAAAACGATGACGAACTCCAGCTCGACCTCTTCAATGGCGAGAACGACGTGCGACAGGCAAAACTCATGACAGCAATCGACAAAATCAACAATCGCTACGGCAAAAAACAAATAGTCCTCGCCCCCACCCTCACCCGCGGCGACTGGGCACCCCAGCAAAACCACTTCGCACCACTCAGCAAGACTCTACATTTCTATACAGGTATGAATCCCAGATACACCTCAAGAACTCCAATTACAGTAAAATACGAAAACAACGAGGAAGAGAGTGAGTGTTAAGTAGTGAGTGTTAAGTAGTAAGTGTTAAGTAGTAAGTGTTAAGTAGCAAGTGTTAAGTGTTAAGTGTTAAGTAGTAAGCCTTAGGCGCTAATCATTAGTAAGTACGTTAGATAGATACAAAAAAGCCACCTGAGTAATTCTCAAGGTGGCTTTTCTTGATACGTTAAGGTTTAATTTCCTAAAAGATAATTGTAAATCATTGTTATATCAGTGCTAGTGATGTAACCATCGCCATTCACATCTAGAGAGTTGCCCGATTGCTGGGCTTCGGTGACGTTGATAACATAGCTTAGCGAGAGGTTGCTGCCATCGGTAGTGGTTGCTGTGATTGTCACTGTTCCCATTTCGAGTGTTTCGATTGTGCCGTCAGCCGCCACAGTGGCTATGCTCTGATTACTGGATGACCATGCAAACGAGGAATTGGTAGCATTTGCTGGATTGACTCCAATGTTGAACTTCACCCTAATGCCCTTAGGAATGTCATACGAAGTAGTCTCAATTGAGGTTACTGGCACTGCTGGTTCGCCGCCTCTCACCGTGCAGGTGGTATTGGGAAAATAATGCTTTACTCTCGCATCGTCAGTAGCAATGATATTCCTCATCTGAATAGTCTTGGGGCCACTGAAGGAGTTATCCGCTATAATGTTAAATGTCACCAGCGCCCCGCTGTTGCCGTTGAAGGTCTTGAGCCCTTGCGAAGCAATCAAGATGCGAATTGCGCCACTTGAGAGCATGTTGCTTGAAATGACGTGGTCACGTCCCTTGCGGCTTGTCAAGTCAAAGAGGTAGTCACCATCTTCCTGCTCTATAGTCAGACCCTCTGGCAGATAGATGTCCGCCTGAAGAGCAGTATAGACGCTGTCGTTGTCAAGATTAATCTCAACTAGTTTGGTCTCGCCTGGCTCAATAGAGAAATCGTTGATATAGAAACAATCGGCGTCGCCTGTTGGAGTGGGTGGAGTGTATCCTTCCTGTGTCACGGTTGTTACCTGATTGGGCATATAGTGCTTGACACGCGCATCGTCGGTAGCAATGATATTCCTCATCTGAATAGTCTTAGGTCCACTGAAGGAGTTGTCAGCTATAATGTTAAATGTCACCAGTGCACCGCTGTTGTTCTTGAATGTCTTGAGCGTTTGCGAGGCGATAAGTATACGAATTGCACCACTTGAGAGCATAGTGCTCGCAATGGTGTGGTCGCGACCCTTGCGGTCGGTAAGCTCAAACAGATAATCACCATCTTCCTGCTCGATTGTCAAACCCTCGGGCAGATAGATGTCCGCCTGCAAGGCAGTATATATGCTGTCGTTGTCAAGATTAATCTCAACCTGCTTGGCCTCTCCAGGATTGATTGTGAAGTCATTGATATAGAACGTATCAACCGCACTGGCGCTCATGGCAGCCAGGACACACAAAGTCATTAACAAAAATTTCTTCATGATTATATAGTTTTAATGGTGAGGCGGCAACCGCCCCACCTGATTATTTGTTAGAATTGGAGTTTCTCAACCTTATTGCCCATCTTGACGATTATCAGGCCCTTGATTGGTGTTTCAAACACATTGCGACCAGTGGCGACCTTAACGGTCTTGTTCATACCGTTAGGAAGAACAATCTGGGCTGAGCCGTCGCTTGGGGAGTCGATGATTATGTTACTGCCATCGCTGTAGATGCGGACGGCGGTTGTCACATTATCAATGCCTGTCGGGTTGAAGTTCAGCTCAATGTCATCTACACTATAACGAGTCGATGATGGAGCGGCGAACTTGATGCCGCTCAGGCGTCCATTACCCTCAGGATTACCGGCAAGAGTGAGTGTGAGCACTGTGCCATCATTGTTCTTGAAGCACTTGAGTGCGCTTGACGATGCAAGCAGACGGTAGTCACCATTAGTCAACTGGTTGAAGGCAACTTGATGGCTTGCACTTGCGCGGTCGCTGAGAGTTGCGTCAACAAGCGTCATGCCCTGAGGCAGATTGATATCCATCTGCAGTGCAGTAAGGGCAACATTGTTACTCAAGTTGATGGCAACTTCATATTGTACACTTGCTATGCTGTTGACTGTCGCATCCATTGAGATGCTTGCTGTCTCGGGAGAGTCAACTGCTGCAGCCAGCATTGGCGCGCCTTCATAGTTCAGAGCCAGATAAGCCACACCCACAAGGTCCCCAACGTCAATAGTGTTGTCCTCATCAAGGTCGGCAGCGGCGAAGTTAAATGGCTGCGGGTCTTGCTCGAGGATATAGCTTGCCACATCCACATAGTCGGCCACATCGATAGTGCCGTCGCCATTGGCATCACCCATGACAAATTCTGGCCCATAGTCATATTCTATTATATTCAAGAAGTTATTCCACGGAGCGGTAAATTGATATGAGTCAAGAGTCCCAACAGGCACATAGACTTTGCAATAGTTTATGCTTACACCATTAAAAATCGATGTGCCATAGCTTACATTCTCGGGAGCTAAAATCTTGCTATAAATTGATCTTAAATTAGTACAACCATAGAAGGCACCGCTTCCAATCGAAGTCACCGAGTTGGGGATAGCCACCGAAGTCAAACCACTACAACCATCGAAGGCCCCGTAGCCAATTGAGGCCACCGAGTTTGGGATGTTCACCGAGGCCAAATCACTGCAACCATAGAAAGCACGTTGGCCAATCAAGGTCACCGAATTGGGTATAGTAACTGAGGTCAAGCTATTGCATCCAGAGAAGGCCGCAGCGCCAATCGCTGTCACAGAATAATTGTTTGCATCAATTGTTATAGAGTTAGGAATTACGATATTGCCTGAGCTTGAACGTCCTAGAACTGTCACGCTTATACCATTTTTATTTATTATATATAATAATCCATTAACTGATAAGGGTTCTACTATATTTGAGAAATCTTTCCACTGATTTGTTTGTCTATATATACTTGATGTGCCATTAGGAACAGAAAGCGTACAGTTATTTTTATTAACGGCATAAAAAACATAATTGCCCATAGTTACTCGCGATGGATTTTCAATTTCACTATATATAATAGTCAAGCCACTGCAACCATCAAATGCAGAATTGCCAATAGATGTCACTGAGTTGGGTATGGTCACCGAAGTCAAGCGACTGCAGCCATAAAAGGCCTTGTCCCTAATCGTTTTCACCGAGTTGGGTATAGTCACTGAAATCAAGCCATTGCAATCATAGAAGGCATCAATTCCAATCAATTTCACCGAGGTGCCTATGTTCACCGAGGTCAAACCACTGCAACCATAGAAGCATCCATTAGGAATCGAAGTCACCGAATTGCCTATGTTTACCGTGGTCAAGCTACTGCAACCATAGAAAGCCAGGTCTTCAATAGATGTCACCGAGTTGGGGATGGTCACAGAGGTCAAGCCAATGCAACCATCGAAGGCAGCATTGCCAATTGAAGTCACCGAGTTGCCTATAGTCATTGATGTCAATCCACTGCAATATTGGAAGGCACCAAAGCCAATCGAAGTCACCGAGTTGGGGATGGTCACCGAGGACAAGCCACTGCAATATTCGAAGGCACAGTCGTCAATCCATTCCACCGAGTAGGTCTTGCCGCTAAATGTCACAGTCGAAGGAATGTTTAACGAGCCATTTAGATTTGAATAACTAGGTGATGATGAATTTTCACGCGTAACATATACGTTTGTACCACTACTGCCATTTATATAGTTGTAGCACAACCCACCTACCATAAAGTCGTAGGCGTTTACCATTGTTGTCATTGCCATAATGAGCAACAATATAGTAAAAAATCTTTTTCTCATAGTCATTTTTTATTATTGATTAATTATATTTCAACGGTGTAAGTGATTAATGAAGCAGCCTTTACAATTTTTGCAAAGATAATAAGAAATTTTGTTTTTAAGTAATAATAAGTCTGTATTTTTGCACATGGGCACAAATACTTTACAGTATACTATCCCACGGCTCCGCTGTGGTGGCTATAAAACAACAAACGCACAAGCAACCAAACATCAGTTGCTTGTGCGCAATATTTTGTGGAGCTGGAGGGGTTTGAACCCTCGTCCAAACGTGGAACTAATAAGCTTTCTACATGCTTAGTCGGTGACTTGGTTTTCGACTGCAAGCAGGCTCACGACTACCGACTTGCAGCTTAGTCTCTAAATTTCAAGTTTGACTCGAGACTCGTCATCCTCTATCCCCGATATGCTAGCACCACCTTGTCGATAAGCCTCGGAGCAACGGCCACCGGGTGATGTCTCGTCTTTGCAACTCGTGGCAAAGATTAAGCTGACCTACTGTGCTTCAATCAGGCAGCGAGAGCGTAAGAATTTTCGCCATTTAAAAAAGTCGATATCATGGATTTAAAGAGCTCAGACATCATCACTCTGCATGCTTACTTACCACCTCAACACGCTGTCAAAGCCAAGTCAGCCCCAGGTGGTTATGAGTGCGAAATAGCACCCATTTCGTTTAAAGCGGGTGCAAAATTAATGCCAAACTGTTTATTGACAAAGAATGAAGATGAAAAATTAATAAATTTTAAGATTCTTACTACAGGGGTATAGGATTCTTATAGGTGTCGTCGTCAAGATGCTGGAGAAAGCCTTCATCTACGAGGAATGACACCATATTGATGATGTCGTCTTTAGTAAACGACAGGGAGTCAACTAGTTCCTTAAGAGTGCGTGGGCGCACTTGTGTCATATAGAGAACACCCTCTTGGATGTCTTTAGGCGTGTATTGCAGCTTCTTTCGTTGCTCAATGCAGGTGTCGCAGTGTTCGCAGCGGTCATGGCTCTCCTCGCCAAAGTATTCCACAAGGAATTTCTCTCGGCAAATGTCCTCACGATAGCAATAGTCTATCACCGCCTCTACTCTCTGCTCCATGCGTGAGCGCAAGTCTTCATATACCGCTTTAGGGATTGCAACATATTGCGGTTCCTCGCGCGAGGTGGTATAGACGATATATGGTGTGCGCTTGCGAGGGATGTAGTGCAAGATGTGCTGTCGGGTGAGTTCCTGCAACGACTCGTAGATGGTTTGTGGAGTGAGTCCATAGCGGTAACTCATCACGTCCTCATTGATGAAGACATAGTCGGCAAAAAGTCCTGAATAGGTTCTCAATAAGGCTTGCAACACCTCATCGGCATGAGGCGTGGTAGTGGGGATATTATAAAGTTCATCCTTTCTTGCAAAAATCATCACTCGTGACTGGGTTTCTATCTCCTCCACAAATTGGATATACCCTGACCGGGTGAGGATGTTGAGGGCGTTATGCGTTGGGAGAATAGGCAAATTGAATGTTTTGCAGAAGAGATTGAAATTGAAATCGAGCATCTGCTGGTAGCCCTCTCCTATCGCCACATTAAGGAAATTGCCCACTCGCTCATAGACTTTTCTGATAAATTCCTTTTCCGGAAAAGCCTCACTGACATGCCGATGCAGAATGCGCTTGTCGGTTTCCTTGACTAGCATCACTGCAAATGATCGCCTACCGTCGCGTCCTGCCCTGCCTGCCTCTTGGTAGTATTCCTCAAGGGTATTTGGCACGTCCACATGAATAACCAATCTTACATCTGGCTTGTCGATGCCCATACCAAAGGCATTAGTGGCAACAATGACTCTTATCTCGTCGTTTTTCCACTTGTTCTGCTTGTCTTCTTTCTCCTCTATGGTAAGGCCTGCATGGTAATGATCAGCGCGGATGCCATTTCGTTTCAGCTCATCGGCAATCAATTTTGTGCGCTTACGACTACGGGCATATACAATCCCCGAACCAGGCACCGATTTAATGATATGGACCAGTTCACCCATTTTCTCGGTAGTGTGACGCACAACGTAAGAAATATTATTGCGCTTAAAGCTCTTAGTAAATACGTTATGAACCTTAAATTGAAGTTTTTCTTGAATATCATTCACCACAACTGGTGTGGCAGTGGCAGTTAGCGCAAGCACAGGAGTGTTTCTAAACACTTTTCGCAGTTTTGCAATCTCAAGGAATGATGGTCTGAAGTCATATCCCCATTGCGAGATGCAGTGTGCCTCATCGACCACTATCAAGCAAACATTTAGGTGCTTTATCTTGTCGATGAATGTATCGCTTTGCAGTCGTTCGGGTGAAATATAAAGGAATTTGCAGTTCCCGTTCTGGCATTTCTCCATCACACGTCGGTGCTCTGCCATTGAGAGTCCTGCATGAAGATATGTAGCCTTGATGTGGCGTGCCACTAGGTTATCAACCTGGTCCTTCATCAGAGAGATAATGGGTGTTACCACAATCGCTAGGCCATCCATGGCGAGCGTGGGAATCTGGAAGGTAATAGACTTTCCGCCACCAGTAGGCATCAGTCCTAACGTGTCGCGACCTTCAAGGACCGACATGATGATGTCTTCTTGAAGGTCACGAAACTGGGTGTATCCCCAGTATTTCTCTAATAGTTGGTGGATGTCAGTTGTTGGCATCGTTGCTCATTCTAATGCCTTTGATGAGTAACTGAATAGAAACTGTGTTGCGATGATGATTCTCCTCAACGGTATAGATGATATCAAATGGCTCCTTGTTCTTGATGCGTTCGTAGTACTCGCCCATCGCGAATGCAATGCCGTTCATCATCTTACCTGATTTCTGGTCTATAGCATCGAGCTTGATGTGCTCCTGTTTCTTTCCCACCAGTTTGCTTGTACCTGCATCAATGCAATTTCTGGTCATGAACACTGGTTTCTGATTTTCAGGACCAAATGGGTTGAAGAGTTTCATGTATTTCATGAATGAGTCATTGATCTCGTCAAAACCGAGTTCGCAGTCAACATCTACCGAAGGTGTAACCTGTTCGGTCTCTATGTGATTCTCAACATATTCCTCAAGACGCTTCTTAAATTCAGGAATATTTTCTTCTTTGAGAGTCAGGCCCACGGCATTGGTGTGACCACCAAAGTTCTCAAGTAAGTCGCGATGCTGCTTAATTGCTGTGTATATGTCGAATCCACGCACTGAGCGTGATGAGCCAGTGACAAGTCCATCATTACTATAGGTAAGTACAACCGAAGGTCTGAAATAGAGCTCGGCAAGCCTTGCAGCCACTATGCCGATGATGCCCTTGTGCCAGTCGTGATTGTAGATGACAATGGGTTTTTTAGAGCCCATTTCTTCTTTATGATTCTCAATTATGGCGTTGGCCTCCTCAGTTATATTGCGATCAAGCTCTTTGCGGCTTTGATTATACTTGTCTATCTTCTTAGTAATCTCGTATGCAGCTGCCGAACTACGAGTTATCAGCAGTTCAACGGAGTCTTGACCAGACTGCATACGGCCCGATGCGTTGATTAGCGGACCAATCTTAAAGATTATGTCACTGATAGTGATCTCCTTCTTAGTAAGTCGGCACAGACGCAGGATGCTTCGCAAACCAGCGCATGGGTTGCTGTTTAGGCGCTTGATGCCATAATGAGTGAGAATGCGGTTCTCACCAGTGAGTGGCACCAAATCGGCAGCGATACTCACCGCCAGCAGATCGAGAGAGTTCTCTAAGTCATACATGTTGTCAATGCCGTTACTTTTGGCAAAGCCCTGCATGAACTTATAGCCCACACCACAACCCGACAAGTCTTTGTAGGGATACTTGTCATCAACGAGTTTAGGGTTGAGGATTGCTGCCGCATCGGGCAGCACATCATCAGGCACATGGTGGTCGCAAATGATGAAATCTATGCCTTTTGACTTGGCATAAGCGATTTCATCCACTGCCTTAATACCACAATCGAGCACGATTATGAGTTTCACACCAATGCTCTCGGCATAATCTATGCCTTGCACCGATATACCATAGCCTTCATCATCTCGCGTGGGGATATAGTACTCCACGTTAGAATAGAAGTGTCTCAAATAGCGATAGACAAGAGCTACCGCAGTAGTGCCGTCTACGTCATAGTCGCCATAGACCATCACTTTTTCTTTTGCCCCCAAGGCGTGATTGAGCCTCTCTACAGCCTTCTTCATATCCCTCATCAAGAATGGGTCGGGCAGTTGGCTTAATGATGGATAGAAGAAGTCGCGGACGTCCTCCGGAGTCTTCATGCCACGCAACACCAAAAGCCGAGCGATAGATGGGCACTCGGGAAACTGAACCGCGAGTTGCTCCTCTATCTTCTTCTGTTCGGATGTAAGGGGTAAGTAAATCCATTTACTAGTCATTTATGTTGTTCTTTAATTGGCTGTGTAAAAAGGCTCTCTAGCCTTGCGTGGAGGGAGAATATATATAAATATCAAGTTTTGGTTATCATCACACTTCAAAATGAGACATAAATGTCAATTTAACAAGTCTTCACAATGATATGCAAAGACTTAAAGCCTTATCATGAGGGAATGGAGAGAGACAACAAATGGTCTTTCATGTGTTCGTCCTCAAATGGCTTTCAATCTCATTATCAACATGTTTGTGCTTGCTAACTACCCTTGTTTTATACAATGCTGGCAGTTAATTGTCACAAACCGATGACAAAACTCAATATTTTCCTCACAAAATTAGATAAAATATTAAGTAAAACAAAATTATTGATGACTTATTTCAACTATCATCAAGTAAAATTACTAATATTTATGATTTATTAACCATTGACGTTGTTTATATCACAAACACCGATAGCTCAAATGAGTCATATCTATTGAGAGCGAAGAATTCTAAAGCCCCAATAATCTGTTGTATTCAGCTGAAATATCCGCTGAAGTGATATCTCCGTCACAATTGACATCAGCCCGATAAATATTATCATTAGATATTCCCAGCATTATGTTATAAAGGCAAGTTATATCGCTGACTGTAACCAACCCATCACCATCAACATCCCCTTCTAGTTTGGCAATTAGGTGTTTTATGCCTGCGTCAATATCGAGTTTGCCATACCCCCATTTTTTGGCTGGCCCCGCTTGCACAAAACTGTCTCGGTAGCATGTGGCTGCCATTATATCCTTTAGATCTGTTGGTGACAATGTAGGGTCAATTTGAAACCATAAAGCAATAGCCCCCGACACTACTGGGGTTGACATTGAGGTGCCACCTTCCAGAGCGTAGGGAAAATAATCATCATTAACACACACGTTATCAACGATATTAGCAGGATTTTGATAGGCCTCTACATATCTACTTACCGACGATGCGACTTCAAACCCAGGTGCTACTAAGTCGGGACGATGTATGTTTAGAGCATCGGGACCAAACCCCGAGAAATAGGCAATCTCTCCAGGGTAACACCTCGAGATTGTGGTAGTGTTGCCATCCATCATCACAAAAGAGTTATTCGAACAGTATGCACCCACCGATATCACCTGATTAGAGGTTGCTAGGTCGCTCACGGTGCATCCAGATCCAACTACTCCGCCTGTCCAGCCGTTAAGACTCGCTTTTGAATAAACTACCATACCACCACTCCATCCCATTAGGGTCTCTCCTTGTGGCGCCTTATTTATAAGGCCAATACGGTAATGGCTTCGGTCTAAAGACTTATAGTTTGTTTCAACCAAAGAATGGAAATTCCCGTTACACTCCTCTATAGCACAAGTGAAATAAAGCTCTCCAGTGAAATATTTGGCGAACACCGTGTCTGTCTCACTGGATATCATATAGACACTATCGAGTTCTGCCTCACGTGACACATCAAGGCGATGAACGAGTGTATCGGCTAAGATATCCCATACAACGACATCTACAGTGTGGCGTTGGCTTGAGCGAGACCACATGCTCGAGTATCCTATCATTGGTTCACGGCTGTACCAGTTGCTTATGAAAGTGGCAAGAGAGTCGCTCTCTCCTAGCGTCTTATTGATGTTGATGGGCATATGGCCATTGTTGCCTGCCGACACTACGCAGACTCTACCTGGTCCCGAAACTTCATCAAAGAGCCGGCATAGTGTAGAACTGCCATCATGCGCTCCGTCTTGACTGCCTAAGCTCATATTTATGACTGCGGGCAACCCTACTTCATCGGCATAATTGAAGATATATTTTATCGAATTGGCGATATTGAAGTCTGTAAGACTGTCCTCGGGCATGGCACAAATCACTAACTGAGCGCCTGTAGCTACCCCATGATATCCGTTGGCAAGATAGCTCCCAGCCGCAGTTCCGGTTGTGTGGGTGCCGTGCATTTGGGTGCTGTCATCGGTAGTGAGTAGCCTTATTTGCTCAGGAGTAGTATATTCACTGCCAGGAAGCTCCATTTCATCAATCACTGGAGGTGTGCCATTGTGGTCTCCAGGCATATAGACTCGCACTATGCGGTTATTACCATCCTTATCGAGAAAATTGATATGATTGAAATCCACACCCACATCTATCATTCCCACAACCACCCCATTGCCTGTGTAAGCAGGACTTGAGTAGCCTTCTTCTGTGAAGGTCATTAGGGGGAAGTGCGACATCTCACGAGCCTTATCATTGCAAAGGAAGTAGTGTTTCTCGATGTCGATGCTTCTCACGCCTTCTATCTTTGCTAAATCGCACATACTGTTTAGAGGCACAGTCACAGTGGCGATGTTGCCGAATTGAGAATTTACTATTATCCCCAACTGGCTCAATCGTAATAACGTGCTTGCGTCATCAAACCTCACAAAAGCTCGAATCATATCGCTTTTATCATATTGCATATCTCTACTCGATGCCATGCGTGTGTTATAGTTACGCTTTGCCAACTCAAGCGAAGTGCGGGCAGTGAGAACACCAGCAATCGCGGCATCAATAGCAACAAATGCAATGATATAAAGGATTATTCGTTTCATAGTTTGGCTTTTTGTGAGATGATTAATATTGCAAATATACTCTTTTCTATCCACTTGTGCAAAAAAATCCCGATGAAGAAAAGAATTCTCCATCGGGACTGTGGTTGTTATTACTGTGATTTATTTAAGATTTTCAACAAACTTGCGAAGGTTCTCGTTAGTGGGATCATTCTCAAGCCATTTTCTGTAATAGTCTTTTGCTACTTCCATCTGACCAATGTTTTTGTTGTAAGTGGCCAGATAGCGATAAATATTCTGATAATAGTAGTTAGCATTCTCATCATCTTTATTAGCATTTACAGCAGCAAGCAGCCTATTGTAATACTCAAGTGCTCCACCCTTGTACTCGTTATTCTCAGCCATAACCTCAACGCGAGCAGCAAGGTTCAGGTAGTTCATATCATTAGGTTCCTTTTCAAGAAGCTCCTTAACGGTGACTCTTGCCTTTGATATAGCATCTTGCTTAACTGCATCATCTTGGGTGTTTTCGCCAAGACGGCAGTAGGCAGCTACAAGCTGATAAAGGTCAGAAGTGGTATAATTCCCTCCATCGATGATTTGCTGACGCAATTGAGCAGCTTTATCATATTCCTTATTCTTGTTATAGATGTTTGCCAATTGTGCTTTCAAATCAGCATTGTCAGGATACTGAGCAATTGCCTTCTCAAATACCGATAATGCCTCAGCTGCACGATTTGTCCTGTTAAGAGCATTGGCAAAGTAAGAGTAATCTGCTACAGAATATGGAGTTGCCTCATCTTCTGGTAGAGCGAAAAATTCATTACCGGTGTTTACTGCATTCTCCCAATCTTGCTTGCCACACATAGCATTGAATTTCAGACGATAAGCCAAGAACTTGTAAGCAGGAATCTCAGTGTTAGCAATCAGGGTGTTGCACACATCAATAGACTTGTCATAATCTTTACTCAACAACAGAAGCTGTGCATAACGAATCTCATCTTTTGCAAAGTGATTAGGGTTATTGTAATATGCACCATAGTGCTCAACTGCTTTTGGAAGATTACCTTTAATTGCCGATGCCTCATAGTATTTCTCGGCAAGCTCACGTTGAACAAGTGCACTATTGGGAACCATAGTAAGCAATTCCTCAAGGGCCTCAACAGCTCTCTCCTCATTTAGGAAGAAGTCCACATTGGCAAACTTCACACGGCTCTCAATATTAGCGGGTTCATAGCCAAAAGCAAGCTCATATTGTCCTGCAGCCTGACCCCACTCTTTCTTGATGCCCAAGTCATCGCCCTTAAAGATATAGTAGTCAGGATCTTTGGGATTCCATTTAAATGCGTTATTGCAATTCTTCTCAATCTGCTTTGCGTATGTGTTAGGATCTGTAGTGTAGTATGCATTGGCAATAGCAATGGCAAGTTTTGGATTCTTTTTTGAGCACTTCTCGGCTTGCTTGAAGAAATTTTCGGCCTCCTTGAGGTTTTTGTTCTCAAGTGATATTGTGCCTTTGCCCACATAGTTATAGGCATAAGCAGCATTTGCCTGAATTCCCTTGTCAAAATAGGAAGCAGCTGTTGCCTTGTCGCCATTGTGTAGCGCAATTTGACCTAAGTAATAGTATGCCTCAGCTTTGTCAGTATCGGCTTTGTTAAGATTTCTTTCAAGGAGTTCTTGAGCGTCGTCAAGTTTACCAATCTTGTAGAAATCGATACCATCTTTGTAGCCTTGAGCGTTCGCCATCAAGGCTGCGCATGCAAAGAGCATGGATGCGAAAAAGAATTTAGTTTTCATTTTTGTAAATATTAAATGGTTATTAATTGTTTTCTCTAACTCAGATATTTTACTCACCTCCCAGATTGACGATTCTCACTGGTACGCCTGCTGGAGAGATGCCTGTTTGTAGTATTATTTTTTGACCTATGCTACTTGTGATAAATACAAAGAAGTTGTGGTCGGTAGTACCAAGTCCTGATGCATCTATTGCAAAAATCTCACGTGTTAAAGGATAACTTCCGTCATAGATATATTGCTGGTAGGGCTTATAGTCTTTAATAACATCTTCAGTCCTGACACCCAATACTTTAATTTTATCAGTAAAAGATGTTCCTTCAACCGTTCCATTCTTTTCAAGGTCGGCGTAACGTTCCTCAATTGGCTTGACAGTTGATTTCATGTCGTCGGTAATCCAGCTAACTCCTATGATACCTAAAGCATTTTTATCTTTCTCAACTAAGTCAAAAACTGCTTGAGAGCTTCCTTGAGCATAAAACTCGATTGGGAAATCCTTACCATTATTAAACTTATCCTTCATATAATGAACAACACCCGATCCATTTTGGTCGAAGACAACATGTATTGGTTGGTCTTTTAATTTTGTGGGATAGACTTCCCCCCATTTTGTTGACTTGCCGGTTAAAATGTCCTGTATATCGTTCATCGATAGGTAATCAATGTCATTATCTTTATTTACTATCAGTGCTATTGCATCTACAGCAATACGTTTCGAGCGAAATGCCCTATTCTGTCCCTTTAGAATCCTCTTTTGGTTCAAGGTGAGATCACGATAAGTGATAATCACATTAACCTTCCCATCAAGCAAAGAGTCAAGAGCAGCAGACTCATTAAGGTAAAGAGGCAAAACACTGACATTTTTATCTCTATATTGATACTCAAACACCTGAATCTCTTCGTCGAGTATGTTTTTAAACGATTCGTCACATATTACTTTGGACAAATTGCTGGCATATCCACTATTCTTATTATCACAACCACTACAAGATGTGATTGTGATACCAGCTATGGCAACTAGTGCAACGCAATATAATAATCTACTTATTTTCATGATTGTCTTCTGTTTTGTCATATTTGTCAAATCTTTCTTCCATATCCCTCAGGCGATAGTAGTCAATGCCTTTAATCTGCCTGTAGCAACGGTAGATGCCATAAATGGCTAGAACTGTTGCGAAAACATATCGCAGTGTGAGCCAAGGCTCAGTATTCCATCTAAAGAAATTGATATACAACAGATAAGCCATACCTAGATATACCACAATCATAAATGCTCCGAAGAGTATCCTTATAACCTTAAACATGCTAGATGTGCTGAACTGCATATTTTCAATTTCTTAAATTTGTACCTTAGACCTAGTAATTGTTGTTTTGTTTAATGCAAAATGCAAAAAACCTACCAACAATTAATTTTAACTTGTAAAAGTACTAAAAAAACGGATAGATGGACCCAAACAAAGCAACATATTATAAAATCTTAACACAAAAACTTTAATAAAGAAATTACTGAGTCACTTTGTCCATTGTCAATTGGGTAAAGAGATATCGATCATCGACTACTGCCTGTCCTTTTATTGTAGCTATTTCATCTTCATCAGCGCCCTCACGGCGAATTTTGCGAGTTGTCGTGAAGGTAACGTTGTATTCAGCTCTTTTATCATTTGAAATAGCCTTCTTCACGTCAACATTAATGTTAGTGAACCTTAAAGAATCGATGTTGCTATCTCTATAGGCATTGTAATATTCCCTTACATCGTTGACCGATGCTTGTGATTTGCCCATAAAGTTTACCATCTGGGCATTGCAAGTAGAGAGCATAAGATTTGCATCCCATTCTTCAAGTCCCAAGAGGAAATTCTGGATAGTGCTCCTTACGTTGTCGCATTCGCCAGCTGTAAGTTCAGAAAGGCGCTTTTCGTCAAAATGATTCCGAGCATCTGCAAGGTGTTTACCATTAGGGAATTCCTTGATATACTGTTCGTAAGCATCTTTTTTGTCAGAGACTAATGCTTTATTCCACACTATATCATCAAGGAGATTCAACGCTTCTTCAAGGTGCTCACTATTAGGATTGTATCTTATGTATGAACGCAGGTGGTCTTCGTCGTTGCTCGCAAGTGCTTGTTCCCATGTTTCCTTTTCCATCACAAGTTTGTCAAGCATTTTTTTCGCTTCTTCGAAATGTTCACCACTGGGATATTTTTCGATATATGACCTAAGGTCATCGATTTGCCTTTTCGACATACATTCCTCCCATAGCGCGTCTTCATTCTTTTGGTTAATATAATTAAAAAATCCGGTAGCTAGAGCTATAGCCACGATTATGCCTAAAATTGATAGCAATAAAGCGCGCAAATTCTTCTTGGAACTATCATCATTCGATGCAGAATTGGAGCTTTGTTGACTTCTCATGCCAGAGTCATGGGTATGTGACTGTTGATTTTTCACCGGTTGATGATGTACAAGTGCACCACAAAATGAGCAATAAGTGTCATTGGCATCTACTTGTGTGCCGCAGTTTGGACAGTTCATAATTGATATTTTATAGAAAAAGGGACATGAAAAACTCGTTCTGATTGTTTGGCAAAATTAGATAAAAAAATATGTCAATACAAGTTTTTGACATAAAAAAACAAAAAAGCTACAGTAGCATTGCCTGTAGCTTTTTTGAAAATTATTTCAATTTATTATTTGAAATAGCTGAGATTAGTTCACACCTTGAAGCTTGAAGGTTACAGGAAGGGTGTACCATACGCGAACGGGGTCACCAACGGCATTACGGCCTGGAGAGAATTTAGGTAACATCTTGCAGACGCGAACAGCCTCACGATCGAGATCTTTGTCCACACCACGAGCTACTTTCACCTCGCCAACTCTACCGTCTTTTTCAACCACGAATTGAACGATAACCTTACCTTGAACACCATTGTCTTGAGCTACCTGAGGATACTTGATGTTCTTGTTGATGAAGGACATCAGAGCAGCATCACCACCAGGGAACGAAGGCATGTGAGCAGCACTCTTGAACACCTCTTCCTCTTTGGGTTTGGGTTCTGGTTTGGGCTCCTCCTTCTTTTCCTCTTTGGGTTTAACTTCAGGAACAACAATCTGTTCAACCTTTACAACATCTTTTGTGATATCGTTAGTACCTTTGTCCTCATCAACAGCACCAACCTGACGCTCATCTTCCTTGAGCTGTTCTTGCGTCTTGGGTGGTTCCTTAACAAGTTCATCGGCTACGATATTGAGCTCGGTAACCTTCTGAGAGTTCTGAACTTCTTCTTGAAGAACTTCCTCTTTTTCTGGTTCAATGTATTCGGGCTCTTCTTCAAGCTCTTCTTCAAGCTCTTTCTCCATTTGCTTAGCAAGGGCCTCTTGGCGTGCTTTCTCCTCAGCAAGTCGTTTCTCGGTCATGTAGGTGTTATACCTATTCCATCCCCAAGCCAATGCCGAAACAATGATGATACCAATCAAGGTAAAGATCACCGACTTGTTATGGCGTTTTGCCGACTCATTACGGAGCTCATAAGCACCAAAGTCTTTATTCTTGCCTTCAAATACTATGTCAAGCCATTCTCTCGATGAAAGATCTACATCTTTTGCCATAATTCTTCTTTTTTAAAAGATTAATAATTATTTAGCAGCAGCAAGAGGATGACCAACCTTCTTCTCATAGAGAATTGAGTCTTGCTTATTAAGCGTCTCAATCTGGTAGGTCGAAACCTGGTTGATTTGCATTTCGTCGAGCAATCTCACCACGTCAGCATAGCTGGCGTTTGAAGTAGGTTTAATCATAACGATAGGTCGCTTAGCATTAATGTCGGCAGCTTGGTCGGCACGTGCCTTCTTTACCTTCTCGTTATAAACCGAGTCATTTATTGTTCCGTTCTTCCACTCTTGTTTAAACTTGTTGATTTGTACAAGAAGTTCTTTGTTCTTCTCCTGAAGTTTGCCACGGATGGCATCCTTGCTGTCTCCAAACTTAATCTCATCAAGAGTGAAGTTCTCCATGTCGGGTTGACCTTCATAGAAGTATATGGTTCCAGATTTCACCTCTTCGTTGCCTAGGTTGTCTTTTGTAACATTACCATCAATGATAAAGGTGACAGCATCACTTTGTTTAATCTTAGTCTCTTCTTCCTTGTTAACGTCGTCGTTAGTAGGCAACACAAGGTCAAGAGTTTGAGATTTCAACATTGTGGTACACAACATAAAGAATGTGATCAACAACATGTTCATATCAACCATTGGAGTGAAGTCGATACGCGTGTCAAACTTTTTCTGACGACTTTTATCTTTCTTTGCCATATCTTATTCCTCCTCTGCTTTTAATGAAGTCATCAAGGTGAACTTATTCAACCTCTCTGTCTGCAAGTTGTCCATAACCACTTGAACTAAACTATAAGGTGAGTACTGGCTAGCTTTAATAGCTACACCCTGGCCACCGGTCAAGTCTTTTCCAAGGTCATGACTTTGCATCACTTCTTTTATTGCTTTCAACCATATTTGAAACTCATTTGGTTGACCGTCTTTTATTGACATAGCTATGGGAATTCCACCTTCATTCTTTAAGAACTCATCGCGTTTCTCCATTGGCATTTCAATCCATTCAGGCAATTTGGAGAATGGAACACCAAATGTGGTAAGCTTTGAGAATTCCTGCTGTTGTACAGCTGTGAGCTTGGGGGCTTTAGGATGCGCTTCGCAATACTTGCCGTAGGCTCTGTTTACAACCTCAGCACGGAATTTATCGCTTGCCAGAACCGATGAATCCCTAGCACCAGTAAGGTTCAAATATACCTTTCCATCTGGAGCGACAAGAATCTGCACGAGTTTCTCGTCAGGCACCTTAGTCTCGCTAACCGATGGAGGTGTCACAACCTGAACTGGCTCTTTCTGAAGGAATGTTGAAGTCAACATGAAGAAAGTCAACAGAAGAACAGTCACGTCACTCATCGCCGTCATGTCGATGATTGTACTATGTTTCTTTATTTTGACTTTTCCCATTGTTATACTTTATTAAATTAATTGTTATCGAAAATGATAATTAATGTTTTTGCTACTTATATTAATTAATGAGTAGCAGCGAAAGTAGAAACAATAGAGAAGCCAATTTCGTCGATGGCGTAAGTCATCTTATCGATTTTGCTACTGTAGTAGTTGTAAGAAATAAGTGCCAAAGCTGCAGTTGCGATACCGGTAGCGGTATTTACAAGTGCCTCAGAGATACCGGTTGACAGCTCAGTAGAGTCGGGAGCACCTGATTGAGACAGGGCCTGGAACGACTTGATCATACCAAGCACAGTACCAAACAGACCGAGCAGAGTACCAAGAGTAGTCAAGGTTGCAACTACTGGCAGGTTCTGTTGCAGGGCAGGCATCTCAACGGCAGTAGCCTCCTCAAGAGTTTGCTGAATAGAAACAAGTTTTTGCTCCTTCTGGAGAAGGGTATCCTTGTCCATTTCTTTATATTTCTGAAGAGTTTGATAAACAACAGCGCCTACAGTGCCTTTCTGCTGACGGCAGAGTTCCTCAGCCTTTGCAATGTCTTTATTCTGAAGAGCAGCTTTCACATTCTCGACAAACTTGGTGATGTTGCCTTTACCTTTAGCCTTGCCAATGGCAAACCAACGCTCAACTGAGAGAACGATAACTGTGAAGAGGCAGGTCAACAGGATAGGAACCACGAAACCGCCTTTGTAAACGGTACCAGCGAGGTTGGCTGGAGCCAACTTAACTTCTTCGCCTACTTGGAATGCGAACTTCGAAGCGTCTCCCTCGGGCAGACCAGTGAAGTTAGAAATTGCACCCATTACAAAGAGATACAAGCAAACTGCAAGAACAAGGCAAACCAGAATTACAAGAAATGCATTCTTGATACCTCCAACGTTGCTGTCAACAGTCTTGTCATTAGCTTTCTTTGGTTGTGGTTTTGCAGCCACTGGTTTTTCACCCTGGGGCTGTGGTTTTACAGCTGGCTTTGGAGCCTGGGGCTGTGGATTGTTTGGCTTTGTAGCTTCCATAATTAAAAAATTAGAAATTTGAAGTTAATAAAAAATGATTAATTATAAAGTAATTTTATGAATATCAGAGTTTTAGTATGTCAAATTTGGTATATAATGTAGAAAAAATGTTTTAATTATAATGTCTATTAAACGCGAGAGCATCAAAAAAAGTGTGTTAAAATGCAAGAATTTATTAACAACCCATTGTTCTGAGCTCTAGTTTTCACGATTTTAAACAGAAATCCATGTTATAAAAACCAGATTTATCTGCAAAAATTCACGCAAATTTATTACATTTTTTTTAAAAACACAAAGTCCTTTACTCTTTTTTTTCTAAAAAAATTTTTTTGACAGCGATATATTGATAAATTTTTACTTTAAATCTCATTATATAAATTACTATGTTTTATGTGTTTGATGAATACTATTTATGTTCGTTTTAGATTGCCAAAATATTTTTTCATGTTCTAAATATTCGTTATGTTATTTATTTTTTGTACCTTTGCCGATATTGTAAAAATGCACTTATTATTTTAAAATCATGGCATTGATTAAATTAAAAAAGGGGTTTGACATAAACCTTAAGGGCAAGATCTCAGATGAGAAAGTGATAGATGCCTCATCAAGCGAGACCTATGCTATTGTCCCTGATGATTTTACAGGTGTTATACCCCGCATGGAAAAGAAAGAGGGAGAGAAGGTAGCTGCTGGCGAACCCCTCTACCACGACAAGAACGACGAGAAAGTTAAAGTCACTTCGCCTGTTAGTGGCACATTGAAACAAGTAGTACGTGGTGACCGTAGAAAGATCTTGGCAGTAATTATTGAACCTGACAATGAAGGACGCGCGGTCGCATTCGACACTCGTGAGAATCCTAAGGCACTACTCCTTGAAAGTGGTTTGTGGCCTATGCTTCGTCAGCGCCCTTATGACATTGTGCCTACCTCTAACGCTCGTCCACGAGACATCTTTATTACCGCTTTTGACTCTGCTCCACTTGCGCCATCACTAAAGTTAGTTCTCGGCGATGATGAGAAATATCTTAATAAGGCGGTTGAGGTTCTTTCAACGATGACCGACGGAAAAGTTTATCTAGGATGCTCCCCCACCGAACAATTCACTGATACTGGTGCTGTGACCAACACCTTCTCTGGACCTCACCCTGCCGGAAATGCTGGCGTGCAGGTTGCAAACATCAAACCAGTGAATAAAGGTGAGGTTGTTTGGACATTAGATGTGGTGACTGCAGCAAGAATTGGTAAACTATTTGAAACTGGCAAGATGGACTATTCTACCGTTGTGGCAGTGAATGGTCCTGGCGTTGCTTCACCTGCTTACATAAAAACAACTATGGGATGCACTCTGCATTCTCTGCTTGATAGCCGACTTTGTGACAACGGAAAAGAGCCTCGCATCATAAGCGGCAACGTGTTCACTGGAGTGAAAGAGTCAATAGAAGGATACCTGCATGCTCCATATCGCCATGTTACCGTTATCAACGAAATCAACAAAAAAGACGAGTTCATGGGTTGGGCTTCACTGAGTCCCAAGAAATATAGTATCTACCGCGTTTTCACCAGCTGGCTGATGGGACGGCATAAAGAGGTTGACCTCGATGCCAAACTCAACGGAGGTGAGCGTGCTATTGTGCTTAGCGGAGAATATGACAGAATGTTGCCCATGGACATCTATGCCGAATTCTTAATCAAAGCAATCATAGCCTTTGATATTGACAAAATGGAACAATTAGGCATCTATGAGGTAGCACCCGAGGACTTCGCTCTAGCCGAGTTTGCCGACACTTCGAAACTTGAGCTTCAGCGCATTGTGCGTGAGGGCCTCGACAAGATGCGTGCTGAGATGTGTTAATAAAAAACACACTGATCATCAACCTATTGAATACTAACATTTAAATAAAAAGATAAAGTGAAATTCTTAAGAAAATTCATGGACAAGATCAAGCCTCATTTCCAGGAAGGCGGCAAGCTCAGTAAGCTTGAATCCGTTTACGATGGAATGGAGACGTTCTTGTTCACACCCAACACCACGTCGCGTTCGGGTGTTCACATCCATGACAGCAATGACATGAAGCGAACTATGATTACTGTGGTTGTTGCCTTGGTGCCATGCTTGCTGTTTGCGATGTACAACATTGGATTCCAGCATTTCAAAGCAATTGGCATGGAGGCCACTTTTGGGCAGATGTTCCTCTTTGGACTTCTTGCCATGCTACCAGTGATTGTAGTTTCTTATGTAGTGGGACTAGGAATCGAGTTCATTGGAGCACAAATCCACCACAAAGAGATTCAAGAGGGCTTCCTAGTAACCGGAATTCTCATTCCTCTCATCGTGCCAATCAACACTCCACTTTGGATGACAGCTGTAGCAACCGCTTTCGCAGTCATTTTTGCCAAAGAGATTTTTGGTGGAACAGGCATGAACATCTTCAATGTGGCACTTATCACGCGCGCGTTCCTATTTTTTGCTTATCCTTCAGAGATGAGTGGCGACAGCGCCTTTGTTAAGCTTGACAGCGCTTTCGGCTATGGAGGCGGCAATGTGGTTGACGGTTTCTCGGGAGCTACTCCTCTAGGAGAAGTGGCAACCAATTTTGACCACTTCAGCACATCCACATTAGATGCTTTCATCGGACTCATTCCAGGTTCTCCAGGTGAGACTTCAATGATAGCAATACTGATTGGAGCTGCGATTCTGCTCTTTACAGGCATTGCTTCATGGAGAGTGATGCTGAGCGTCTTTGCTGGTGGGCTAGCAATGGGGGCCGTGGCACATGCCTTTGCCACTCCCGAAACACTATATAATGCAGCTCATCTCGACCCTCTGACACAAGTATGCTTAGGTGGATTCGCATTTGCTGCTGTGTTCATGGCAACCGATCCTGTAACTGGTGCTCGCACTAAGATTGGTCAGTATATTTATGGATTCTTGATTGGTGTGTTTGCCATCTTGATTCGTGTCTATAATGGTGGATACCCTGAAGGTGCGATG
The DNA here is from genome assembly GCA_902777835.1 of uncultured Bacteroidales bacterium. Lineage (GTDB taxonomy): Bacteria > Bacteroidota > Bacteroidia > Bacteroidales > Muribaculaceae > Sodaliphilus. Next base: position 53,038 of record CACYVC010000025.1, on the reverse strand, counting down.
CTTGCAGTACTACTCATGAACGCATTTGCTCCACTAATCGACTACTGTGTTGTTCAAGTCAATATTAACCGCCGCGCTAAGCGTGCTAAAGCTCAATGAAAGGAGGCATACAATGAACAAAAACAGTAACGCATATCAAATAATCTATGCAGCAGTGATGGTGCTGATAGTGGGCACTGTGCTAGCATTCATTTATATGGCGCTGAAGCCTAAGCAGGACGAGAATGTTGCCAATGACAAACGCAAGCAGATTCTTAGCTCAGTTCACATGACTCCTGCCAACGACAATGCTATTGAAGAAACGTTTAATAAATATATCGTAGCAGGATACCTTCTCAACAAAGACGGCAGCATTGCCGACTCGGCTCAAAATGTGGCGTTTGATATTGACATGAAGAACAATATCAAGCTCGAGGAGCGTGACCTGCCATTGTTCAAGTGCAGGCTTGACGACGGCAGCGAGAAATTCATCGTTCCAGTGTATGGAGCAGGTCTGTGGGGCCCCATCTGGGGATATATTGCTGTTGACGCAAACGGAACCGACATCTATGGTGCTTATTTTTCGCACGAGGGAGAGACGCCTGGATTGGGTGCTGAAATCTCTACACTCAAGTTCCAGGAGCAGTTCAAGGGCAAAAAGCTAATTAAAGATGGAGAATTCAAGCCCGTGAGCGTTCTCAAGAAAGGCAAGTCTTCAGAGAATGGAGAAGATTATGTTGACGCCATTACTGGTGGAACCATGACTAGTGAAGGCGTTAAGCACATGCTCAAAGACTGCTTAAAACATTATGAGCCATTCTTCAAGAAACTTCAAAGTGGAACCAATTAAATGACAATAGACTATGTTATCAAAACGCAATAAAGAAGCACTCTTCAATCCGTTGTCTAAAGACAATCCCGTGCTGGTGCAAATCTTGGGTATTTGCTCTACTCTAGCTGTTACCGCCAAGCTCGAACCTGCTATTGTCATGGGCATATCGGTAATTGCCGTTCTGGCAATTTCAAACGTAGTGATCTCACTGCTTAGAAACACCATCCCCACCTCTATTCGCATCATCGTGCAACTGGTGGTTGTGGCTGCATTGGTAATCGTTGTGCAACAGATTCTAAGGGCTTATGCCTACGATGTGAGCCTACAGCTTTCTGTGTTCATCGGACTTATCATTACCAACTGTATTCTTATGGGACGCCTTGAGGCATTTGCCCTCAGCAACAAACCTTGGCCAGCCTTCCTCGATGGCATTGGCAACGGTCTTGGCTACATGATAATTCTCGTGATAGTAGCATTCTTCCGCGAGCTCTTGGGTAGTGGCACCCTGCTTGGATTCCAAGTGATTCCACAATGGTGTTATGACCATGGCTACATGAACAATGGCCTTATGATTCTGCCACCTATGGCTCTCATTACCGTGGGATGCATTATCTGGGTACACCGCTCTCGTAATAAAGATCTTCAAGAGAAATAATCAACAAGTTGTAACACTCTTAACACCAATTATTTGAAATGGAAGAATTAAATCTTTTCGTCAAGTCGATATTTATCGACAACATGGTATTTGCCTACTTCTTGGGAATGTGCTCTTATCTGGCTGTTTCCAAGAATGTGAAGACGGCATTTGGCCTTGGAATTGCTGTTACATTTATGCTTGTTGTCACAATTCCTCTTAATTATATGCTTAATAAATATGTCTTACAGCCTGGAGCCCTTGCTTGGCTTGGCGATAGCTTCAAGGATGTGGACTTAAGCTTCTTGGCTCTCATAATGTTTATCGCAGTTATTGCTTCGGCAACTCAGCTGGTGGAGATGGCTGTTGAAAAGTTTGCTCCTGCACTCTACAACTCACTAGGTATCTTCCTTCCGCTCATTGCTGTGAACTGTGCAATTCTTGGTGGTGCGCTATTCATGCAACAGCGCGACTTCGCTTCGTGCTGGACAGCTACAGTCTATGGTGCTGGCAGTGGCATCGGATGGTTGCTCGCTATCGTTGGACTGGCTGCCATCCGCGAGAAGATCGCCTACAGCAACATCCCTCCTGCCCTGCGAGGTGTGGGCATCACATTTATCATTACAGGACTCATGGGAATTGCCTTTATGAGCTTTATGGGTATTAAACTCTAAAACACACTTGCACTATGATGATATTAGAAGTAAATTCAACTTTGACTGTGATGTCGAGTGCCATAATATTCCTGGTGCTCACACTGTTGCTTGTTATTATCCTGTTGCTTGCAAGACATTACCTTGTTGCTACAGGAAAAGTGAAAATCAGCATCAACGACGGCAAGAAAGAGATAGAGATAGAAAGTGGCAAATCATTGCTCAATAGTCTCCACGAGGGAGGTGTGATGCTCTCGAGCGCTTGCGGTGGCAAGGGCAGCTGCGGACAGTGCAAGATTCAAGTACTAGAGGGAGGTGGTGACATTCTCCCAACTGAGACTGTGCATTTCTCGCGCAAGGAGCAACAAGACCACTGGCGCCTGGGATGCCAAGTGAAAGTAAAAGACAACATGAAGGTGCAAGTGCCCGACTCAGTACTTGAAGTCAAGGAGTATGAGTGTACTGTGGTCAGCAACAAGCTCGTGTCATCTTTTATTAAAGAGTTTATTGTTGCCCTTCCTGAGGGCGAGCACATGGACTTTATACCTGGCTCTTATGCACAAATAAAGATCCCTACCTACGAGATGGACTATAACGTAGATATTGATAAGGAATCACTCGGGGACTATCTGCCCACTTGGGAGAAATTTGATATGTTTTCACTTAAGTGCAAGAATACTGAAGAAACGGTTCGTGCTTACTCTATGGCAAACTATCCTGCAGAAGGCGATAGATTTATGCTAACAGTGCGCATTGCCACACCTCCATTTAAACCAAAACCACAGACAGGTTTTATGGACGTTAGCCCTGGTATCGCTTCGTCTTACATTTTCACCCTTAAACCTGGTGATAAAGTAATTATGAGTGGACCTTATGGTGACTTCCACCCCATCTTTGACAGCAAGAAAGAAATGATTTGGGTTGGTGGTGGCGCTGGTATGGCTCCTCTGCGTGCACAGATTATGCACATGACTAAGACTCTGCACACTCGTGACCGCGAGATGCACTATTTCTATGGTGCACGCTCACTTAGCGAAGTATTCTACCTTGAGGACTTCCTCGAAATTGAGAAGGAATACCCCAACTTCCACTTCCATCTCGCTCTCGACCGTCCAGATCCTGTTGCTGACGAGGCCGGAGTAAAATATACTGCAGGCTTTATTGCCCCAGTGATGTATGAGACCTACCTCAAAGACCACGAGGCTCCCGAGGATTGCGAGTATTACATGTGTGGTCCAGCAATGATGAGTAAAACCGTCAACGAAGTACTAGACAAATGTGGAGTTGACCCATCATCAATTCACTACGACAACTTTGGGTAATTTTTAAGAGCCCCAAAAAATTAAAGCCATAGCAGAATAACATCAGCTATGGCTTTAATAATTTTATACTTAATTCCTACTGCATATTGCGGATAACAGCTTTAACCTTTGCTCCTTCGAGTACTTTTTTCATTTTATCAACCGGAGTGTCGCTGAAATGATAGGGATAAACAACTTGAGGTTTAAACATAGTTGCAGCATGTGCGAGCTGCTCTGGGGTCATTGTGTAAGGCTGGTTGCAGGGCAAGAAAGCGATATCAATGTCTTTGAGTTGTTCCATCTCAGGGATATCTTCGGTGTCACCAGCGATGTAGATCCTTAGACCGTCAAGGGTTATCACATAGCCATTGTCACGTCCTTTGGGATGGAACTTTTGACGGTCGGGAGTTGTATTATAGGCAGGCACTGCCTCCACAGTGATATCGTCACGCAATTTTAACGTCTCTCCGTTGCTCATAGCAGTGCCGTTACCAAGCATCTCTGCGCAATTTTTATTAAGGACAACTTGTGTCTTCTCTCCTGTCAAAGCAGCAATTGCATCTTTGTCAAAATGGTCAAAATGCTCATGCGTTACAAAAATGAAATCGGCCTTTGGAAATGTTGAGTAATCAGTGGCTGGCTCCATCTTGCTTACTGGGTCAATTTGAATTGACAAATTGTCATAGTTAATAACAAAACTAGCATGTTTAATAAAAATGAACGACACTTCCTTCCCCGATTTGGTGGTAAACACGTCATTGTCACCCACATTTATTTGCTCAGTTTTTTTTGAGTTACATGATAAACAGGTCAACATAACTAATAATAATGATAGAGTGTTTTTAAACATAATAGATTGTATTATTCGATTGGCAAAATATTCTTAAAGTCTTTCCACGGCTTGGCTTGCTTATAAACCTCAACCGATGAAGAAGGCACATAAAGAGTGGTTTTCTTCTCACTAATCTTCTTTAGCACAGGAGGATTAACAGCAAGGCAAGTAATTCTCTGCATCTTGCATTTCTCAACTATCTTCTCGCCTATAATCTGGATGCTTGCAGGAAGAGTAAGTATGCTAAGTGAAGTGCCACGAAATGCGTTATTATCTATAGAAGTCAAGCCTTCAGGGAGTTCCACACTTGGTAGTAGCTTACAGTCACGAAATGCGTTCTCACCTATCGTGGTGAGTTCTGACGGCAAAGACACATTAACTAGTTTCTCGCACCCACGGAAGAGCTCCTTCTCAACAACTTTCAGGCTATTAGGAAGGGTGATAGAAGTCAGGTTCTTGCAGTCGCGGAAGGCGTTCTCTCCTATTGTTGTAACATCGTCGGGCAATTCAAGTTGAACAAGACCAGATTTCTTAAACGCTTCCTTCAGGATAACAGTGAGAGAATTCCCAAATTCCACATTCTGCAACGATTTGCAGTTCTCAAAAGCTCCCTCGCCTATTTTTTCAAGACCTGACGGCAAAACAACCGACCGCAATGAGCTGCAACCATCAAACACTTGGGCCGACAGCACTTTGACTGATGCATCAACTGTGGCAGTGGTCATGTTGGAGCAGTCCATGAAAGCGCATCCCCCTATAGAGGTGACATTCTCGGGTATCTCAACATTGCGCAGTGAAGTGCAGCTAGCAAAAGCGTATCTACCAATTGTTTCCAACGAATTAGGAAAAGAGACCGAACTGAGCGAACTACACCCTGAAAATGCGCCATTTTGCAATGTTATCACCCCACTTGGCACCGAGAAGGCACCAGTTTTGGCATTCGGATAATACAAAAGTGTGGTGCCTTCAATATCGTACAGCACACCATCTTCTACTGTAAAGTAACGGTTTCCTCTCTCTACCTGAAACTCGCGCAATTTTGGCATAGTGCCAAAAACACCGTCCTCAACCTCCAAATCGGCAGGCAAATAGAGCGAAGTAATATTTGTGCCTTTAAGGGCTTTGCTTCCCATATATGTGAGATTGTAGGGCAACTTTATGCTAGTAAGAGGGACATCGCAGAAAGCCTCCTTGCCTATTGAGCGTAATGTTGACGGCAAGTCGATGCGGCGCAAGTTATTGCAGCCAGAGAAGCACTCATCGCCAAGCGATTCCAGCCCGTCAGGAAGATTGATGCGTGACAGTTTATAGCATCCCTTGAATGCCTCGTTGCCTATTGAGCGCACATAAGAGCGACCAGGGAATCTCACCTCTTCAAGTTTTGAGCAGTGGTAAAATGCGTCATTATCTATCAGGCGTATATCTCGAGGTAAAGACACATAGCGAAGACAACCACAATTCCTGAACATCCCCTTTGAGATGGCATCGTGCTCACTGCGGTTGGAGTAGGAACCGCCGCCAACTATCCTCACTCGATCTAGTTCCAAGTCAAGATAGTTATCAACACTTCTGTTGTCCTCGTCATAAGCATTGGAACGCTCGCAAATTCTCCTTATAAACTTGGCGTCATCTCCATTCATAACTCCGCTGAGCCTGATGCAACGCACTCGTTTCTGATCATCGGAATTAAGGTACTTGTCAAGCGAACCGGCCTCTCGCAAGTCTATTTCAAGAACATCACCACGCAAAAATGAGCGATAATGATCTGGTTCATAACCTTGGGCACTGTTGTAAGAACAAAATGCCACACTGCAAAAGAAAAGCATTAAAAACAATAATAATCGATTATTCTTCATAGCTAGTGTAGTTTTATGCCACAAAATTAGTGCAAACCGAGTGAAGTACAAAATGAAAAACAAAGATTTTCATTTTTGTTTCCGAGGTGCAGCCTAATTTATCCACAATTAGTGCAAACCGAGTGAAGTACAAAATGAAAAACAAAGATTTTCATTTTTATTTCAGAGGTGCAGCCTAATTTATCAAAAATTGCAAATAACTACTGATATATACAAGATTTATTAAGTATTTATCGGCTTTTACTCATTTTACAACATTTTTTAATATCATTGCACATCGATTTTCAAAACTAAAATACTAATTTAGCACCCTGAATAAAACCTATTTTGTTATGAAGAGAATATTCTTGATATATTTAATGCTCTTGACAGTTATAGCAGTTGACGCTGGTGATAAAATCACTGTCTCGCTAGTGAAACAATACTCCGACAGCACTTTTGAACTGCCGAAAAAATCTGTAGAGAAAAAGATGAAATGTGTTAAGGCTGTTAAGGATGATTATCTTTTCCCCAAAATGCTAAAAGACACATTAAATAAGTTTCAAACAGACGATCATGGCAACAGGGTTTTCACGATGCTTCTCACTGGCTCAGGAAAAGGGATCAAGATAACTGTCAAAGCCGAAGATATACTTGATAATGACTCCATATCATACTTTGGTGATTTCGTAGTTGACAGAAAGCACTTCGTCATGATACAAAACGAAGACAATGCAGAGTTGCTTAAAATATTTTTCAAAAAAACAGGCGACACTGTACTCTTCCAAAGACTATTTGTATTAACCGACAACATTGTTACCTATTTGCCGTCGTCTCTTGATGCGTTTTATAACGAATATGATAAAAAGCTTCTAGTGCGTGAATATATCATTAATGGTGAAAACTTAACTGGGCAAAAAGATGTAATTGTAACTAACAATGACAAAGAAGTCGATGATGATGACGCTTTTAAGCTTGATGTTGAACTCTTTGAGTAGTTCGCAGTTGAGAGTTTAGTGTGCTTCATGCAAGGTTATTGTTTAGAGATTGCAGTGCCTGAACTCTCATCACTATCTTCGAAAAACAATAAACGAAAAACGAATAACGAAAATTCTTGAATTATGGAAACAAAAAATAATTACGTAGTTACTCTCGGACGCCAATTTGGGTGCGGAGCGAGAGATATAGGTCAAATGGTGGCCAAAATGCTGGGCATCGAGTATTATGATAAGAGGCTGCTGCTTGAGGCGGCGAAATCAAGCGGTGTAGAACCTCACATTTTTGAGGCTTCCGACGAACGCACTCCTAAACTGTTTTCTTCTCTTTGGTCATTTAATATAGGATATTATAGCGGCGCTCTCTTTGCTGGTGACCAACCAGTGAAAGAAGACAGTGTGTATCATGCACAGAGCCAGGTAATGATTGACCTTGCACGCAAAGGACCATGCCTGATTGTGGGACGCAGCGCTGACTACATCCTGCGCAACGAGACTAACGTCATCAGCATCTTCTTGCACTCTTCGCTCGAAGACCGCATCAAGAGAATTATCAAGCGCGGCGACTGCAAGACAAAAAAAGAAGCCAAAGACATGGCTATAAAGCAAAATAAACTGCGTGCAAACTACTACGACTTCTACACCGATAAGCACTGGGGAATGAGCGAAAGCTATGACCTCTCTATCGACTGCTCTAAACTAGGCCCTGAGGGCACAGCCAAGCTCATCGTCGACTATGTCAAAACAAGACTCGCCAAGCAATAAGAGTAACTGACCAAATAACCTACACAATTTATTATCTACGGAGTTTGAGGAGTTAAGGAGCTAAACCATCCACCATTACCTCAAGACCAATGGTGCAAACTGAAATCAGCGGCACAACAAGGTACAAGGTGAATGAAGTCCAAACTTGTTTTGACATTGGTGAGTGCAGCTCATTGCTACCATAAGAAACTAAAGAATTATCCTCGGACTGACGTAGAAACAAATAAATAATCTAACTTAAGTCAGCTTTTCTACACCGATAAGTGCGGCTTTTTAAGATTATAAACTGCAGCGGTTGGCTTAAATTTATTCATAATTTTTGTATTTTTCTTGCTTTTGAATTAAAAACAATCTAAATTTGCAACATTGAAGCACATAGCAGAGGCTATACACAGTGCTTTTTGACATAAAGAATGCGTTTATGCTTATCCAAACTTAGAAATCATGGCGTGAGGTAGACTGTTTTTTCGAGTTGGGCGTTTGGCGATGCCTCTAAGTTGAAAGCAGGTAAAAGCCTCACGTTTTCTTTTATAAAACAAGAAAATTATACTTATACGTTAAAAAACACATTATGCTAATAAGAAAAACAGTTTTTTGCATATCAATGCTGATCGCATTTATTGTAAGTGCTCAAAATGATGTTAAGCAATGGACATTAAAGCCTTTTGCTGGCATCAGTATTTCCAGTTTCATGGGTGATGATGCCGATGGTTCAGAGGCAAGATTCGGATATCATGGCGGCCTGGAGGCTGAATATCAGTTCCATCCTCGCTGGAGTGTCGCCTTGGGAGCATTATATAGCACTGGAGGGGCAAAAATATCAGAAAACGCCGAGAACATGACCATCAAAAGCGATAGAGTTTATTTCCCTTTAACAGTAAAATGCTATGTGTGGCGAGGACTGTCCTTAAGCGCAGGAGTCGCACCAACTTTTGTCGTAAATTCAGTGTTCGACTTTAGGGGTACTGACTTTTCGCTTGGTGTGAAGTCGAGTAAAATTTCTCGCTCCTTTGATGTGTCGATACCCATTGGCGTTTCTTATGAATATCGCAACGTGGTGGTTGGCGCCAGTGTCTACTTTGGTTTGTGCCCATTATTCAAGAAAAACTCCTCCATAGAAGGTAATGGCATTAGGCTTGAATTGGGAGAGGCCAAGATCAACAGCTACGCTGCCATGATTTCATTTGGCTATAAATTTAAGCTGAAATAGAAAATGTTTTAAAATGGTGTTACCAAGAGACTGAACTCTCATTGATAACTTTGTGACCATTTGATAATGAAAAAGATTCTCTCCATATTTATTTTAATTCTGCCGGCTTTTCCTGCAATACTGCAGGCGCAGAGCGATAACGTGGCAGTGGAGAACAACGGCTACGACGCTTTGCAAAAAGGCAATGTGCGCGTTTTTATCGAAAATCAGCCATTTGGAGGTGCTTATTCAAGATTTGGCTTGTGGGATGATGTTGATGAACAGTTTTTCTTTTTAACAAATCTTGGTGTGGGTGCCGAGTATCTGTATAAGACGAACAGGTCGGTTGGCGTGAGCATGCATGCCAATTATATTGATCCTTTTGGCTCGTTAGACCCCATAGCAATATATGATTTCAAGATATATAACATTACCGCTGGCGTGATGCACCGCTGGTATAAGCGTCGATGGGTGTTTGGCGCTGGCTTGTCGTTTGAGAAACGCAGTCTGAGATATAATGTATATGAGCAAAACAATGAAATTGATCCTGAACCGCAAATCTATGATTATGGCGAGACCAATTTTGTGAATTGCCATTACAACCTAGGCATTGATGCGATGGTTGGGTGGAGCTGGAGCAGGCACAAGTGGTACGTTGGTTTACAATTCTCATCTCGTATCATCATGAAAGATTCTTTTTGCTACAGTAAGCCACAAGTCACTCCAGTAAAATTCAAAAAAAGCACAGGAAGAATCGACGCCCAAATGGCATTTATCCTACGCTTTGCATTCAGTGTGGCAAAGATAAAAAGATAAAATGACAGAAAACCCCTATCTTTGCGGATGGCAGAAAACAGATTAAAATATGGCATATATGGGTTATATTGCTGCTGATGGTTTGGGCTATGGGCTTCACTGTGGCGGCGCAATCTATGTAGCAAGCTTAATCGCTTTTTTCTGATAAATCTGATTATTTGCTAATAATAGCAATTCCGTCAATCAAGATATTGTAAAATCAGAATCATCAGATATTTCAGTTGTTTATTATAGGATTTGAATTTTGGCACATATCCACTGATATTTCAGTTGTTGCATTTGAAAAAAGTTGTTCATAAAATAGTGTGTTATTATTTTGTCGTTATGAGATAATGCAGTACCTTTGCAGAAAATTAGAAAACTACTTGAAAACATTAACTCAAAACAATGGAACAACTGTTTATCGATCTGGAGAAAAAAGCGATTGCAACTCCGCAACGCTTAGTATTACCCGAGAGTTTTGAACCACGTACACTGCAAGCCGCCAATCTGGTGATTGAGCGAGGCGCAGCTAAAGTCATCCTCATTGGCGACAAGAATGAGATTGTTGCTAAAGCCAAGGAACTTGGATTCAACAACATTGAGAAAGCTCAATTCATCAATCCAGCTAATGCTGACGAGCTTGAGCCTTACGCTCAACTGCTTCAAGAACTGCGCAAGAAAAAAGGTATGACAATCGAGCAGGCACGTGTTACAGCTGCCGATCCTCTTTACTTGGGATGTCTTCTTATTAAGAACGGTGATGCCGACGCTCAAGTGGCTGGTGCCGAGAACACTACTGGTAATGTGCTGCGCGCTGCTTTCCAAGTGCTCAAGACCGCACCTGGCGTGAGTGCAGTATCGGGTGCTTTTATTATGCTCTTGCCCGAGGGTAGCCCCTACGGAGAGAACGGAACAATGGTATTTGCCGATTGTGCTGTTATCCCCGATCCAGATGCAAGTCAACTTGCACAAACTGCAGTTCTCACTGAGAAGACTGCTCGCGACATCGCTGGCATCGACCCCAAAGTGGCTATGTTAAGCTTCTCAACTAAGGGCAGTGCAAGCCATGAGAGAGTTGACAAAGTTACCGAGGCCCTACGTCTAGCCCGCGAAATGAACCCTGATATGAAGATTGACGGTGAGCTTCAAGCCGATGCAGCCATTGTGCCTAGTGTGGGTGCATCTAAGGCTCCAGGCAGTGACATTGCAGGCAAAGCAAACGTCTTAGTATTCCCTAACCTCGAAGTGGGAAATATTGCTTACAAACTCGTTCAGCGTCTTGCTGGCGCTACTGCTGTTGGTCCAGTGCTTCAAGGACTTGGTGCTCCTGTAAATGACCTCTCGCGCGGCTGCTCGCCCGATGACGTTTACAAAACCATCCTCCTCACCTGCAATCAAGCTATCAGCAAGAAAGGTTGAGGAGAGAGTTGAGAGGGAAGAGTTGAGAGTGAATCCATATCCTCATCAAGCCTAGATAATCTAGATTCTCTAGAATTTCTAGACCACAAATTAAAAACTAAATAACTAAATACTAAAAAATAAAAACTATTTTATGAACATTTTAGTGCTCAACTGTGGCAGTAGCTCTGCCAAGTACAAACTCATCGAGGTAAAAAGCAACACTATCCTTGCAGAGGGCGGTGTGGAAAAAATTGGTTTGCCCGACGCATTCATCAAGATGAAGCTTGAAGACGGCAAGAAGAATGTTGACTTGGGACTCATCAATCACGATGGTGCCATCAAGGCAATTCTCGACGCACTCGTTAATTCTGAGTACGGCTGCATCAAGAGTTTTGACGAAATCGACGCCGTTGGTCATCGCGTAGTACATGGTGGTGAGAAGTTCAACAAGAGTATGCTCATCACCGACGAGGTGAAAGATATGATAAAGGAGTGCTATAACATTGCTCCCCTTCACAATCCAGTAAACATGGCTGGTATTGAGGCGATTACAAAGGTGTTACCCAATGTGCCTCAGGTGGCAGTATTTGACACTGCTTTCCATCAGACTATGCCAAAGTATGCCTACCTCTACCCTCTTCCTATGAAGTATTATGAGGAGGATCATGTGCGTCGCTACGGATTCCACGGAACTAGCCACCGCTTTGTATCACGCCGCGTGTGCGAGATGCTAAACACTGACTGGAAAGACAAGAAGATCATCTGCTGCCACATTGGCAATGGTGCAAGTATCAGCGCTATTCGTAATGGTGAGAGCATTGACACCTCTATGGGCCTCACTCCTACCGAGGGTCTGATGATGGGCACTCGTAGTGGCGATGTTGATCCTGGTGCTCTCATCTTCTTGATGGAGAAATATAACCTCACTGCCAAGGACCTTATGCGTATCGTAAACAAGGAGAGCGGTGTGCTCGGCATTACTGGCATTTCAAGCGATATGCGTGAGATTTGTGACGAGATTGACAAGGGCAACCCCGTTGCCAAACTCGCCATGGACATGTATGAGCTGCGCATCCTGAAATACATTGGTGCTTATGCTGCCGAGTTAAATGGCGTTGACATTATCGCATTCACTGGTGGTGTTGGAGAAAACCAGACTCCTACCCGTCGCAACATCTGCCGCAATCTTGAGTACCTTGGCGTTAAAATAGACGAGGAACTCAACGATAAACTGTGGCGTGGCAAAGAAGGCGAAATCAGCACCCCTGATAGCAAGGTAAAGGTTGTTGTTGTCATGACCGATGAGGAATATATGATTGCACGCGACACTGAGGCCATTATAGAAGGTCGCGAGCCATAAGCCATAGCGCAATAATAAAGATAAAAAGTGGACATTTTTTCAAAAGAAATTTGTCCACTTTTGCTTTTTACGAATTATCATATTTAAGCATTAAAATATTAACAAATCAAGTATTTTTTCAAACTTTGCAACAAAGTGAAACCTCTACTTCAAAAACCATGAAAAAGTTAATTTTATAGTTAAAACAATTAATCGTGAAATTGTTTTAAATAAATGTATTTCAGGCATTTTTTTCGTTGAAAAACTTTTGTCAGTTCCAAAAATATACCTACTTTTGCTTACTTTTTAATAGCAAGAAACAATTATTCTTATAACATAATTTTTAAAAATCAACATTTCTTATCCAAATTGCGCCATCTGACGTTGACGGACTACACATTGAGCTCGACAGCACGGTAGCCTATCAATTTGGCGAGCAAATCAAGAAAGTGATCATCAACACCCTAACAGAATTGGGCATTACCAAAGCAAATGTGAAAGCCACCGACAAGGGCGCTCTCGACTGCACTATCAAGGCACGCGTTACTGCTGCTGCTGTGCGCTCGACAGGCGTTGACGTTTGGGCTTAATCATTTCATTTATCAATCTTTTAAACTCAAGAAACAATGGAAAGATTAAGAAGAACAATGATGTTTGTTCCAGGCAACAACCCTGGAATGATGGCCGATGCCTATATTTATGGTCCTGATTCTATCATGCTCGACCTTGAAGACAGCGTGACAATGGCAGAGAAAGACACTGCCCGTCTGCTCGTGTATAACGCACTTAAAACAATCGACTACGGTGACACCGAGATGGTTGTTCGCATCAACCCACTCAACACCCCCTATGGCAAAAAAGATATTGAGGCTGTAGTAAAGGCTGGTGTTGATGTTATCCGCATGCCAAAGACCGAGACTGCCGAAGAGGTGATCGAAGTTGAGCGTGAAATTGAGAAAGTAGAGAAAGAGATTGGTTGCCTTGGTCGCACTCAAATCATGGCAGCTATTGAGAGCGCACTTGGTGTAGTAAACGCCTACGCCATCGCTACTGCCTCGAAGCGCATGATGGGTATCGCTCTTGGTGCTGAGGACTATAGCGCCAACCTTAAGACTCAACGCACTCCCGAAGGCAGTGAGTTACTCCTTGCCCGCGAGACTATCGTTGTTGCTGCTCGTGCTGCTGGCATCGATGCCCTCGATACCGTTTACTCTAACCTCAATGACATGGAGACCTTCCGCAACGAAGTTGAGGCAATTAAGAAGCTTGGTTTTGATGGCAAATCTATCATCAACCCACGTCAAATTGAGGTTGTTAACGAAGTATTTGCTCCAAAGGAGAAAGATATTCAGAAGTCTCTCACCATTCTTGCCGCCATCAAGGAGGCCGAGAAGAAGGGTTCGGGCGTAATCGCCGTTATTTTAACAAAGGAGGACATACAATGAACAGCATAAAAGACAGAGCAGATCTCATTGCAGCAGCTGCAAAGAAAATGGGTAAAGACGTCTTCAAAGACGACTTAGTAAAGAACAGCACTCCACGTCACGACCTGCAAAGAAAATCAGGTAAAGTGGTAACCCTTGAAGAAGCTATCAAGAAGAGTGGTCTCAAGGACGGCATGACAATCTCGTTCCACCATCACTTCCGTGGAGGTGACAAGGTGATCAATATGGTTGTTGACAAACTCGCAGAGATGGGTTTCAAGAATTTGCACCTTGCCTCTTCAAGTCTTATCGACGTTCACAAACCACTTATTGAGCATATCAAGAATGGTGTAATCACCAAAATCTCTACTTCTGGTCTTCGCGGCGACCTTGCTACTGAGGTATCGCATGGTTTGATGGATGAGCCAGTTGTGTTCCGTTCACACGGTTCTCGTGGTTATGCCATCGCCACAGGTGAGCTTCACATCGACGTAGCATTCCTTGGCGCTTCTTCTTGCGACCCTCTAGGTAATGCTGCTGGTTTCTCGATGAGCGAGAATGCCAAGAGTATCTGCGGTTCTCTGGGATATGCACTTCCTGATGCAAAATATGCCGATAAGACCGTCATCCTTACCGATGACCTAGTTGACTATCCTAACCAACTCAATGCAATCAGTGAGGCCGATGTTGACTTCGTAGTAGTAGTTGACTCAGTAGGTGACTCAAGCAAGATTTCTTCGGGCGCCATCCGCGACACCAAGAACCCACGCGATATCCTCCTCGCCAAGAAGGCAGCTAAAGTGGTTATCAATAGTGGATATTTTGAGAATGGCTTCTCACTGCAGACCGGTTCGGGCGGCGCTTCACTCGCTGTTACCAAATATCTGCGTCAAGCAATGATAGACAAGGGCATCAAGGCTCGCTTCGCACTTGGTGGCATCACCAGCCACATGGTGAAACTGCATCAAGAAGGTCTTATCGACCGCCTTATCGACGTTCAGTCGTTCGACAAGGTTGCTGCCGAGTCATTGATGAATGATCCAATGCACAAGAGCGTTTCGGCCAATGAGTATGCCGCATTGCTGGAACAAGGATCTGCAACTCACTTCCTTGATGTTGTTATCCTTTCGGCCCTTGAGGTTGACGTGAACTTCAACGTTAACGTGCTCGTAGGTAGCGATGGTATTATCCGTGGTGCAATTGGCGGTCACCCCGATACTGCAGCCGACTCTGCACTCTCAGTTATCGTTTGCCCATTGCTTCGTGGTCGCATCCCATGCGTTGTTGACGAGGTTACTACTCTCATCACCCCTGGTTCTACTGTTGATGTTGTGGTTACTGAATTTGGCATCGCTGTAAATCCACGCCGTCCTGAGCTCAAGGAGCGTCTGCAGGCTGCTGGTATCGAAATCGTTGAGATTACCGCACTGCGCGACAAGGCCAAGAGCATCATTGGCGAGGCTGCACCACTGCCATTCGGCGACAAGGTTGTTGGCATCGTTATGAACCGCGATGGATCGGTTATGGATGTTATCAAGAACATTAAGGACTAATTCTTGAAGCCTAAATATCAATAATGGAGATTACGCTTGACAAGTTGCTGGCAAGCCGTGACCGTAGAGTTGAAATGCAGCAAAAGTTGAGGGAGAGATACCCCAACCTAACTCTTGTATGCCTCACGGTAATAATGCCAGGTAACGTCAAGCGTAATCTTTTCTCTTTAATTGTCTCACAAGCAGCAATTAACACCCTGCTCAATAAGCTTGAAGGAAATATCGTTGATGTTGTCACTCGAGACCTTGAGACGGGATATGAAGCCTACGTTGTGACCAATCTCTCACAACTCGACACAAAGTTGATTGCTTGCGACATTGAAGACAATCACCCATTGGGAAGACTCTTCGATATTGACGTTCTCGATGTCGATGGTGTTCCCGTTAAACGTGAGACTGCTGGATTCCAACCACGCCGATGCCTGATGTGTGACAACGAGGCGCGTTATTGTATGCGTAATCGCACTCACACACCTCAAGAACTCAACGCCAAAATCCAACAAATGGTAGAAGCCTATGTTCAACAATTATGACATAGTAGAAATGCCTCTTTCGCTCAAGCGCAATCGCACTATGGTTGAGGATTTCCTCGCCAAAAGTGAATTGCGTCTTGACGACATGGACTATTATGCCACTGTTGTTGATCGTGAGAACTATAAGATTCTCGCAGGTGGTGGATTCAAAGAAGATATCATCAAATGCATCGCTGTTGATGATTCGCTGCGTGGCACTGGAATGAGTCAGCAACTCATCTCCCACCTGATGTCACAGATGGCAAATCAAGGGCACACCAACGTAAAGGTGTTCACAAAACCAGGCAATGTCGACATCTTTGAAAGCCTTGGGTTTAAGACATTAGGAGAGAGCAGCAAGGCAATTCTTCTTGAGAACGGTCTTGAAGGACTTTCCAACTATGTCAAATACCTGACTTCTTTAAAAAAAGATGGCAAAAACGGCATGATTGTGATGAATGCTAATCCGTTCACTCTTGGCCATCAGCATCTTGTTGAGCAAGCGGCAGAACAGGTTGATAATCTATATGTCATCGTTGTTGGCGAAGACAAATCGCAATTCTCTAGCGAGGAACGTTTGGAAATGGTGAAAGCCGGATGTTCACATCTTACTAATGTTACAGTGTGCCGTGGCAGCAGCTACATAATATCGGCTGCTACTTTCCCATCCTATTTCATTAAGCAAGCTAGCGATGCTGCATTAGCGCAGATTGAGCTTGACCTCGACATCACTGCTCGTAACATCGCTCCTGCTCTTGGTGTATCAGTGCGTTTTGTAGGTAGTGAACCTGCTGATGAACTAACTCGCAACTACAACGAAGCTATGAAATCCATCTTGCCAAAACAAGGCATTGAGGTTGTTGAAGTGCCTCGAATTGAGAAAGATGGTCAACCAATCAGTGCTTCTGTTGTTAGACAAAAGCTTGCCTGTGGTGATTTTTGTAAGACTAAGGACTTGGTTCCAAGCACAACTACCCCCTATCTAGTGTCGTGGCTTGCTGTCAATGCTTTGAAGCAAGAGCTTGACCTTACTCCAAAACCAGGGTTGGTTGACTCTCACGACAATGGAGCACATACCGATATGGACTATAGCATTATGCTTAAGAGCATCAATGCTCTGAGGACATTCTTCACAAAACTTGCTGTGATGAGTTATGGCACTACCCTTCCCGAAGCATCTATGCTTCAGCAGATAGGAATTGAAGCCGAGAAAGAAATGCTCCATGCTACTGGTGGGGTAAACACTCATCGTGGTGCATTGTTCTCAATGGGACTAGCTGTGGTCGCTGCTTGCCACTGCATTGCATTGGGAAAAGATGATATTTCAAACTGGAGCCAAACCGTTGCAACCATCGCAAGCCAAATGTCTGGTGGAAGCGATACTCACGGAGCAAATATCAAACGCAAGCATTCAGTTGCTGGAGCTCTTGAACTCGCACAAAACGGCTATAAAGAGTTAACAAACTTTTGGTTAAAGTTTTTCATCGACAATAAGGCCGATGGAAACATTAAACACAAGACCCTATTATTGATAATGAGTGAGCTCGACGATACTAATGTCATTCACCGTGTTGGGTATGAAATGGCTCAGCAAGTGAAACGTGATGCAGCTCATTTGCTCAAGAATTTCTCTATAGAAGGTCTGGAGCAAATGAACCGACGTTTCATTGAGTCGAATATTTCTCCTGGTGGTGCTGCCGACATGTTGTCGCTCACCTTATTTCTCTCCGCAATAATCAAAAAAGATAATAATTAATTCATTTTTTAATAGTTATAACTAATTAAATTTCTAAATTCACTATGGTAGAATTAATCAAACATGGAGTTTACTTGATTGACGGTGCCGAAATCCGCACCGACGCAACTGGCATGCCTTCGGCCGACGAGGCACGCGAAAACACTATTACCTACGGCATTCTGCGCTCTCACGACGTAGATGGCAGCAAGGGTAAGAAGATGAGAATCCGCTTCGACGCTATGATGTCGCATGACATTACCTACGTGGGCATTATCCAAACTGCTCGCGCCAGCGGTCTCGACAAATTCCCATTGCCTTACGCAATGACCAACTGCCACAACTCGCTTTGCGCCGTTGGTGGTACAATCAACGAAGACGACCATGTATTCGGTCTCTCAGCCGCCAAGAAGTATGGTGGCATCTACGTTCCTGCTAACCAGGCCGTTATACACCAGTATGCTCGCGAAGCAATGGTTAAATGCGGCAACATGATTCTGGGTAGCGATAGCCACACTCGCTATGGCTCGCTTGGTAACATGGGTGTTGGTGAAGGTGGTGGCGAGCTCGTTAAGCAGCTGCTTAAGAACACTTGGGACATCAACGCTCCCGAGGTAGTGCTCGTTTGGTTAGAAGGCAAGCCCCGCAAGGGTGTTGGTCCTCACGATGTTGCCATCTCTCTCGTAAAGGCCACTTTTGAGAGCGGCTCCGTAAAGAATAAAGTTCTTGAGTTTGCTGGTCCTGGCGTTAAGGAGTTGCCAATCGATTTCCGTAACGGTATTGACATCATGACCACTGAGACCACTTGCTTGAGCTCTATTTGGGTTACAGACGACGAGGTTAAGCACCACTACGAGATTCACAAACGTCCACAGGACTATCGTGAGTTGAAACCCGGTAAGGTTGCTTACTACGATGCAATGATCAAGATTGACCTGAGTACTCAAGAGTCAATGATTGCTCTCCCATTCCACCCATCTAACGCTTACACCATCCATGAGCTCCAGGAGAATCCTGTTGAGATCTTGAAGGCTGTTGAGGAAGATGCTAAGAAGCGCTTTGGCGACAAGATTCAGGTTGACCTCGTCGACAAGGTAATTGATGGTAAGGTTCACGCCGATCAGGGTATCATCGCTGGTTGCTCGGGAGGTACTTACGACAACCTCAGCGCTGCCGCTTCTATCATGAAGGGCGCTAGCATTGGTAACGACTACTTCACCATGAGTGCTTATCCACAGTCAGTTCCCGTTTATCTGGCAACTACTCGCAACCGCATTGCTGAGGAGCTGCTTGAGGCTGGCGTAGTTATCAAGCCCGCATTCTGCGGTCCTTGCTTCGGTGCCGGTGACGTTCCTAGCAACAATGGTCTGAGTATCCGTCACACCACTCGTAACTTCCCCAACCGCGAGGGTTCTAAGCCTGGCCAGGGTCAAATCTCGCTCGTTGCTCTGATGGATGCACGTTCAATCGCTGCAACAGCTGCCAATGGTGGCGTTATCACAGCTGCTACCGATGTTGACTACACCGACGATCACAAGCCTTATGACTTCGACGAGCGCGTATATCAACGCCGTGTATTCAACGGCTATGAGAAGGCCGACCTCAAAGAGGAACTCAAGTATGGTCCTAACATCAAGGATTGGCCCAAGATGTATCCAATGCAGGACAATATGCTCCTCGAGTTGGCAGCCGTTATCCACGATCCCGTTACCACTACAGATGAGTTGATTCCTTCGGGTGAGACTTCAAGCTACCGTTCTAACCCATTGAAGCTCTCTGAGTTTGCTCTCTCGCGCCGCGTTCCTGAGTATGTAGGTTTGAGCAAGCGCATCCAGGCACAAGACCTCGAGCGTCGTGCTGGCAATGTTCCTGAGAACGTTGCAAACGCTCTCGCTAAGGTGGGTGCTAAGGCCGAGGACACTTCGTTCGGCTCATGCGTATTTGCTAACCGTCCTGGTGATGGTAGTGCACGTGAGCAGGCCGCTTCTTGCCAGAAGGTGCTTGGTGGCGACGCCAACATCTGCTATGAGTATGCAACTAAGCGTTATCGCAGCAACTGCATCAACTGGGGTATTGTTCCTTTCACTATCGCTCCTGAGACCGAGTTCAACTACAACCCAGGCGACTTCGTATTCGTTCCTAGCATCCGCGAGGCCATCGTTAGCGGTAAGGAGGAAATCGACGCTAAGGTTATCACTGCCGACGGCGTTAAGGACATACACCTGTTCTTCCAGAACCTCACTCCCGACGAACGTGAGATTCTTGCACAAGGCTGCTTGATGAACTACTACAAAAGCAAGAAATAATCATTAACAATTAATAATCATGTTGTGTGGCACCTTTAGCCATGTGCCACACAACTATTAAAATATCGTGGAGATGGACGGCGACGAGATGACCCGCATTCTGTGGAAGATGATCAAAGACGAACTCATCCTCCCATTCGTGGACCTCAAAACTGAGTATTACGACCTTGGCCTCGTTAAGCGTGACGAGACTCGCGACCAAATCACTATTGAGGCCGCCGAGAAGACCAAAGAGCTTGGTGTAGCTGTTAAGTGCGCTACTATCACTCCAAACCTCAAACGTATGGACGAGTACAAGCTCCACGAGATGTGGAAGAGCCCAAACGGCACCATCCGTTCTATCCTCGATGGTACTGTGTTCCGCGCTCCTATCACCATCCCAAGCATCAAGCCAGTTGTTAAGAACTGGGAGAAGCCTATCACTATCGCTCGTCATGCTTATGGCGACGTTTACAAGAGTGTAGAGCTTCGCGCCGATGAGCCAGGTGTTGCTAAACTCGTCTTCGACGGCGAGAGCGGCAAGCACGAGGAGGTTGTTATCCACGAGTTCAAGGGTCCTGGCGTTCTCCAAGGCATGCACAACATGGACAAGTCTATCCGCTCGTTTGCTCACAGCTGCTTCAAGTATGCTATCGACACCAAGCAAGACCTCTGGTTCTCAACCAAGGATACTATCTCTAAGAAATATGACGCTCAGTTCCGCATCATCTTCGAGGAGGTTTATGAGCAGAACTACAAGGCAGACTTCGAGAAACTCGGTCTCGAGTACTTCTACACTCTGATTGATGACGCTGTTGCTCGCGTAATCCGCAGCAAGGGTGGTTATATCTGGGCTTGCAAGAACTACGACGGTGACGTAATGAGCGACATGGTTTCTACTGCATTTGGCTCACTCGCTATGATGACCAGCGTATTGGTTAGCCCCGACGGCAACTACGAGTATGAGGCAGCTCACGGCACCGTGACTCGCCACTACTACAAGTACCTTGAGGGAGAGCAGACCTCTACCAACCCAATGGCTACCATCTTCGCTTGGAGCGGCGCTCTGCGCAAACGTGGTGAGAAGGACGGCCTCAACGACCTTATCAACTTTGGCGACCAGCTCGAAGGTGCTTGCTTCGATACCCTCAACGCAGGTATCGTTACTAAGGACCTCGTTAACCTCATGGAGGGCATCGAGCCCAAGCAGGTTAACAGCCTCGACTTCATCAAGGCCATCCGCGCCAACCTCGAGAAGCGTCTCGGTTGCTAATCACATCATTAGTAACAAAACAAAAAACACCGGCATTTTTGTCGGTGTTTTTTATCTTCATTAATTCATTATGATTAGTAGAACTTCTCTCCTATCTCGGTCATAATAAACATAAACGAATATATTTATCGGTTGAAACGGCGGCCGTTCCACTTTAGGATTTTCTGCTTCTTGGTGCCGTTGTCGTACCACAATGTGACTATGATGTCCTTGCCAGTGCGTGGCAGCGAATAGGTTATGTAAGCACCATCTTCAGTGCGAAGAGAAGCAGTGAAACCAGGCATTTCATAATACGTCATCTTCTTGGTGGCATTGTTGTAGCGGTAGAACAGCAAGCCATCGAACTGGCCAGGGGAATAGTTTCCATTAGTGAAGCACTTCACGTTATAGGCAAATAACTTGTGCTTGCCGTCGGATTCGTTCCAGTAGCACATTTCAACTTGGCACAAGTCCTCGACCGACTCATACTCTGAACGGAACTCATAGATTGCATAACCGTTTTTGTTATCAACGTTGAGCTTTTCACCCTCATTGAGTGGAGCCCCCTTGCGATAGAGCGCCCAAGCGTTCTTGACGCTCGACCTCACCTCGTCAAGGCAGTCGTCATCATCCTCATCGTAGACGTAATCGCTAAGATAGGCCCATGCCAAGTCGCTGATAGTGGGTTTGGAACCTTTAAAATTCACTTTAATAACATCTTGTGCCACAAGTGCAAGCGCACAGCAGACAAAAATAAAAATAAAGGTTATTCTTCTCATAATAATATCTTTTTTATGAAATAAACATGGTTCGTCTGAAAAGTATCTTGAAACTTAAGTTTAATAGAACTTCTCGCCCATTTCGGTCATGATGGATGGGATGTCGATACTTTGTGGGCAATGACTAGCGCAGCTGCCACAATTGAGGCATTCGGATGGTGGACTGATTGATTCTACCTTAGCCAGCAGGTCTTTTAAGCCAAAATCACCATCCACCTTATATTTATTGTACAGTTTCAAAAATTCTGGAATGTTGATGCCCATAGGACAGTCGTCGCAACAGTAACGACAAGCAGTGCATGGCACTTGCATCTGAGATTTAAACATTTCCATAGCGCGGAAAAGCAGGTCACGATCAGCTTCGGTGAAGTTGTTCTCGTCATCAAATGTGCGCAGATTGTCCTCCACCTGGTCCATCGTGCTCATGCCACTTAGAATCACCTGCACTTGAGGCAATGAGCGCACAAAGCGGAACATCCACGATGCCAGCGACCAATCGGGATGAGCCTCACGCAGCATCGCCTCGGCCTCGGGCACAAGACGAGAAAGTCGTCCTCCTCGCACAGGCTCCATTACAACAATAGGAATGTTACGCTCCTCAAGAATCTTATACTCCTCTTGAGTGTGGGAAAACAGCCAATCGTAGCAGTTGAGCTGAATCTGTGCAAAGTCCCAGTCATACTGCTCCACAAACCACCTCAACGACTCAATGCTGGCATGACACGAGAAACCGAGGTTGCGGATGCGACCTTTCTCTTTTTGCTCAATGAGATAGGCCACGCTGCCATCCTCCACATAAGGATGGATTGTATTGTCACCAATGGCATGAATGAGATAGAAATCGAAATAGTCGGTCTTGAGCTTCTTGAGTTGAGTTTCAAACACATGACGATAATCGGGATTGAAACCAATGTTGAACTTAGTGGCAAGATAAAAACTGTCACGAGGATAATTGGGCAGCACTTCGCCAAGGAAGGTCTCGCTGTCCTCATGGTGATACATAAAAGCTGTATCGTAATAGGTCACGCCACCCTTCATGGCGCGGTCAATCATCGCACTGGCCTTCTCTCGGTCGATGCGCCCGTCCTTCTCAGGCAATCGCATATTGCCAAAGCCCAAGCGAGAGATGGTTATATCTTTGTATTTCTTGTATTCCATAATAATTTTTAAAGACAATTAAGGACGAAGTGGCATTTTTTCTTTTTTATTAAGGACAATTTTGCACCGCAGTCAATTGTCAGTAATAACATAATATCTAATGCAAAATAATCTTGTACTTAGTTGTCTTCCCAAATTAACATTTTACTTCTTGAGGAGATAACGAAGAACCAAATATCCACCTATAATCTGAATCAGGCAACCAGGCCAGCCAAGAATGATGTCTTGAGAGGCTTTTTCAAATGAGCCAGTCATTGCCCACTCGGCAAGCGAGCCAACTAGTTGATAAGCAACAACAGCCAAAGCCACAGTGAGTAAAGTCACTTTATTGGTTTTCTTGGCAATCAGAGCAGCAGCAACAGCAAGTGTCATGCTCTTGATGAGGATGATGGGTAATGCAGCAGCTGGTGGCATGCCAAACAATGCGCTGTTAACCAAAGGTGAGAGCACTGCTGTGGTCAAACCAACAGTGAAACCATATTTATAGGCTGCTACCAGAGTGAAGAAATAAATAGGCAGGAAAATAAGACCACCTTGTGGAATAAGATGGCAAAGTTGTGGCAATGCGATGTTACCTACAATAAACAAAGCAGCAAACAAATAAGTCTTTACTTGGATGTAACTAAGTTGATACAACGTTACGGTTTGTGATGAAGATTTCATGATTCAATAATATTATTGTTGATTAAAAATTCTCTTATTATCTCAAATGCCACCTCTGGATCGGTGACTTTCATAGTCAATTTCTCTACTGGGCATATATCGGTGCCGTCACGGTTGATGATATTGGGAACCATTGTATCATAATCAACCGCAATCTCAGCTGCTTGCAAAACCTGAACTGCCTGCTCGCTGATAAGTTGAGCAAACACTTGACTCACATGCCCCATTGCAAGCAATAAAGCCGCGCCACGACCTATCACTCTATCGGCAACACAGGCGCCATCAAGCAAGTGCCGCCGTGTCGCCACAAGGCAGTAAAGGTCTTTCACCCCAGGACTGTGAAACTCCACAATCTCGCCACCGGTGGAGCATACCACTCCTCTAACCTCGGGATTATCAAGCATAGCCTTCAAGTGTTCCATATTGATTTATTTAAATCGGTGTAAAGTTACACATAGTTTTTATTTATAAAAAATCATTTTGAAAAAAATGCTATTTTGTTAAAAAAGAATTACTAATTTTGCACAAATAATTAATGAATTATGAAAAAAATAATTACACTTATCGCAATTGCAATAAATGTTGCCATGAGCGCTGTGGCAAATGATATTACCGAAGCACAAGCACTGACTTGTCGATTGTCACCGCAATTGGCACAAAAAGTGACTTTTGAGATAATAACAGCTACTAACAATGGAGCCGACATCTTCTCGCTAGAGAGTCGTGGCGACAAAGTGGTTATTGGCGGCAACAATGCCAACTCTATGGCAGTGGGACTAAACCGATACTTAAACCACTACTGCAAGACCACGGTGTCATGGTATTCCGACATCGCCATTGATCTGCCTTCTACTCTACCCGATGTGCCTATGAAAGAAACTATTGAGGCACGAGTGCCGCAACGCTTTTTCCTGAACTATTGCACCTTCGGCTACACAATGCCTTTCTGGGATTGGGCCGACTGGGAACGCTTTATTGATTGGATGGCGCTCAACGGCATCAATATGCCACTTGCTATCACTGGGCAAGAAGCAGTGTGGTACAATGTTTGGACCAAAATGGGCATGAGCGACGAAGAGGTTCGAGGCTATTTTACAGGACCAGTATATCTGCCCTGGCACCGAATGGCAAACATTGATGCCTGGTGTGGACCACTGCCTAAAGAATGGCTTGACGGTCAAGCTGAATTGCAGAAGAAGATTGTTGCTCGTGAGCGTGCACTGAATATGCTCCCAGTTTTGCCCGCCTTTGCTGGTCATGTGCCTCGCCAACTCAAAGAAATGTATCCCAATGCCGATATCAAAGCTATGAGCACTTGGGATGAGTTTGAAGAGCCTTATCGCACTTTCTTCCTCAATAGTGAAGACCCTCTTTACACAAAAATACAGAAGATGTTCCTCGAGGAGCAGACTCGCATGTTTGGCACCGACCACATCTATGGCATCGACCCATTCAACGAGATGGATCCACCCAGCTTTGAGCCTGAATATCTGCACAATGTGTCAAAGCACATTTATGAAAGTCTCACAGCCGTTGATCCTCAAGCCGAGTGGCTTCAGATGGGATGGTTCCTATATTATCAACGCAAAGACTACACCCCCGAGCGCGCCAAGGCAATGCTAACTGGTGTGCCACAAGGCAAGATGACGATGCTCGACTACTACTGCGAGTATAAAGAAATGTGGCGTGACCTCGACGGTTTCTTCGGGCAACCATACATCTGGTGCTACTTGGGTAACTTTGGTGGTAACAGCAACATTCAAGGCAATGTAAAGAAAGCAGGAGAGAAACTTGAAGCAGCATTGAAGGAAGGCGGTAACAACCTTGCGGGAATAGGTTCCACCCTCGAAGGTCTTGAGGTGCAACAGTTCCCCTATGAGTATATCTTCGAAAAAGCCTGGGATTTCAAGAAAACTGATGAGCAGGTAGTTAACGAACTTGCCGACCGCCACACAGGACGTGAGTCGCAACCAGTGCGTGATGCATGGAAAATGCTTTACGACAGTGTATTGAACATACGCCCCACCACATTCTGTGGACCTCTACCCTGCCAATATCCTGAACTCGACAAAGAGCATGGCCGATGCTCAGTTCGCTACAATCCTGAACAGTTGCTTTATTCTTGGGACAAATTGCTTGAGCAAGACGATGT
Organism: uncultured Bacteroidales bacterium; assembly: GCA_902777835.1. Taxonomy (GTDB): domain Bacteria; phylum Bacteroidota; class Bacteroidia; order Bacteroidales; family Muribaculaceae; genus Sodaliphilus. The sequence continues at coordinate 26,972 of CACYVC010000025.1, read as the reverse complement.
GACTACCGATGCCATGACCATCGATCTTATCTGGATAGGACGCCAATTGCTTGGCGACTTGTTCTATATGGATAAAAAAGCCTTTGACAATGCTTACCATGAGTGCAATATTGAGAAAATGGAGAACCTAAAACAAGAAATGACAGAATTGTTAGTGTGGTTAGAATCATTAAATAGCTGTCATCCATTCTCCACCATGCATAAATGGATTGAGCAAGCACGTGATCTTGGTATTGCTCCCGAAGTCAAAGATTACTACGAGATGAATGCTCGCCGACTTGTCACAACTTGGGGCGGAGACTTAAATGACTATTCTTGCCGCAACTGGTCAGGATTGATGGCCAATTATTATTTACAACGCTGGAATCTCTATTTTGTCTATTTAATGGAATGTGCTAAAAATGGAAAAGAGTATAACCATGCCGAATTGCAGCAAGCAATTAAGAACTTACAAGATTCATGGCCAGAGAAGAAAGAACTGCCATGGATTGTCCATGAATCAAATGTGACTAAACAATGTAATCTTATAAATGTTTTTATTAGGGAAATGTTTAATGACATTAAGGCCGACAAGTAAGATTCTCATTCCATTTTTCTAACACTTGCCCAAGTTCCATAGTGTCGATAAACGTACCGGCACGATAGACTTCTTTACCTTCAACAAAGACTAAAACCGTAGGGGCTGTAGCAACAAGATATTCAGCTGCAACCTCGGGGACAACGAGAAGTTCCGCACGAGTCGAGCTCAATTTTTCAAAATGCTGTGCCACAGCCTTTATCTTGTCGAGCATAATTGAGCACAAGCCACAATCAGGAGCCTGAATATATAGCAAACAGAACTTGTTGTCGGCAACAAATTCTTTAAGCCTATTGATGTCGTTTATCAAATCCATCTCAGAAATAAAACTGAAGGGCAACCACTCAACAAGTAGATTGCCCTTCATTTTTTTTATTTACTTCACTAATTTCTCAATCTCCTCTTCACTTTTGTCAGTAAGATTGATTGGCTCTTTCCAGTTGGCTTTAGGTGCCGAAGGCTTGAGATAATTCAAGGTTTCGCCTTTTCCACTTCCGCCAGAAGTAAAGAATGGGATAACAGTCTTTCCTTCAAGGTTGTACTGCTCAACAAAAGTATTGACTATTGTGGGAGCAATATACCACCAGATTGGGAAACCAATATAAACGGTGTCATACTGTTCCATGTTCTCCACCTTGTTCTTGATAGCAGGACGACTGATCTTGTCTTTCATCTCCAATGAGCTGCGGCTTTGCTGGTTGTGCCAGTCAAGGTCGGCATCGGTGTAAGGCTGTTCAGGTTGGATCTCGTGAAGATTGCCACCAACCACCTCTGCGAGTTTCTCAGCAGCAGCTTTTGTTGTGCCTGTGGCCGAAAAATAGGCTACCAATGTTTTTTTGTTCATGTTTTTAGAGTTACTTTGCTGTACACTCTCTTGTCCTCCTTTGTTGCCAGCACAAGCACAAAGAATTACAGCAAGAGAGAGCACTAAAATTGTTGTTAATCTTTTCATTTTCTTGAAAATTATTGTATTAAACTTACGTGTTTTCTTAAGTATCTGAACTATCTCGTCATGGTCAAGTACTTTGTAGGATTCTCATTGACTGCAAAATTACTAATATTTTCTTATTCTAACATAACCATTTTTACCGATTTGTTTGACTATTTTACTGAATTTACCCAAAAAGTATATGAAAAATGCACATTTCTGAGTTTTTTCAAAAAAAAAGGTCCAATATCTTGCACAATTCACAAAATAGACCTAACTTTGCAGTCGCAAAAACCGAAACGGTCGCTTGGATGAGTGGTTTAGTCACCGGTCTGCAAAACCGGGCACAGCGGTTCGAGTCCGCTAGCGACCTCAACCCATCGCTGACTATCAGATAGTTAGCGATTTTTTCTTTTTAAAAGCTACCCAAAATCTACCTTTATTTTTTCAGATACTACTAATTTAGGTAGGTTGATAATCGGTGGTCACTGGTCACATTTGTAGAGACTGACCGCCTAACCAGTGTGACCACCTTGACCACCCTTGACCACTCACAATAAAAAAGCACCGTCGTCAGGCTTCCCCGCGACGATGCCACAATGAAGAAAGAATTGAAAAAACTTACTATTGGCGAGTAAAAACTCATTTATGCTCAAAAAAGGTTGTATAATGTCGCTTTCGCTCCACGATTTAACCTTATTCTATCGCCTCCTTTCTCGGTCTGCCAACTCTTTTGGCAAGCTGTGGAGAAAGATAGTAAGCATTTTCGGCAGTACCAGTGATTATGAATCCTAATTTTCTAGATTGTACAAAAGCCCATCTTGCAAGCTGTTTCGACGTACCTGATTCGTAGTCCTTGAATAGTGTACTCTCGAAGTACTGGAGCAGTTCAGGCTCAGAAATAGGTTGGCTTAATGCGAAGGTCTCACCACACGGATAGCAAAATAGGTCGTACATCTTTTTCAATGAGTTCCTTACGTCAGATGTGCCGTAACTCACTTGAATTGACACGTCCTTGCACTCGGGGTTGATTTTCTTCTTTAGTCGCCGTGCGTTCATTTCATCAGTGTTTTGAGGTGTTGTGCAGCTTGCTCTTGTGATTCCTCTTGCTTGCGACGCTGCTCGACATAAGCGTTAAACGCCTTAATGCTGTCGCCGTTCCGCTCGTTCTCTTGAAGATGATTCTCCCACATTTTGCTTAAAAAATCTTGCTGCTCTTGTGTTAAGTTGTTGAAATCTAACATATTATTAAATTTTTAAAAGTTAGTAATTAAAATGTAGCATCGTTAACGGCTTGTCGCCATACACGAAGGCTTGTGTCATCGTCGAACTGGTGATTCACCTTTATATCGCCAGTCGCCCAAGATTGAAATAAATCGCGCTCGGTGAGGCTCACAAGCTCCTTTAGTGGCACCTTCTTGATGTCCTGTTCCTGTTCCCATTCTCGCAACTCATAATAAGCGTGACGCACATTGTTAATGAGTTGGAGATGGTGGTGTGCCTGAATAGGTATCTCCACGGTGAATTTTGGTGTTAATGCCTCGGCAATGTCATTGGTGAGAATGCTCATGTCAGATGTGTCTAATACTGGAGAAACCTCTTGCCAGTCGTTGACAAAGTTCTCAACTGCCACCACATGGGGCATAGCCTTGAAACGCCATTCAGTCCAGTCGCTGATTCTTTCTTCTCGCTCGGCGGTGGTGTAGATGGGTGTGGCCTTCACTGCATTGATGCGTTGCGCCACAAACGCCAATAGATTGGCTGTAGTGACCTCTGATAGCGTGGCGGGTGTAGGATAGTCGGACAGCTTATAAAGCTCTGATAATGCCTCCTGCGCCTTTCGCAATGCGGTGCGACACTGATATATATCGTCCTCTAATTCTTTGTGTAAAATAATTTTATTTTCCATTGATATTCCTTTTTAGTTAAGACAAAGTTACCATATTTATAATAATGTGCCAAACACAAATTTTACTTTCGTCAGTCACAAAAAGAAAGATTTTTAACAGCGAAAATGAAGTAAAAATTATTGTTAATCAGTGTTTTAATGTCATTAGCACATTATGAAGAATTATGTAAAAATCGTTTATACATCTGTAAATCAATGAAATAGATAAGTCATTTTCTGATATGGAGTTTTACCAAAATTAATTGTTTGTAGTAAAAGAAGGTTATTACTTTGCATCGTCAACACGGAGAAAAGTGTGCATAGTGCTCACTTGCCGTTAATACAACTAAAAAGAAATGAGACAATTACAAAGTAATTCCAATGTTCAAATAGTCTGCAGTCTTGCAGACTTGCGACAGATCTTCACCGACTGGCATCAAGAGCAAATAGAGAAAGATTTGCAGCAAAAGCAACAACAAAAAAAGGAAGATTATCTCACAGTAAAAGAAGTGTGTGAAGTCCTGAATGTGACGAAACCGACTCTTTGGCGATGGGCAAAACTCAATTACCTTGTGCCCGTGAAAGTTGGGAAGAAGAACTATTACAAAAAAAGCGACTTGGAGGCATTAAGAAAGGGTTAAGTTATGACTATTTTAGAAAATTTCATCGAAGGCGGTTGGCAAAAAAAAGCCCCCGCCATAGAGGACGAGAGGCCTTATATCTTCGACGACAAAGTTAAGAATAATATTGTTAATAATCAAGAATCTATTAATAATTTTGACGTTCTTCAAAAGTACAAGAGTGGAGAATACTTGCACCGTGTCGGTGCCCTAGAGTTTGCTCCTGCGAATGACGTGTTAATGGCTACGAGCCTTGAGCCAGTACCGCAGTCGCTCTGGGGAGATGGCCTTATAATAGAGAATGAGATTACTATCCTCTTTAGCGACACCAACACAGGTAAAAGTGTGTTGGCCGTGCAAATTGGCAATGATATTGCAAAGACTGGTAAGGTAGTTCTTTATATTGACTTTGAGCTCAGCAGGCCACAATTTAGAGGACGCTACACCAACGAAAACGGCGAGGATTTCGAGTTTTCCCCCAATTTTATGCGGTGCAATGTTGGTCAATATTCATCTTACGACGAAGATACCATTATAAACGACATTATGATGGCTTGCGCCGATTCAGGCGCGGAAGTCATTATCATTGATAATCTAACGTGGTTAGAAAGTCACGTCGAAAAAGGAGAGGCCGCTATTCATCTGATGCGCAAACTCATAGAAATGAAAAATTCGCACGGACTGACCGTTATCCCTATATCTCACACTACGAAGCGATTACTTAACCAGTCACTCACTATCAACGATTTAAGCGGAAGTAGCAAGATTGGACAATTAATTGATGCGGCTATAACTATAGCAAAGAGTACAAAAGACCCTAATCTTCGATTTATCAAGCAGTTAAAAGTCCGTACTGGCAGCTTCGAGTATGACTCTAACAATGTGTTAGTTTGCGAACTAAACAAAGGAGACGACAATAATTTTCTGCATTTTGAGCCTATACGCACGGCCAACGAATCAGAACTACTGCAGCCCATCGACGACGAGACTAGAGACGCTTTAATTGAGAGAGTTCGAGAGCTCACCGCTAAAGGCTGGGGAAAACGAGCGATAGCCAAGGAATTGGGAATCTCCGAGACAACTGTCCTGAATTATCGAAAGAGATTGACAAATGAAAACGGCTATAAGTAGGAAATTGGTTCACATGGCGGCCAAGAGCAATCACCCTTTTTATGATGGTTCTTATACTGATACAGTGATAGACGCATATCTCTCGCGGGTTGATCTAGATAATGTTTTCTTCGGGGAGTCACTTATGCGGGAATTGCCACAAAAAGCGGTGGCAGTCGTATCTAGTCCACTTACTGCAATACTTTGCACGATGAACTATCTACAAGTTTGGGAAGGCGCGGAGGTGCCAGTGTGGGTGGCAATCAATGGCGACAAACTCAACGAGACGCATATATCAGGACTGAATGGCCGTGATTGTTATTTCTATCCTACCGCAACACAGTTCTTGCAGTGGAAGGAATGTGTTTCAACTTTTAGAGGTGCGCTCGGCAATGTCGCCTATATCCATGATGGGCTTATGCTTGCCAGTCGGCACTGCCCACACATGATAAAAGAGGACAGTGACCTTAGCAGCATTGTTACATTGCCGTTTGAGTTGAGCTCACTCTTCATGGCTTATGACATGACAGAGTTCTACCAGGCACTAGATTTATTAGAAAAAAATAAAAACACTTGCATGAGGTAAGGATAACAAAAAGCGATGGCGAGTCGGGGGGTATCCCCTTACTCGCCATCTTTCCTAGTTATCTGCGTTTGTGTTATGATGCAGATTTTAATGTAATCTGTTCTAATTTCTCATACAACGATAGTAAGATATCATAGCACTCCTCTGCATCCTCTACCGAAATCGTCTCAATTTCGGAGATGTGTTCAATTAAAGTGCTATACGTAACAATAGCCCTCAGTGATTTCATTGTGTTTTCATTCAGCTTTTTCGGAAGTTTCTTCAAGAGCTCATCGAAACGTCCTTTTTCGTTTTTTCTCTCTGTTTCCATTTCTCTTTGTTTTTATTATTAATACTTAGGTGGTCAAGGGTGGTCACATTGGTCACGGCGGTTATGTGGTTATTGCCTCTTAGGTTGACCACTTGTTATTTCTTGTTTCTTCTTTTTTCCTGCTCCATGAATTGAACAAACATATTTTTTGCGTGCTCATCGGGTCGCACCTTAATATAGGTAAGAAATGACTTCTCTGTCTTGTGACCAGTTATGGCCATTATCATAAGTGTAGGGAATCTACGGTTATACATATTCGACGCGAAACTTCGTCGAGCCGTGTGCGCTGTAACAACCTCCCATTTTTGATAACTGCGAGTTACCTTATATGGCTCATCGCTTTCGCCTACCTCGGTGTGTTGTATCTCAACCTCATTAACAAGTCCCGCCGCCTTAACTACAACCTTCAAATATTCGTTAAACTTTTGATTTGTCATAGGTTTAGGCATATTGTAGTTGTATTTCTCTAAAATCTTCTTTGTTTCGGGCAAAATGGGGATTGTTACTTTATTGCCTGTCTTTTGTTGTGCTAGCTTATAACAGGGATAGCCATCCTCCATTATAGGCTCTCCCGTGAGCTTGCTGAGGTCACTATATCTACAGCCAGTCCACGCAAGAAGTAGAAATTGGTCGCGCACCTTGTCAAGATAAGGAGTAGTTATTTTGAGTTCTCCAATTTTCTTTAGTTCTTCCTCCGTTAAATAGATGTTGTCTATTTCCTCGGCAAAAGCCTTGCAGCTCCCACGGTCAACAAACTCACAATTAACGCGCTGCTCACGAGGTACTGAATTATTAATAACGGTTTTTAGGTTTCGTATCATCTTGCCGACCGTGTTTTTCTTTAGTCCCTGTTTAGTATAAAGGAAATTAACAAACTTTGCGTGAAATTGAGCGTTTAATTCATCGGTCTCCATGTCTTTTCTTCCAATACTATTCAGATACTCAACTAGGTGTCTCTTAATCTGCGTGTAAACCTTTTGCGTGCTCTTTTTGATTGGGTCACCATCGCGAGTTAATCTATTATCAGGATTCGCTAAGAAATCATTGACCGCTTGCATGAGTGTTATAGGTTTTGCTTCTTTTGGAGAGTACTTCGACGGATGCAGAATCATATCTATTTGCTCTTTTACCCAATCGCCTGTTATTTCTTCTTCTAATATTTCATCACAACGCTGCAACAACGTTTCTTTGAGATCTGATAATAATTTATTTGTTGCTCGGAAGTCATTTTTTTCCCACGGTGTCAGAAAATCACTAGTGTCTTTCTGTCGTTGATTTTTCTCATCCCAGTATTTGCGAGACACAGAGAGACCTTTCACCTTTACTTGAACTCTTTGTAACTGATTGATTTTCAGCCTAAGAATGACCTCGGGACGGTCACCTCCACGCTTGCCAAGTATGTATTTGATTGTTGCCATTGTTGTGATGTGTTGTTGATTATTATGGCACAAAGATATAATAAATTACCTAAACGTTACCTATATTTTTTATAAAAAAATATTATAGCTATCTATATTTAATTATTATTAACTGAATACTAAATAATTAGTAATAAATTTAATTAAGCTAACTTTTACTCAATTATAAATATTAAAGTCCGCTAGCGACCTCTAAAAGAAGCATCTCATAACGGGATGCTTTTTATTTTTTTAGTTTTTTTCTCTGCCATATTACACATTATTTTAATATGTTGTACAAAAATCCTAGAAATTTTATTCATTTATGGATTTGTTTTACTAATTTTGTGACGTAAAAACAAAAAACATTCTTATGAAACTGAAAATATCACTTTTTTTTGCATTAGCAACTATTGCCACAGCAGTAGTTGCTAGAGATGCCAATGTGTTTGCTTCTGGGCTTAAAGCTTCCAAAGGAGAAGGCTCCATTTTCAACATTAGTTATACATTAAATGCACCTGCACTAGATGTTTTTATTAACATCTACAAAGATGACGTTTTGGTAAAAACAATACAGAGCACTGGAAAAGCTAAGGGCGAAAACACCATCGCTATAGATATGGATGGATACAAGGGCGTGTATTCTTGGAGCGTTAAAGCTATCGGTGAGGCATGGACTAACGGAGAGTCGCCCCAGCGGGTTATTGATAAAGCAACACACCCACAGCTCAGCTTTATGAGCCCGCGTGGAATTGCCATCGACCAAGACACTGAGAGTGAGTTCTACGGACGAATCTATGTCACCGAGACTCAAGCTGCCGAGGTTGATGGACGCAATACTAATGTCGGAATCTATGTTTTTGACCCCACTTTCAGCGACATCACTAATCAGGGCAATACTGCTTATGGTGGAAATGTTGAATGGGGACTAACCAATGGATGTACACGCATATTCCTTAATAAAGACCAAAAAATCTATCTCTGTGACTGGAGCGACAGTCATCCAGGCGTGTGGCGTGCCGACGCAAAAAATCTTGATGCCGACTTTTTGCCAGTATTTGGAGGTACTCCCTACTCTACTGGTCTAAGGTTCAATGACGATGGTGAAGAAATCGCTGGATCTATTGCAAGTTGTTGGGTTGAAGGAGTAGGTAAAAACACTGTGCTTTATACTTTCGACGAAGATTATGTAAACAACAATGGCAACTCTCAAGGTATTTACCAGTACAACATAGGCAACCTTAACCAGCCATGGACTGAGGGTCCAAGTGAAGTAATCTATGATAACGCTAACAACCTACACCTCAATGGTAATAGCGTGATAATCCCTCAAAATGGCGGATGGTGGATCTCGCAAACCCGATGGCAAGACAGCAAGACTGTCCCTTCTCTTGTTTATGTAAAGAACAACCAAGTCCTATTCAACTCTGGTTCGGTTAATCCTGACATGATTCTGCGAAGCTACTCATCAGCAATATGCCTTTTTGACGAAGGCACAAAATTGGCAGTATCATGTTACGACAATATAAAAGTATTCAATGTCACATTTAATAATTCTGGTGTACCTTCTCTATCTGAGATTTACAACATCGAGCCTGCTTTTGGAGAGTTTTGTTACAGTATTGCTGTAGATGCAGCTCACAATATGTATTGCGCCGTTGATCATTCAACTAATGATAGTAGGGGTAACGTGGGGGTAATCGCTTTGCCTGTTGACCAGAATGCTTGCGAAACTCCTGCACCATCATCACAAAATATTAAGTTTGCTGTACCTGGCGACGTAAACGGTGACGGTGTAGTAACAGCAGCAGATATCACAGCACTTTATGATTATCTTCTTAATAGCGACCCATCTCAAATCGTTAATGGCGACCAAACTGGCGACGGCATTATCACCGCAGCTGATGTCACAGCAGTATATGGCATTATGCTTGCTAATTAGTAAGGAAAATCTGGCCAAAATAGTAAATAAGGTTGCCGTCATCAAGATGGCAACCTTATTTATGTATAAAAGCCTATAACCTATTTTACATAGTGAGAACAATATTATTTTCCACTGCCAGACGGCGCATATTGAGAATGGCGTAGCGCATACGGCCAAGAGCAGTATTGATGCTCACATTGGTGCGATCGGCAATTTCCTTGAAACTCATGTTCTTATAGTATCGCATGAGAAGAACCTCGCGCTGGTTAGCGGGCAATGCTGTAACCAAGCGACGAACATCACTATGAATTTGGTCAATGATTAGATTATCCTCAATTGTAGCTTCGCTAAGTTCCTTGCGGTTAAGAATATCTACCTCGGTAGAGTCACACGACTGTAAATTTTCCGACTTCTCTTGGCGGTAAAAGTCAATTATGAGGTTATGGGCAATGCGAGTTAACCAAGCCGCAAAATGCCCGTTCTCAACATAGCGGCCCTGCTTGATGGTCATTATTGCCTTGACAAATGTTTCTTGAAAGATATCGTTGGCAAGATCCTCATCTTTGACTGAATGGAATATATAATTATATATACGGTTCTTGTGGCGCTCTATCAGCGCATCAAAAGCCTCATTCTCACCTTCGACATACTTTACGATGAGCATATCATCGCTAACGTCTGCTAATTTTGTCATTACTTATATGTGTTGGTTAATAGAGTAATGATTTGTCAATAGGCAATATGTGTTTAAATGTTTATAAATTATAGGTTTATTAATTTATTTCCCAAAAATAGTGTGGAAAACAGGGCAAAATTATAAAAAACCATCCAATCAGCAAAATTTTTTGACTAAAAAATGCAATTTTATAGATTATATCACGTTAAAACATCTTTGTTTTTAACGGCGTTTACGCTTTAAATACAGCTTCACAAGTGCATTTATTGCTTTGAAACCCAAATAGAAATAGTCTGTCTTCTTGAGCATTGCAACCTCACCCGAATTGAACAGCAAACCACGCATCCCATTTTGCGACACATTCTCACGGGTTGATTGATACTGATGAACCATGCTCATGCGGCTCACTTCACGCTTGATAAGCCACTTTGCACGACGACGTTGCAATTCTTCAAGAGTTAACCCTTTCCACTCTATCGAAGGAGAAGCAACTGACTGCACTGCATGAACCGATGACGGTGTTTCAATTTTGCTTGACATAACTTGAACTATTCTTCGGGAGTTAACAACAATTTAGTGACAAAACGTGTTACAGGATTAATAATCAACTGTTTGCGATAGCCACAAACCAACAAGGCAAGCAACACTACTAAAATAATGGCAATAAGCACTCCTAACCACATACTTCCGGTTACAGCAATCATCCATTTGGCAAACGCCCAAAGCAGCAAGAGCATCACTCCAGCTCCAAAAATGATGAGTATCGTAACCACTATAGCGCGTGATAATAGTATCGACAGCTTCTCAGCAAGAGTAAGCTTAGAATATTCAATCTCAAGCTTAGCATGTTCCTTAATGCTGTCAAACAGTTGTTTATAATTTTGTCCTTCCATCACTTAAATAGAAAAAACTGCACATGATAATTTTAGCACATTAAAATATCATGTGCAGAGTTATGAATTAATTATGCCTAAGGAATATTGTCTAAACAATATACAATGATCCCATTAGCAATTATTGTTCAATCTGAGCGCTGATTTGGTTTACCAGCTGCTCCACTTCGTCATCACTGAAGTCTATACCTTTTTTCTTAAGCAACTCTTTGATGCGAGCGCGCAAGTCCTTGCCACTTTCGGGAGCAAACAGCAATGCCATTGTTGCGCCAATAATAGCGCCACCCATGAAGCCGTATAATAAGCTAAGATATTTTATATCTTTCATAATTCTTTGTAAATTAATAAAATTAGAAATCTATTTAACTAAAAACGACTGAATAATTTTTATTACTCCTCTTTAATTTCCTTGGTGATGTCGTCGATAAGTTCGTCCATCTCCTGGTCTTTCAGGTTTATTCCTTTTTTCTTCAGGATATCAGCAATCTTGTTGCGTGTTTCAGCACCCTTGGCAGGAGCAAAAAGGAGACCTACAGCGGCACCTGCTAGCGCACCGCTCAATACTGCTAAAATAATGTGTACTGGTTTCATTTCTAAATATTTTAAGGGTTAATAAAATGATTTCTCTTTTTCTCGATTACAAATATAGCACTTTTAATTATAATATGTATCGATTTTAGGTTTTTTTTGCAAAAAATCTTATTTTACTCAGCCTTACTTGAAAACACACTATACGAAACAATCATTAACTCCCGCACAAAAAAGTGGCTCAGCAATGAAATCAACACTGCTAAGCCACTAAATTATTCCTACTTAACATCAATCATCAAGATTAAATCCCAATGGTTTTAATTTGTTTTTTGGCAAACTAGTACGCTTAACGATTGCTTTTCTCATGGGGCGCTCGGTAGTGACAACGCGCTTGCGTGTGAGATAGTTCTCGCTTGTCGTAACGGTTTTACCGGTGGTTCGCTCCAACTCAACAACATCTTTACCAATGAGGAAAAAATCACCCTGTTGATAGCGGAAAAGGTGGGTTGTGGTGGGCTGAGTCCAGCTCCCCGCCGTAGCAAAGAATTCCAATTTGATTTCTAGCACGCCCTTCTTAGTGATGTTCACTTCGGGAGTAATACTAATGAACTCACTTTCACGCGCTGGAATCGCGTTGTCATACTTCTTAAACATCTTGTAATTGCCACTTTTTTCTCCCCAATAGATAGCTAGCACAGGCTGGTTGAAATTATACACGTAACCATCGTCACGAGTCTGCATCTTATCTTTATCGCAAGGCGTAGCGACCACAACTAAGTCAGCGATGCCATCGTTGTTAAGATCACCAGTCTTAAAAATCGACTCCCAACCGTTTGGCACAACATCTGCGACACTTTTGCCACTATCCTTTAGACCTTGAGCCGAAACATGCATCGACATTAATGCTAATGTAGCTAAGATGATGATAAGAAATGATTTTTTCATAAACATACTTGGTTGTTATTTGTTGATTTTCCACTTCTGATTTTTGCCACCTTTATTGCGATAAAGTATGATATTTTGGCCATTGACAATACTACCCTTCTCCAAGTCTATGACATACTCGGGATTGAGTGCCGACTGAATATAGAAATATCCATTGCCGGCTGGTTCTAAGAACCATCTCTGTGCTTTTGTGCCATTATAGTGGTAAAGCTGAATGTTAGAACCATTCTGAACTATGCCTTTTTTTACATCAAGCACATAGTCGGTGTTCATAGCCGAACGAATAAAATAAGTGCCATCGCTGTTTGGCTGAAAATACCACTTTTGGGCTTGTGTGCCATTGGAGCGATACAACTGGATGTTACGACCATCCTGCACTATGGCTTTATGCAAGTCAATGCAATAATGTGTGTCTAAAGCCACATGCACATAATAATAACCTTTGGCTAATTGAGCCGAAACTTTGTTTGCTGCAAAAAATGCTAACAGGCAAACAATGAATGCAAAAAAACTGCGATTAGCTTTCATTTTCTAAATTTTTAATAATGAATTAATTAAATAAATTATTTGTGAATATTCCAAATATCATACTGGGCAGGATTTTCCACAAAGATGTCACCTGGCAGCAAGTGATATCAAGCACAATAAGAATTTGTTTTTTAAGAATCTAATAGTTTTAATGTGTTTTACTTAATGAAAAATCATTTCTTTATCTTGAATGAAGTTCCATTCCATAGTAGTGTGCCTGGGCGTTGCATTGATTGAGGCACAGCATCAGGGTCAGCCATACGGAAAGTGATATTCTTGCCAATACGAGGCAGAGAGTAAATTGGCATGTACTTGTTCATGTCCTCATTTCTTGCTGATGTCACTCGATTAATCACATCATCGCCTGCAACACTACGGTCAACCATATCAATGGGCTGTGGCTCACTGGTAAAAGGAGGATCAATGTGTTTCAGCGTCTTTGTCTTAACATTATAACGATAGAAATTGAGGAAACTCTCGTCAAGACTTTCTCCCCCCTCGCTCACGCGATTCACTGCAATCAGCTTCTCGTTTTTGTTTTTGCAGTTCCAATAGCACATCTCAAGCGTTTCAACTATACCGTCCTGTTTTGAAGTGTACTTAAAATAACCGTTCTTAATGTCAATAATTGTCTTATTAGAGCCCTTGTTGATTGCGGCAAGAGTTTGACGCTCAAAACTGCCATCGTCGCATTGCGAGCAATAAGCCTTGGCAAAGTCTTTGATAGTAGCTTTTGAACCAGTCACTTTCACCTTGCATGACTCGGGTTGAGCCAGTGCAAATACAGGTATCGCACAAATAGCGATGACGAGCAAAGATTTCAATAAATGTTTCATAAAAACTATTTATAAATTGTTTAAAGGAATATATGCTTGATTGGTAAGGCGCAACTATTAAATTCTAATCTTCGAGTTTTGCTTAATAAATTCTCAATAAGAACAATAGTTACAACCTCTTAGACTATTTTCTACAATATTGGTTCAAGAACTGAGGAAAAGCAATTAATAAAACTTAATTAATCACTACCCAACAATATATTATATATTGCTGTGATGTCGGCAGCAGTAATGCTGTGATCGCCATTGACATCCATGCGGTAATAATGAGTATAGTTTCCTCCTACTATCAAATAGTCATAAATTTCGGTGATATCGGCAGCTGTTGTATATCCATCATCATTGACATCTCCTGGTACATCAGCATACTGAAGAATGGGCGAGAAACTCCTCCACGGGTCTATCACCTCATATATATACCTTGAGCCATAAGGCGCATAAAGAGTAACGTTATAAATAGAAGAATATGCAAAGCAGTTTACATCACAGTTAATCTCGCGAGGATCAGGCATTCGAGCATACACAACTTGAAGTCCTGAGCAATAAGAGAAAGCTCCCTGACCAATATTCATTACCGACTTACCAATGGTCAACTTTTTCATTGCCTTACAATAATAGAACGCTGAAGCTCCAATAAATGTGGTAGCATCGGGAATGCAGATGCTATCAAGCAACTGGCAACCACTAAAAGCGTTTTCACCAATGGTAAGTACCGAGTTTGGAATCTCGATATACTTTATATCTTGGCCAATGAAAGCGTAACGTCCTATTTCGGTGACATTATTGGGAATTGTAGTGTTCTTGCACCCTGCAATAAGTTTATTAGTTGAAGTTTCAATGATTGCATTGCAATTGAAACGTGAATCAAAAACCGTGTTCTGGTTGTCAACGATAATTGATTCAAGGGATTTACATCCATTGAGTATATCATTGCCCAAAGAAGTAACCGATTTAGGCAGTTCAAAACTTGTGATGCTACATCCCTTAAATGCGTTGTTGCCAATAGTGACAATTGAACTTGGTAAACTGATGCCTGTTACCATGTTGCACATCTGGAAGGCATCGTTACCAATAGCGGTCACATTATAAGATTTGCCACCATATTGCACAGGCGACGAGATATAAACATTACCGCTATAGTAAAACATACTCTCGACAAAAGAAGAACCATAATAGGTGACAGTTACTGTGTTTCCATCACTATTTATATTATAGCAGATGCCATCTACCTCAAAGTCGTGAGCAATAGCCCCCTGAACATAAATTGTAGCAATTAGTAGACCAATTAGTCTATTAATAAGGATTGAAGATAATTTTATGTTTTTCATAGTTCAATTTATTATGTATATAAAAAATTTATCTTTATTAAAATTTAGATTTAAAGAATTAAATATGAAGCTGTCGTCTAAACTGATTTTTTAAACCACACAAAAAAATATGATAATTTTGTTTAGTCGTCAAAATTCGTTGTAAAAATACAATAAAAATTTAATATAGACAAATTCTATTTTAAAAATCAATTATTAATGCGTAAATTTGCGGTCACTTTTTAATATTGGCAATGAAGAGCAGCGACATCATAGTAAAAGGTGCGAGGGTTAATAACCTGAAAAACATCGATGTTACGATTCCCCGCAACAAGTTTGTGGTTATCACTGGTTTGTCGGGGTCGGGCAAGTCATCACTTGCATTCGACACGCTATATGCCGAAGGGCAGCGGCGTTATGTGGAGAGCCTATCGTCTTACGCCCGCCAGTTCCTAGGCCGCATGACCAAGCCCGAGTGCGACTTCATCAAGGGCCTGCCGCCTGCCATTGCCATTGAGCAGAAAGTCAATAACCGCAACTCTCGAAGCACTGTAGGCACTTCTACCGAGATTTATGACTATCTGCGCTTGCTCTTCGCCCGCATTGGCAAGACCTATTCTCCTGTGAGTGGCGAGTTGGTGAAAAAGCACACCACAGCCGACGTGATTAATGCCATAAAGCAACTCCCCGACGGAGTGAGATTTGCCTTGCTCTCCCCTATCATTATTCCTGATGGTCGAGAACTGACCCAGCAACTCGACATCTTGCTCAAGGGAGGCTATTCGAGGTTGGAGAATAATGGCAAGTTCATCGCTATCACTGAGATCATCGACTCTCCAAGTAGCGAGCCGCAGCACTATCGCCTATTCATCGACCGGTTGGCGGCACCAATCAGCACCGATGACGAACTGCGTCTTCTTGACTCCGTCGCCACTGCATTCTATGAGGGCCATGATGAGTGCGTATTGCTAGTCTTCAACAGCGATGGCACAACCAGCGAGCAAGTTTTCTCCAAGCGTTTTGAGGCCGATGGCATCACCTTCAAGGAGCCCACCGACCTGATGTTTAATTTCAACAACCCCATTGGCGCGTGCGAGACGTGCGAGGGCTTTGGCAGCATTGTGGGCATCGACGAGAATCTGGTTGTGCCCAACAAGACACTGTCGGTATTTGACGACGCGGTGATGTGCTGGCGCGGACAGGTAATGAGCGAGTGGAAAAACGCTTTCATAGGCATCGCCTCAAAATATGATTTTCCCATTCATCGACCTTATTATCAGCTTTCTGAGCAGCAGCGCGACCTACTGTGGCACGGATGTCCCGAGTTCCCTGGCATTGACGGTTTCTTTGAGTGGATAAAGAGTAAGTCCTACTCCATTCAATACCGTGTGCTGCTGGCTCGCTACCGCGGCAAGACGGTGTGCCCCACCTGCAATGGTTCAAGACTTAAAGCCGATGCCAATTATGTAAAAATCAACGGAAAAACAATAGGCGACTTAGTTCACCTGCCCATTGACCAACTCGCGCAATGGTTCCGTGACCTAAAGCTCAGCACCGAGGATGCCACTATCTCCAAGCGGCTATTGACAGAGATCAACAACCGCCTCTCGTTCCTGATTGAGGTGGGTCTCCCTTATCTCACTCTTGACAGGCTCTCGGGAACGCTCTCGGGCGGTGAGAGTCAGCGCATCAACCTTGCTACATCTCTAGGCAGCACACTGGTGGGTTCAATCTACATCCTCGATGAGCCGAGCATCGGTCTGCATCCGCGCGACAATGACCGTCTTATCAAAGTCCTCAAGATGCTGCAATCGCTAGGCAATACAGTGGTGGTCGTAGAGCACGACGAGGAAATAATGCGTGCCGCTGACTATATCATAGATATGGGCCCTGAAGCAGGACGACTTGGCGGGCAAGTAGTGTATCAAGGCACAATAGACAATCTCAAAAACATCGACAACAGCTACACCCTGAAATATCTCACTGGCGAGATGAAGATAGCCCTCCCACAGCATCGTCGCCACTGGAACAACTACATCGAGATTAAGGGCGCTGCGCATCACAATCTCAAGGGCATTGATGTGAAGTTCCCTCTAGGCGTGATGACAGTAGTCACCGGTGTTAGCGGCTCGGGCAAATCTACACTTGTAAATGATATCCTTTACCGTGCCTTGGCACGCCACTTAGGCGATAGTGCCGACGCGCCAGGCGCTTATTCATCGCTGGGAGGCGACATCGACTTGGTGAAAGCAGTGGAGTTTGTTGATCAAGACCCCATCGGCAAGTCATCGCGTAGCAACCCAGCAATCTATCTAAAGGCTTTCGATGAGATACGTCAACTCTTTGCCCAGCAGCAGTTATCGAAACAGATGGGCTACAATGCTGGCTTCTTCTCGTTTAACTCTCCAGGCGGGCGATGCGAGGAGTGCAAGGGCGACGGCAAAATCTCCATCGAGATGCAGTTTATGGCAAATATCACCCTTACTTGCGATACCTGCCACGGCCGGCGATTCAGCAACAACGCCCTCGAGGTGACATATCGCGGCAAGTCGATATATGACGTGCTCGAGATGACAGTGAATCAAGCAATTGAATTCTTCTGCGAGGAGACTACATACAACGAGAAGAAAATCGTCAACCGCCTCAAGCCACTTCAGGACGTGGGGCTGGGATACATCAAGTTAGGACAATCGTCATCAACACTCTCGGGCGGCGAGAACCAGCGAGTGAAACTGGCAAGCTTCCTCAGTGGCGAGAAGAAGAACCACACCCTGTTCATCTTCGACGAGCCCACAACTGGACTGCACTTCCACGACATCAACACCCTGATGAAGTCGTTTAACCAACTTATCGACCGTGGCAACACTATTATCATCATCGAGCATAACCTTGAGGTCATAAAATGTGCCGACCATATCATCGACCTTGGGCCCGAAGGAGGCGATGGCGGAGGTAATATAGTAGCGACCGGAACACCTGAGCAAGTGGCACAAAATACTAAAAGCCACACCGCAATGTGGCTACGTAAAGAATTATAAAACAGATGTTATAACGACGGCAACAGGATGTTCTCCAACCAAATGAGTGCTATTCCTGCTAAGTAACCCAAAAATGCTATAAAGGTAATCTTTTTGAAGTACCAAAAGAACGGTATCTTCTCGATGCCCATGGCTACCACACCAGCTGCGGAGCCTATTATGAGCAAACTACCTCCCACACCTGCAGTGAAGGTTAGCAAGTGCCAAAACAGTCCATCTTCAAAAAAGTATGCAGCATAGCTCGGATCGGCTCCAGTCATTCCAGTAAACATCTTGATACATGCAGCAACTAAAGGCACGTTGTCAACAATCGACGACAACACACCAATCAGACCTGCTATCGAGACTGGTTCATGAATGGAATCATTAAGTGCCCCTGCAACATTATGTAAAATACCTGCCTGCTGCAATGCCGACACACTCATCAGAATGCCAAGGAAGAACAATATAGATGACATATCGATGTGACGCATAGCCTGTGACACACGGCCACCAAGCTTGGGGTCAATCTTGTAGCGGGTAATCAATATCTCGGTCACAAGCCAGATGATGCCAAGCGACATCATCATGCCCATATAGGGAGGCAAGTGTGTTACTGTCTTGAAGATGGGCACAAACAATAAACCTGCCACACCAAGAATGAGTATTGCCTTGCTGATGTGAGGATGTTCCTGCGACATCATTATTGCTTCTTCACGGCGAGCCATGGGCTTAGGCATAGGCTCTTTCTTAATCCAATGTGTGGCAATTGCAAGTGGAACTATCATTGAAACAATGGATGGGAGAAGCAAGTTATCAATCAGGCTCAATGCTGTAACCTTGTCGGCCATCCAAAGCATAATAGTGGTCACGTCACCGATTGGAGACCATGCACCACCACTATTAGCGGCAATAACCAATACGCCAGCAAAGAGCCATCGCTCCTTCTGGTCGGGCAACAAACGACGCAGCATCATAATCATAATGATGGTGGTGGTCATGTTGTCGAGCACTGCCGACATAAAGAAGGTGGTAATTGATAAAATCCACAGCATGCGGCGCTTATTCTTAGCATGGATGTGCTCTGTGATGAAGCTGAAACCACCATAACGGTCGATGTGCTCAACAATGGTCATCGCAGCGATGAGGAACATCAATATCTCGCACGTCTCACCAAGAAACGTGAGAAGTGCTTCCTCTTTAACATCGTGAGTACATAATGAGTATATCGACCACAGCACTCCACACATAATGAGTGCAAAGGTCGATTTGTTGATTTTTAACGTGTGCTCGAGCGTAATCAACAAGTAACCAATCACAAATATTGTGACTAATGCTATTACCATCTCGTTTTATCGTTTTTCGTTGTTCGTTTATCGTTTATTGGTGGAAGGCGCAATGTGGAATGTGGAAAGTGTAAGAGAGTTCGTTTGTCGTTTATCGGAGTATAGTTGAGCGAAAACTGACAACTGTGAACTGTGAACTTCTCTTCCTCTCCCCTCTCACTCTCCTCTCTAAACTGTATTTATCTGATTCTACTGCTTCCGCTCAGCAAGCGCTGGTCGTGCGAAATTCCCTTGTGTGCCAGCAGCAGGAAGATGATTGCTATCACAGGAAGCGCATTATAATAGGTAATGCTTCCAAGCAGGTCACAATCCTTCTGAGTCAACGCAATGCAGCATATAGTCGCTAAGGTAGCGATGATTAAAAGAATATTCACCACGCAGAGTGTCTTTTGAAAACTCAAACTCTTGAACTTGAAAATTGTGATAAACGACAGCAAAGCAGTGAGGCAGTTCAAAATAAAAGGCACCATGTCAATACCTTCGCTGTATCCACCTAGCATTGGCGTTCCTTTGGCATCAATTAAAGATGGCATAAAGGCAAAGAGGCCCATCAAAATGGCTGCTATCAAGAGAAATAAGGATTGTTTTCTTTGGATTACCATGTTATTACCTATTGAAAACGTTAATATTTGTTTTAATTTGTTTCGCTTATTTTACTGCAAAAGTAATGCAAACTATCATAACTACAAAATAAAAAACATAAATTTTGTCAGTTTTTAAGCAAATTAGATAAATTAGGCTGAGACGAGGCATAAAAAATGAAAAAAATTCGCTTTTTCATTTTGTTCTGCACTCAACTTGCACTAATTTTGACTATTTTTGCACAGATTTTGCTAATAGTAAATATAATATCCGCACTATTTATATTCTACTACTTTACAATCAATGGACAAAGCAGAAATTTCAAAATACCGAAAATTAGTTAATCAACATCTTGATACTCGTCGGCTGGTATTGGCCTTAAAATACCTCAAGACGATGGTTGACGATACGCAGCGATGGGATCTCAGTGAGGAGCTGAACAAAATATCCACTTCCTATAATTATATGCTACAATACTTGTCGCAAGGAGCTCTTGACCCGCAACGCGACAATATTTTGGCACAAATCATTACTGACGCCTATCAACTTACTGACAAAACAGTCATTGCACTGGCTGGACCACAATCAACACACATCTTTTATCAACGCAATCAGCAATACAAAAACCAGCAGTTGAAGGCAATGGTTGATGAATATGTGGTTAAACGCGGCACGCTGCAACTAATGGATGGCAATAATGACGAGACCATAAGAAACAACGATGACGAAACATACATTTTGCGTCAATGTGAAAACCTCGAGAGTGACATTTTCAATAAGATATGGAGCTCATTTCCTGCCACAACTGCCGATGTTGAAACAATAACGGCGCTGCTCGCCAATGAAGAACTGCCAGCACACCTCAAGAGCCTGGTGCTTTCAGCGTTGACGCTTGGTCTCTCCAAATTCTTTGATGCCCAAAAACTCAAGTTGCTTCTCAACAGTTATGTCACCCTTTGTGACAGCGAATTAAAACTGCGGGCGCTAATTGGTGCAGTAATTATTATCTTCCTCTATCGCAACCGCATCGCATTCTACAACGATGTTGTCGATGCTTTCAAGCAGTTGGAAGATGAACCAGATTTCTTGAGCGATATGCGACTCATTTATACCCGATTGATACATAGTCGCAATACAGAGAACATCTCGCAAAAACTTCACGACATCATCACGCCTGAAATTAACAAGATGAGTTCCGACCTTCTCAATAAAATCAAGGGAAAGTCACCTGGATCTCTTGAGATTAGTGAAATTGAAGAAAACCCACAATGGCAAGAATGGCTCGACAAAAGTGGAATTACCAACAAACTTGAGGAACTCAATGAGCTGCAGCTGCAAGGCGGCGATGTGTTTATCTCTACATTCTCAAAACTCAAGAGTTTTCCATTCTTCAACACACTGTCGAACTGGTTCTTACCTTATCACGACAAGACGTCGATAACGAAAAGTGCTTTTGGCGACAAAAAGCATCCGCTCACTTCACTATTCAGCGTGATGCCCATCCTGTGCGACAGTGACAAGTACTCAATGCTACTCTATATGGCTTCTGCCCCCGAGTCGCAGCGCAACATGCTGTTCCAGCAGTTTGAAGCCCAACGCGAGCAATTACAGGAACTGCAGAGCGAAGAGGCACAGTCAGTTATTAAGATGCGCGACAATATCGTCAATCGCTATATCCAAGACCTTTATCGCTTCTTCAAACTTTTCTCTCGGCGTCGCGAGTTTATGTCGATATTTGATACCGACATCAAACTCTCTGATGTCGAGTGCCTAAAGCCTTATATCAACGACACTTCTACTCTATCGGTAATTGCAGAGTTTTATTTCAAGAACGGGTTTTACGAAGATGCAATCAAGTACTATCGCGACATGATTTCCAATCGCGATGCCGACCCACATGTGTATCAAAAAATCGCCTTTGCTCAACAATCTCTTGGAAAGTTGCGCGACGCATTAAAGAACTACTCAAGATATGAGTTGGTTAACAATGCTGACACTTGGAACACTAAGCAAATGGCGCAATGCTACCGAAGTATGCATAACTATGACATGGCAATAGAGTATTACAACAAAGCGCTTGAACTATCACCACAGAGCGTAAACTTGTGCCTCAATCTCGGGCATTGCTATCTCGACAAGGGCGAATATGATAACGCTCTGCAACAATACTATAAAGCCGACTTCATGCCCAAAGCCAAGCACCGCGCATGGAGACCTATAGCCTGGTGCTCTTTGCTTACAGGCAAACACGAGCAGGCGGTGAACTACTACGAGAAAATCATCAACGACGATACGCCATCGTCGCAAGATTATCTCAACTATGGCCATGTGCTGCAATCTATGGGACGCATCGCCGATGCCTTAACGCAATACCGCAAATCATTAGGCCTCGATGGCAACGACCAAGAGGCTTTTTCTCGTCTTTATTTTGATGACGCAAAATATTTAGTCAACAAATTAGGAATTCCATCCAGCGATTATGCATTAGTGCTTGACGCTGTGTTACAAACCAAATAACCATCATTTTTGTAATGAAAAAATTATTTTTATCAATCACTCTTTTACTTTCTATTGCTACTATGATTAGTGCCGACAATGTTTTTTTCCAGCCGTTTAAGACTACCAACGGCGCTATCCCCTTTGACCGAATCACAACTGCCGACTATGAGCCAGCGATCATCGAGGGAATGAAACGTCATAGCGCCGAAATCGACGCTATCGCCAACCAAGAGGCAACACCAACTTTTGAGAACACTATCGTCGCCCTTGAGCGCTCAGGCGATATGCTGAACCGCGTGTTGGGAGTGTTCTACCCTATGCTCTCGGCCAATGCCGACGACTCGCTCATGGCAATCTCGGAGCGTATGACTCCACTCATTACCGAACACGGCAACAGCGTGACACTCAACGAGAAGTTATGGCAGCGCATTGATTATGTATATAAGCACTTTGACAAGTCACGATATGACCAAGAAGACTGGATGCTGCTTGAGAAGACTCACGAGTCATTCGTGCGCAGCGGTGCTGCTCTCCAAGGGAGCGACCGCGATAAGTACAAAGAACTTTCTACACGTCTTTCACAGCTTACCTTGAAGTTCGACCAAAACGCTCTGAAAGAGACTTCCAAATATGAAATGTGGCTCACAAAAAACGATCTTGATGGTCTTCCTGAGAGCGCTATTGATGCAGCAGCGGCAGCCGCTAAGGCCAAAGACCGTGAGGGTGAATATCTAATCACTCTCCATGCGCCCAGCTACATGGCATTCATGAAATACAGCTCTCGACGCGACCTGCGTGAGAAACTTTATAAGATGTACAACTCTCAATGCACTAGCGGTGAGTTCAACAACATTGAGATAATGCAGCAGATTGCCAACACCCGCCTTGAGCTTGCCAACCTTCTTGGTTACAATACATTTGCCGACTACCAGCTTGCCAACAAGATGGCTGAGAACCCCACTAATGTCTATAACATGCTCAACCAGCTCAAGGACGCTTACACCAAGCCCCAAAAGAGCGATATGGATAATCTCAACAAGTACGCAAGCACGCTCGAAGGCAAGAAGTTCACTATCATGCCGTGGGACTACTCTTACTACTCCAACAAGCTCAAAGAGGAGAAGTACTCTATCAATGACGAGCTGCTCCGTCCTTATTTCCAACTTGAGAATGTGATTGATGGCGTGTTTGGTCTCGCTACAAGGCTTTACGGACTGCACTTCACCGAGAACTTCGATGCTCAGGTCTTCAATCCCGAGATGCACGTTTATAATGTTACAGACGACAACGGCAACTTCGTGGCGTTGCTTTACACCGACTTCTTCCCTCGTGAAACAAAGCAGAGCGGTGCCTGGATGACAAACTTCCGCGAGCAGTACCGCGATGCCGATGGCAACGATGTGCGGCCAATCGTTACACTAACGATGAACTTCACTCGTCCCACCGACACCAAACCTTCGCTGCTCACCTACTACGAGGTTGAGACTTTCATGCACGAGTTTGGCCACGGCTTACACGGCATGCTCTCGAAGTGCAAATATACCTCCACTTCAGGCACTAACGTTTATCGCGACTTTGTGGAGTTGCCTTCACAATTCAATGAGAACTTCCTTAGCGAGCGCGAGTATCTCGACAGTTTTGCTAAGCACTATCTCACTGGCGAGAGTATCCCACAAGATTTGGTGGAGAAGATCAAAGCTTCAGAGCAATATGGCGCTTCTTATGCTTGCCTGCGTCAGCTCAGCTTCGGTTTTCTTGATATGGCCTATCACACTATCACAAAACCCGTTTCGGGCGATGCTTTCAAGTTTGAATACGAGGCAATGAAGCCCGTTGAAATTTTCAAGCCAGTTGACGGTTGCATGATGTCACCGCAGTTCACTCACATCTTCTCTGGCGGCTATGCCGCAGGCTACTACGGTTACAAGTGGGCTGAGATCCTTGACGCCGACGCCTTCAGCAAGTTCCAGGAAGACGGAATCTTCAACCCCGCTACTGCCAAGTCGTTCAAGGAGAACATCCTCGAGCGCGGCGGCACCGAGCCACCAATGACACTCTACAAGCGCTTCCGCGGTCGCGAGCCTAAAATCGACGCACTCCTCAAGCGTGACGGAATAAAGAAATAATATTTACATCTTTTATTTCTCAGAAAGTCCTCAAAATTTTGAGGGCTTTTGTTTTTTCTATACTTTTATATGCTCAGTAACAATATTTTTTCTAAATTTGCGAGTGTAATTATATCTACTCATCGATGAAAATTAAATCTCAGAGTAATTATAGCGTTGAAAATATATAGTAACTACCGAAAAATGCGATTTAGCGAGTCAAAGCTGAGCTTGCTCAAAGACTTGCGAGCGTGAGCATTTTATTCAAAAACAAAAATGATATGAAAACATCCTTTCTTCGCATTTTGATTATAATCTGTGCCGTTGTTTGGTCAATTGGGGCACAGGCGCAGAAGTCTATTGACCTGATCAACGACAACGACCGTGTGCAGCTTGATGAGGCTATTGGCCTTATGGATAGTGGCAAACCCAAAGATGCCATCAAGATTTTTGACGACTTGTGCAAGAAGTACAAGGACAATTACATCCTTGAGTATGAACGGCTCTATGCCTACTATCTCGCTGGCGACTTCAAGCGCATCGTCAAGGATGGTTCCAAGCTTTATAAGCATCCCGAGAGTGAGCCTCAGCTCTATCAGTTGGTGGGCAATGCACAGGATGTGCTAGGTAATCCCGAAGCGGCAGTCAAGACCTACGACGAGGGTCTCAAGCGTTTCCCCAATTCGGGCTACCTCTATCTCGAGAAGGGCAACATCCACATGATGCACAAGCGCTACAACGAGGCTGTTGAATGTTACCTGCATGGTGTGGAGGTACAGCCCGACTTTGCCAGTAATTACTACCGTCTTGCACTGCTCTATGCCCAATCAACCGAGCCACTATGGGCGATAGTCTATGGCGAGGTTGTGTGCAATCTGCAGCCTGGCACTGAGCGTGCCGAGGAGATGGGCAAGCTCATCTACGACCTCTTCCAAGAGAACATTAAGATAGAAGGCGAGAACAAGGCGCATGTCACTTTGACTAAGAACAACAACATTTATATTGATAGCGACACTACCGACATTCAGGTGCCTTTCCCCTTGATGTATGAGATGGGAACCATGAAGTCGCCAGCGCTTACCGAGTTCATGAAGACCAAGAAGCTCACCGTGCCGATGATTGCCGACCTGCGCAAGGATGCGCTCGCGCACATCGACTCGGTGGCACCAGGCTACTACAACCTGTCGTTGCTCGACTTCCACCGCAAGCTCATCAAGAGCGGGCACTGGGAGGCCTACAACATGTGGCTCATGTCACCAGGGGCCGAAGACGAGACTAATCAATGGGCCGACACCAAAGAAGGCAAGGCCGAACTCAATAAGTTCGGGGCTTGGTTTGTCCAGAACCGATTCATTCCCTCCGAAGAAGAGCCAACGGTCATGACAAAGCTGTTTAAGACTCACGAACTCGATGTCCCTAGCGTCAAAGATGTAGAGACCGCCGAAGGATGCCGCCAGCACCGTGACGATGCATTGCGGCTAGCGAAGTGGTACCTCGAGCAACCTGTCAATCCCGATGACATCACTCAAAAGCAGGTCATGCAATTCTTGATTATTTGGTCGATGAACACCGATGAGTTCACGTTTAGACTAGATACCGATCAAATGCCAGGACACATTGAGCTGATGGCAGCCTACATGGCAGCCATGACTGAGCACGCCATTGATTTCAACGTGAAAGAGACCGACGAGGCAATGTACTGCGAGGTGATGATGCAAGTCGTTGATTATTACAAACGCAACAAAGAGGCTCTCGGCATCATCGACTGGATGGAGAAATACCTCGATATGGACGGCCCCACCCTGCGCAACACCCTCGCCCAGGAGTTCAAGAAATTTAAGTGAGAAACGCCGCCCTCAATAGAAGCACCCCCATCGTTCCACAACTTAAAGAAGAAAAAATGAAAAAGAAAAATATAAGCATCATTGTGTTGTTATTGTTATTGATAATCTCATGCAATAAACCTAATGAGAAGAAATCAGAAACAGAAATTAAAAAAATAGACCTCAAAGAGTTATTAAGCAAATCAGGAAATTACTGGTATGTATATGATATAGATTCTGTTTCAAATAAATTTATTTTGACAATTAACTGCTGGAAATTTTTTAAGGATGGTAGCCTTGAGGCTGGATGGTTCTATGATGATAGTTTAAGCAGAGATTTTAATTCTATTGCTGGTCATAAAATATTTCCAGAGAGTTGGAATTGTAGCAAAGACAACAAAACACTATATTTGGGTGATAATTGGTGGAAATATGATATAAACAAAGGGCTTATTGGTCATTTTGCGTGTTGAAATCTCTGAGAAAGCCGATCAATCCTTATCTTTGCAGCATTTATTATCAATATGATGCAAAAAATGCTTTT
>CACYVC010000024.1 GCA_902777835.1 uncultured Bacteroidales bacterium | reverse complement strand
ACCAGCTTGCCAAATCATCTCGGCGTAAGCCAGACCCTCAACGTCGTAGGTCATTTCGTTAGTGTTAACAGTGATGATGTACTGGGTGTAGTCAGGATCTACATCAAGCCAAATCTCGAAGGCATCATCGCCCTGTGCGAGATCGCCACCGAAGATGAAACCGTCGGTCTCCTCTGCACTACCAAGCCTGCCATCTCCAAAGTTGTTGAGGTGAGTGAATGGCAGGAAGAAGAAGCGCATCTCGCCTGCGGGAACAGTGATAGTGTAAACGCCTGGCTCAACAAACTCCATAGGAACCATCTCATCGCCACCAACAATATACATACCGGCAGCCATCTTCACAGCATCCTCAATGTTGCTGTTGAAGCGGAAGCCTTGACCGTTCTTGGTGAGAATGGTAACAACATTGATAGGCACATTAATAACATCCTCGGGCAAGTCATAGAGAGCCTCGAGGGCGTCGCGCAGCTCAGTAGTCTTAGCACGACCTTGCTCGTCAACATTGACATTGCGCATATCGCTCTTGTCGGCATTGAAGAGAGTAACAGTATTAGTCACCTCGGTCTCTTCATCAGCTTTGTAGGTGGGCGAGAACAAGAGCACACTATCAGCAGTGATAGTATTGAAGTCAATAGTTCCAGCAGCAGCCACAGCAGCACTAACGCTTGCTGGGTCCTCGCTGTTGCTCATGGGGTCGGCCCAATCTTTGAAATCCTCGGTACAGCTTGCCATGAGCAAACCAATACCTAAAATATAAAATAACTTTTTCATGTTGTGTTAATTTCTTCTTTTAAGATTGACTTGGGGCATTGGAGCGGAGCATGTCACGCTCCAAGCCGTAGTCAATATTATTGGTTCATAAATTACTCAGTGGCAAAGAAATAGTAAAGTCCCAACACATCGTTGAAATAAACTTTGTAGTTGCCAGCCTTGGCGGGAATATTGTCGGCGCCTTGAGAACCAAATCCCAGAGGGAAGTCGTCAGGATTACCCCAGTTGACATCCCAACTGCCGTTAGCAGCAAACTTGAGTGGGGTAGCGACCTCTAAGGTGAGGTCAACACTCCACATGTGGTTCTCAGTGTTGTCGCGCTTGCCCATAGCGTTCATTGGGTTGCCGGCAGCATCCCAACCATTGTACTCACCAGGAATAGCGATAGATTCAAACTCAGCGTATGTTCCGTCAAGTTTCTCAATAGCTATAGTGTTATTGACAGTGTTCATAGTGATCTTATAGTAGCCATCCTCGGGGATACCGATGTTGTGGTTTTCGCCATCCTCGTCGGTGACTCCGGCATCATTCTTATCGATGTTGGTGAAGTTCATCTGGGTGTCCCAGCTGCCTGGGTCGCGGACGAACTTGAACTGACCACCAGCAGGGAAGAAACCAGCATAGATGAGCATACCATTACCATCCTTGTCGAAGTCGGCGCCTGGCTCGGGCAGCAATGGAATAAGGCCAGTACCTACTGAACCAGAACCATTGTCCCAATCGTTGCTACCGATGCAGTTACCTACCATGTACCACAGAACTGGATCGGCAGGCTTGAGCTCTACATAATAAGGAGAAACAAGGAGTTCCACTACGTTAGAAACAACTTCACTAGCACCAACGGCATTAGCTTTCACGCGAGCATAGAGTTTCTGTGTCTCGGGAACATTATCCTTAGTATAACCCATCATGACGATGAGAGCTTTGTTGATAGTCTCAGCATCAATGGCAGCCTCGCAAGTAGTATAGCTGTTCTCTACAACATAATAGGTGGGAACAAGCTCGCTATCTTCATCGGCTTCGGCCTCAACATTTGATACTGACCAGTCATTGGTACCAGACAGCTGAATAGTGTAGCTTGTAGCAACAGGAAAGCCTCCATAGTCGGGCTGTGACCAGGTGAAATTCACTGTCTCAGAATTCTGCAAGTCAATAGCTTGACGAGCATAGGCAGGCGTGTTCAAGACAAACGATTCGGGAGTCTTGAGCGTTGGATTAGAGTCGCGGTCATCGCTACAAGAAGCAAGCATCATTGTGGCTGCAACCAGCAACATTGTATATTTAAAAATATTTTTCATAATCACTTATAGTTATAATAAAGGATTAATAACCAGGATTTTGCTTAAGCTTCTCGTTGGCAGTGATGTCCTTATATGGGATTGGGAAGATGTTGCGGAACTCTGGGAAGTCACGTCCGTTGAAGTCGCCACCCTTCCATTGCCACTTATAGTCGGTAGTGCCACCAAACTTGCCAAAGCGAATCAAGTCGATGCGACGACGACCCTCGAAGTAGAACTCACGGCTCCACTCGTCGAGAATGTCGTTGAGATTATAACTAGCCTTGACATTAGCGCCAGCACGGCTACGAATCACATTGATAGCAGTCACAGCCTCGGCAGGAGCAGCACCGCTGCCTTGAGCACGAGTAAGAGCCTCGGCATAGGTCAAATAAGCCTCAGCCTTGCGAATAAGGAAGATGTCGGCATCAGGATGAGTAGCATGGTGACCAGCAGAACCATCGGTCTTGAAGTTGTTGAACTTGCCAACAGCAAAACCGTTCTGGAAAGTGTTGTTGTCGATAATGTCGATGATACGGTCTACAGTGTTGAACAGAGCACGATCATCACCAGCAGCCTTAGCCACAGCATATGCCTCACCAACAGGAGCCTCAATACCATTGAAGAACTTGTTAACCAATTGTGGACGAGCGCGGTTACCTTCCCAGTTCTGACCACTCACACCGTTGGTGGCGATAGGATCATTGGGATTACCGTGCATGTTCGCGTCATAGGTCGAAGCCATCAAGAACAGAGAGCCACCCCATGAAGTGGTGCGAAGACCATCATAAAGGATTGGGAGAATAGCCTCATAGGCAGCATCGGTCTCACCGTTGTCGCCCATAAAGAGCATCTGGTAAGCACTCCAAGTCTCATTACCCTTGCTGCGCTCCAGAATCTTATAATCAGAGTCTATAACCTTCTTGGCATACTCGGCGGCCTTAGTCCACTGAGCTGTGCCAGTGTAAACCTGTGAGTTGAGATAGATTCTTGCAAGAACCATCCAGCAAGCAGCCTTGTCGGCACGACCGTAACCTTCGTCGCTTGACTTCTTAGCCTTAGGTTCGCTCATCAGTGGCTCGATCTCAAGCAACTCTTCCTCTACAAAGTTGAAGAGGTCGGCGCGAGAAATCTGGTCGGCCTTACCACCCGATACTTCAGGAGTGAAGGGCACGTTTCCGAAGCAGTCCATCAAGATGTAGAACTGGAAAGCACGCAAGAAACGAATCTCGGCAGTCATAGTCTTATTGTAGTCGCCAAAGGCAGTGAGATACTGGTTGCAGAAAGCGATACCAGTGTAGAGACGATAATAAAGACCCTCAAGGAATGGGTTGCTGGCGTCGTAGCCGTTCTTGTTCAGTGGCTCGATACCTGGGTCACCCCACTTACACATAGCCTCATCGGTGGTCAGCTCGTTGGCATTCCAAAGCATACGGTAGAGCACCGAGAAACCACCATCGATACCATCGATGTCGCAGTCGCCATCGCTACCGCCGTTACCTTGAACGGCAAGGTTGGCATAGCACTTGTTAAACAGCTGCTCAGGAGTCACGTCACTCTGGAGAGCAGGGTCGATAGGCTCCACGTCAAGGTCCTTAACGCAAGAGTTCAATCCCATGCTCAGCAAGACTGCCACAGCTGCACATACTATATATTTATAAAACTTATTCATTATGATATATATTAAAATGTGTCGTGAAAAATTAGAAGTTCAAGCTAAGACCAAGGATGAACGAAATGGGTCGTGGATACATATCGTTGTCGATACCATAAGAGATCTCTGGATCGATGCCATCATACTTGGTGATGCAGAATACGTTAGAAACAGTACCATAAACACGTCCGCTCAAGCCGTGATAGCTACCACCCTTGAAGAGCTCATTGAAGCTGTAACCCAAGGTAATGTTGTCGCACTTGAGGAACGAAGCATTCTTAACCCAGCGGTCGCTAAGCTGAGAAGCGTCATCGTAAGTTGCCCAACCATACTTGATGGCATCAACTGGACGGTTGTTGAGGTAGCTACCGCTCACGGTCTCATAAAGAGCTGCAAGACCTACGTTAGCATAACCCTTCATCACGTTGTTGAACACATAGTTGCCAAAGCTTGCACGCAGGTTGAAACCGAAGTCCCAGTTCTTCCAATCGAGACGTGAGCCAAGACCCATAGTAACAGGAGCGAAAGGAGCTTTGTAGAAGTAGCGGTCGTCGTCGGTGATTTGACCATCGGCGTTGCGGTCAACAACCTGATTCTCGATAGGCATACCAGCCTCGTCATAAACCTGCTGATATACATAGAATGAGTTGGCTGGATGACCTACAGCGTGAGCCTGACAGTACTTGTTGATACCAACACCACCGGTGAGCACCTTGTAGTTTTCACTTTCGCCACCTACGAGCTCAGTGATCTCATTCTTGTTGTAAGTGAAGTTGTAGTCGATAGTCCAGAGGAGGTCGTTAGTAGAAATAGCCTTCCAACTGATAGAGAGCTCAAGACCAGTATTCTTCAACGAACCAATGTTCTGGTTAGCCATGTTACGGAAGTTACCTACAGGAATAGAAGCGTAGTTCAACAGGTCGGTAGTCTTGCGGTAGTACCAGTCGATGCTACCAGTGATGCGTCCGTTGAGGAAGCCCCAGTCAAGACCAACGTTAGTAGTGGTAGTGGTCTCCCACTTGAGCTGTGGGTTGTAAACGTTAGGACGTGCCATGGTTCCATCGACAATGATGTCGTAGAAACTACCTGGAACGCCTGAATTCATCGAGTAGTTGGTGAAGTAGTTGTAGTCGCTACCTATGTCTTGCTGACCAGTCTTACCCCAACCCAATCGCAACTTGAGTTCGCTCAAAGTGTTGTTGTCACGCAGGAAAGCCTCATCCTTGATGCGCCATGCGAAGGCGAACGAGGGGAATGTAGACCAATGCTTCTTGAAGCGCGAAGAACCGTCATGACGCACTGTGGCAGTCAAGTAGTAGCGGTTCTTGAAGATGTAGTTCATGCGACCAAAGAACGAAACAAGATAGTTCTCGGTGCGGAAGCCGAGGCCATTGTAAAGCCATGTCTCGTTGTATTTCTGTCCAGCAGCGGGAATCTTGTTGCCACCCTCATCGAGGATGTATTGGCCGTCGCCGTCCTTGAGATACTCCTTGCTGGTGGGTTGATAGAACCCCCAGTAGTTGTTGTGCTGCTTGCGCCAAAAGTGTTGCCACTCATAACCTGCCATGATGTCGAAGTGGTGGTCATCGTTGAAGTCCTTATAGTACTGTGCGTAAGTACTCAAAGTGCGGTTCTCCTTGGTGATCTCATCCCAACCGTGGCTACCATAGTAGCTTGCGAGTGGACTGGCGGGGTCAACGTCGGTAGTTTGTTTACCCTTAGAGAAGTCACCACCGAGAGTGAGGTGGAGACGCAGATCCTCAAATCCGTGAACCTTGTAGTCGGCATCAATGTTGCCCACAAAGGCGTGGCTGTTAGCACGGTCATTCTTGAGCTCGAGGATGGCAACAGGGTTGCGAGGAGCGTTGGGGTTGACAGTGTAGGGCCAAGCGTCATCATTAAGAGTAGCAGGCGATAGCCAGTTGAAGTAGCCACCAAAGTTCTTGTGCAGTGGGTCTTCGCTGCGAATGGGCTGAGTTGGGTCCATGCGAACGGCATTGCCAATAGCGCCACCATCGGCGAAGCGCGACTTGGCGTACATGTACTTAGCGTTGATGTTGAAAGTCAAGTGGTCATTAAGCAGCGATGGGCTGATGTTACCAGCCACTGTGTAACGCTTGAAGTCAGAGGTCTTGAGGATACCCTGCTGGTCAGTATAACCTACTGAAACGCGGAAGGGGAGGAAGTCCTTCACCGAACCGGTAACAGTCAAGTTATGGTCATGACTCAAAGCAGTGCGGTAAATCTCGTCCTGCCAGTTAGTGTTGGCGGTACCAAGAGCTGCGCGAGCGGGATGTCCTTCGGGATAGAGACCGTTGATATAGGCACGATACTCATCACCACTAAGAACCTCAATGTTTTTCTTTTTCTTACTTACGGTAAAGCTACCGTTGTAGAGAACGTTCACGCCTTGACCGCGACGGCCCTTCTTGGTGGTGATGATGATAACACCGTTAGAACCACGAGAACCATAGATTGCGGTTGCCGATGCATCCTTCAACACGTTGAAGCTCTCAATGTCGGCGGGGTTCACAAGCGAAAGTCCGTTGGCAAGACCTTTCACACCATTGTTGTCCATGGGCACACCGTCGATAACGATAAGTGGGTCGTTGTTGGCGTTCAGCGACGATCCACCACGAATACGGATTGTGGCACCTCCACCAGGAGTACCACCGCCGTCGGTAACGTTAACACCGGCGATCTTACCGCCGAGCATGTCCTGCGCACTCACTACGACACCCTTGTTCTTGGTGTCGGGTTTGAGGGCGGTGACACTACCAGTGAGGTCGCTCTTCTTAACAGTACCGTAACCAATCACCACCACATTCTCGAGCACTTGAGCATCGTCAAGCATCTCGATAATAAGGTTGGGAGCGGCGGTAACGATCTGATCTTGAAGACCGATAGAAGAAACTTGGAGCTGGGCGCCCTTAGGTGCTGTGATAGTAAAGTTACCATCAAAGTCGGTAGCCACAGTGTTGGTGGTACCTACAACGGTAATCGTTGCACCGATAACAGGTTCGCCAGTAGCATCCTTGACATGTCCCTGCACAGTAATATTCTGTGCGTAGGCTCCGATGGATAGGAAAAGTCCCATCATCAGGGCTAGAATCCTCAGGGGAATTCTAATGTTTACCTGCTTCATCTTGTTTTTAATTAAATTGTTATTAAGTTATTAAGTAAATAAAAATTTGGTTTATTTTCCTCAAATAATTTTACGGTTAATCCTCGTAGATTAATTAGAGCGATATTTTGCAACTACAAAAGTAATTCTTTTATATAAAATAGAGGCTTTTTCTCTATTTATTTATGTGTTAAATGAAGCGCAAACGTTTGCATTAAGATATTTTAAGAAATAAAAAACATAGCCTTTTTAAGATTTGTTGTAATTTTGAACTCACAAAGCTGTAATGCGTTAGAATTTGGGGCGCAACATGCTGAAAATGAAATACTAATAACTTTCCATTATGAATGAGAAACAACCTTTGACAATGAAAGACATTGCCGCGCAGCTCGGAGTTAGCGTGGCAACTGTTTCACGCGCCTTGAAAAACAGTCCAAATATCAGCAAGAAACGCCGAGAGATGATTCAGCAGTTTGCACGAGAGCACGACTACTACCCTAATGTCATCGCCGAGCAATTGCGCCACAGCCGCCAGAAGCCATCGCAAATCATCGGAGTGATATTGCCCGAGATAGTGCATTTCTACTTTGCCTCAATATTAAGTGGCATTGAGGAGAAGGCTAAAGAGCGCGGCTACCGCATCATGGTGGCACAAAGCCGTGAGAGCTACGAGCGTGAGGTGGAGATTTGTGAGTCGTTCAAGAAGAACAAGGTGTGCGGCATCATCGTATCACAGGCCAAAGATACCGAGCAATACGATCACTTCATCAAGCTCGTGAACAGTGGCATACCACTGGTGTTCTACGATCGCATCTGCCCTGCCCTAAATGCAAGTCGAGTGGTGGTCGATGACTATCAGGCTGCTTATAAGGCTGTGGGACACATGATTGAGAGTGGCTGCAAACGCGTGGCGTTCTATGTCTCAAACCTCAACATGGAGATCTCTAAAAACCGCCTGAATGGATATAAAGACGCTCTCTATCATCACGGACTGCAACCCGACGAGAAGCTTATCATCCAATGCGACAACCCTGAAAAGGCCGAGAGAATTACTCCAGAATTACTCAAAATGAAAGACCGCCCCGACGGATTCTTTGCCATCAACGACGAGACAGCTATCGCCACTATGTACATAGCCAAAAAGATGGGCTTTAGGGTGCCTGAGGACGTGTCGGTGTGCGGATTCACCGACAGCGACCGAGCCGTCTCCTGCGACCCCATGCTCACCACAGTGCGTCAAAATGGTGCCGAAGTGGGCATCCAAGCCACCGACATCCTCATCGATATGGTAGAAGGCAAACTACCTATGGACCGCGCCGAGAAACGCATGGTCCGCACAAAACTTGTGGTGAGAGGAACAACAAGATAAGTGTTAAGTAATAAGTTTTAAGTGTTAAGTGGGACGAAGAAGATCTTGTCCTCTAGATAAAACAACAAGTTGCAAGTGAGTGTTATCTCTCTTGCAACTTTTTATATCATCAAGAATTAATCCTTAAGATTCCTCGGTTTTCTTGATTTTCCATCCTTTATAGAAAAACTCTTCTTGAGCTGTGAAGCGTGGAAGGTACTTCTTCAACAGGTAAATGACTGGATACTCCAAAACTATTACTATCACAAGCACAATAACTAATGACCATGAAGTATTGGCTAATGAAGGCAATAATTTGTTAATCAATGGCCTAATCGGAAGTATAAGGAAATAGTGAGTACCAAGTACCATAATAGAATAACGACCTATGTGAGAAATCACTGGCACTGGCTTCTTGATGTACTGGCACAGGAACAGCAACGCCATAATTGACAGCATGGGCAGCAGATAGAGCTTGAAATAGCTTGGATAGATGCGTTGAAGCATGTTGATGCGCTGAGAGAAGCAAAACAGAATCACCGCAACTGCTATTGCAAACATTATTCTCACCGCCAAATGGGGACCTTTCTCGAGCAAACCAAGCTTACGCGACTCTGAACCAAGCACAAAGAATGGTATCGCCACAAGGGCTATGTCGAGATAAACGATTAGATTATAGCCAGTCTGCACTACCGCATAGCCTATCGCCGACAATAGTAGCGAGGCGACTATTGTAAGCCACCTAGGAAGGAACTTTTGAAGAATATAATAAATAATATTCACCTCAAAAAGCACAACTAAAAACCATGTAGGCGTGTTGTACTTAACAGGGTTTGGCGGCAACAACGACAGAGCCTCTACCACATTGAAATGGTTCTCAAGCATATTTCTGCTAAAACAATAGACTGCGCCTATAATCAGGAATAAGATCAGCGGAATTATTATGTTGTTCACCTTCTTACGCGCAAAATCAAAAAAACCGTCATATAGCTTGAAAAACAGTCCTGACAAGAAGAAATACATCGGGATACGAAACTGCTGAAGTATAAATGCATAAGACCTACTATTGGCTTCTGTATCAACGTGAAAAGCCACCACTAAGATGATACACAGTCCCTTCATAAAATCAATATATGCTATCCTTGTCTTTGGTGCCATAATTTTCAGTTGACTGTTTTTTTCTTGATTGCCAGAATTTCTAGATTTTCTAAAACATCTAGTAAACGGACGAAGCAAGCCTCGTCCCTACTTAACACTTAAAATTTAACATTTACTCTACTTATTCCTCGTACCAAGTGCTATACATCAGGTAGTTGCGGGCGATCTTAACGTTGATCTCTTTGGCCTGCGCGGGGTCAACCATCTTCTTGAACTTGGCTGGAGAACCTGCCCAGAGTTCGTGGGGGCCAACCTTGGTGCCGCTGAGCACTACGCTGCCGGCGGCAATGATAGCGCCCTCCCCTATCTCGGCATGATCGAGAATTGTGCTGCCCATGCCTATGAGCGCCATATTATTAATTTTAGCGCCATGAATGGTCACGTTGTGACCTATGGACACGTCGTCACCAATCTCGATGACCGACTTTTGATACAATGTGTGCAACACGCTGCCGTCTTGCACGTTAACTCGGTTGCCTAATGTGATAGTGTTGACATCGCCACGCAACACAGCGCCAAACCAGATGCTGCACTCGTCGCCAATGGTAACATCACCCACTACCACCGCATTGTCGGCAAGGAAAGTGCCCTCACCAATCTTTGGGGTGAAACCCCTTACTTTTCTTATAATTGCCATAATTAATTATTTGTTCTTTGTTTTTTAGTTGCTAGTAACTCTAGAGATTCTAGACAATCTAAATCATCTAGCAAAATTCTAGATTTCTTTGCATTTTGTTTTTAGCCATTCTGTTTCTTCCTCGTTGAGGTAGGGAGTGAGTCGCTCGAGTACCGTTGCGTGGTAGTCGTTGATTTGCTGCACTTCCTCGGCAGTGAGCATGCTCATGTCAATGAGGCGAGTATCGTAAGGGAAGAGTGTCAAGGTCTCAAATTCCAGGAAGTTGCCAAACTCTTCAGTCTTAGGTCCTTCTACCACAAGGAGAATATTCTCGGTGCGGATACCATATTCACCTGTCTTGTAAAGACCTGGTTCGTTGCTGGTTACCATACCTGGCTCAAGTGCCACTGGACTGAGGTTGGTGCGAATGCTGTGAGGACCCTCGTGACAACCTAAGAAATGACCAATGCCGTGACCAGTACCGTGGCCGTAGGTCATAGCTTCTTGCCACAGGGGCATGCGGGCAAAAGCATCGAGCTGCACGCCAGTAGTGCCCACTGGGAACTTAGCACGACTTAGGGCAAGGTGTCCCTTAAGCACGAGAGTAAAGTCATGTTTCTCTTGTGCAGTAGGATTGCCAAGAGTCACAGTGCGGGTAATGTCGGTAGTGCCGTCAAGATACTGAGCACCGCTATCAACGAGCAGCAGACCTTCGCCTTGCAGAGTGCTGGCGCTTTCAGGAGTAGCGCTATAGTGCACGATAGCACCATGCTCACGATAGCCGCAAATCATCTCGAAGCTATCGCCACAATAGAGCTCGCTCTTGCCACGTTCGAGTTTACCTTGTTCCCACACGTCGAGTTCGTTAATAGTGCCACTGGCAGCATTCTGCTCAATCCACATGAATAAACGCACCAGTGCCGCTCCATCGCGCTCCATTGCGTGGCGGAAACCGTTGATTTGCACTTCGTTCTTAATGCCTTTGAGAGCCTCAACAGGCGATGGCCCATACACTTTGTCACACTCTAGCGCTTGTCCAAGCGTGTCGCTAACCTTATTGGGATCGAGCATAATGGTGTCGCTGATGCTGCGTTTGCCCAAGAACCTCTCTATCTCATCATAATCTTTTACTCTAACTTTATATTTCGAAAGGTAACCTTCCACCTCGCGATCAACCTTGTCACTATCAATAAAAAGTACACGGTCTTTATTACTCAAATAGAAATAGGATATTGCTACTGGAGTGAAGTCCACATCGCTTCCACGCAGGTTAAGCAACCATGCTATTTCGTCGAGAGCGGTGATAAGAATGCAGTCGGCACCACTCTCCTCCACCTTCTCCATAGTGCGGCCAAGCTTACTCTCCACATCCTCGCCGGCATACTCCTCAGAGTGAATAAAAGCAGGCGACATTGGGCGTGGAGGACGGTCCTCCCATATCTCATCGGCTGGATAGAAATCGGTAGCAAGCAGGAAACCATTCTCTCCGCACAGTTGCTCCAAGCGGTTAGCTTCCATCAGCGAGAACAAACTACCGTCAATAGCGAGAGTATCGTCCTCGTGTATTTCTTTAGATAGCCAATTCATAATCATCGCCAAGTCACCGCGATATTCCACTTTTTGCAGCTCAAAGCCACTACCCTCAAGCTCTATCTCGGCCTGGAGGAAGTAACGCGAATCGGTCCACATGCTAGCTTTATCAAGGGTCACAACCGCTGTGCCGTTGCTGCCAGTGAAGCCACTCACCCAATCACGGAACTTCCAGTAGTCACTCACATATTCACTCTGATGAGGGTCGGTGCCAGGAATAATCACGGCATCCACACCTTTAGCGCGCATCAGTTCGCGCAATTGTTCAAGATTAGTATTCATTGTGTATAGGTTTTTGTGCATTTTCGGTTTTCAACGTGCAAAAGTAGTGAAAATATTTCTAATTGCCCAAAGTGTTACAAAAAAGGTCGCCCTTCATCAGAGCGACCTTATTAATTTTTATGTTATTGTTAATAAAAAAAACTATTCCAACGATCTTACCAGTGAGTAGAGCACACCTATGTAAACTAAAAGTATCAGTCCCAAGATAATAAAGTAAATAGTAAGCTTTTGAGGTGTGCTGAAGCACACTACGAAGTTGACAATGAGCAGCAGAACTGCAAAGATTGTGCTCACTATGCGCAGGTTGATGTCGAGACGGGTACTGTCAGTTCTGATGGCCAACATGGGCAGCAGTGTCACAGCAAGTGAGACACCAGTAGCAATGCCAATGATGACGTCATAGTTCTTTGACTCGCACAATGTGCCAGCAAGCAGTCCGATGAGAGCCGCCACGGCAACAGCTATAATTGCGGGAATCAGACTAATATTTTTCATAATTCTCAGCTATTAATTGGAGGAGGTGTTAGTGCTATAATCTTCAGAATCTCGGGGACTTGCTCTAGGGGTTTCCAAGCAGGCATCCCAGGCATCCATGCCAGCGTGTCTTTGTTGATGCGTCGGTTGTTGACAAGTGTCATTATCTCGCTCTCATTGAGTGGACCAACTTGCTTGCCATCAATGCCCAAATAGATTATATTTGACTGTTGCTGAGGCTTGGGCTGTGGCATGGACTGAATAGAGCCAGGCACATACATTTGTTTCATGCTCTGGTTCATCATATTCACCATTTGTTGAGCCATTGCCATACCCATGCCAAACTCAACTAGGCGATCTGCTGAAAAGAAATTGTTGTCGTTCATAATATCTTAAATAATTGTTTGTAACAAAGAAAATTAAACTATTGGCATCTGTGGCATGGCAGGGCCAAAGAGCGATGATAGATCTTCCACATTTCCCGCCGTTAGCCACTCGGGCATGCCCTCACACCACACATACATCTGCTGTGTGAACTCACCTGTCTGGACAAATTGCTGCAGCTGCTGCTTGGTAAAGGGACCCACCATCTGGTTGTTGAGATTCACATAATAGGCTTTTTGCATCGGCATCTGTGGCATGGCAGGAGTTGGTTGGGCCGGTTCTTGACCCTGTGGCTGAAGATTTTTATTAAAAATATGCTCCATCATTTTCACTTTTGCCGCTGGCAGCCATTCGGCCATGCCTTCTTGCCATACCATGGTGTTAGCGTCGGCGAGGTCATTCTCTACCAGCCGCTTGAACTGTATCTCGTTATATGGTCCACGACGTACTCCCTCGATGATAGCATAGAACGAGAAGATTGGTGCGGCAGGAGCAACCGGGCTCATTGCAGGTGCTGGCTGCGGCATGTTTTGTGGCATTTGGGGATAACCTTGCGGATAGCCCTGTGGATAGGCCGCGGGAGTAGGATTTTGCTGGTTCTTATTCATGCCTCGCATCATTGCAGCTCCAGCCAACCCAGCAGCCACAGCAGTACCAGCATCTCTCACAAATCGACGACCTCTAGCACTTGTTAGCTCATCGGTGGCATCCTCAATAATCTCTTTAGCTATATCCAGTAAAAAACCCATATCTGCTTGATTAAAACGTGGTTATATAATGCTATTAGATGTTATATCATTCTTCAGGCATTGGAGGCATCTGCGGCATAGCGGGTGCAAAAA
Source organism: uncultured Bacteroidales bacterium (assembly GCA_902777835.1). Classification (GTDB taxonomy): domain Bacteria; phylum Bacteroidota; class Bacteroidia; order Bacteroidales; family Muribaculaceae; genus Sodaliphilus. The sequence goes on along the minus strand of CACYVC010000024.1, from coordinate 54,733 downwards.
TGCTTTGCAGCTCAGTTACTTGTCCTGCGTGTACCCATTGTGGCATACCTTGTTTCCAGACGTAGTTCTGAGCCGTCACTTGTCCGCTAGCTGCCATCTGCATGAGTTGCTGCACCGAGAATGGCCCAGCCTGCTGATTGTTGATATTGACGAAATACATTGACTGTGGCATTGCTGGTGGCTGCTGCATTCCCATCTGCGCATTTTGTCCCATCTGGTTCATCATGCCGCCCATCTGCTGGCCTAGAACGCCGCCCATCGCCATGCCGGTCATCATTCCTGCGGGGTTCATGCCACCGCCCATGCCGCCACCCATGTTACCCATGTTTCCGAGTCCAGCCATACCGGTCTTGAGGACTTCGGCCTGCTGGTCAAGCGCATGGGTGCCAATGAAGTTGGTCTCAGTTTGCAGTCTCTGAGCACGCTGAGCCTCTTCGCGCTGAATGCGTAGCGTTTCTTCCATATTCTCGCGGTTAAGAGCCTGCATATCTCGCATATTCTGAATGTTAATGTCGGTTTGTGCGTACATCGTGCGACCAGTGTTGGTTGCCGTGAGGTCGCGCAGTTCCTTATAGTAAGGACTCTCCTTGTTAACATCAATAGCTTCGATATCTACCGCCTTGAGATTTACACCAAAATCGTTGCCGAGTCGGTTCCTGAGTTTCGACTCTATGCGTTCGTTTATGATGTCTATTTTGCGCTCCATCTGCACCAGTGGTATACCAGCTTCATCGGGCACATTGATGATGGTGCTTTTCACATGTCGAGCCACAGCTGCTTGAATCTGATTGCGGAACTTGTTCAAGTCGAAGTTGACAAGGCGGTTGAGCTTGATAAACGAACGGTAGTCGGTAAGGTTGAAGGTAATGGTACCTCTCACCGCTACTGGCACACCATGGTCGGGTAAGCGCGGGTCGAAGACATCAAAATAAGGCACACCAAATTTCACCTGGTTGTTGCCTTGCAGGTTGATGAAATACACTTCGGCCTGGAAGGGCGAATTTCCACCGAATGCCATACCCACAATGCTCGCCAACACAGGAAAGTTGGCAGTTTTTATGGTGTCGTCGAAGGGACCCTCGATAAAATCCTGTATGGTGCCGTCCTTCTGTTTATATACAAAGACCGCCAGTTCGCCGTCTTTTACCCTTAGACTGCTGCCATAACGGATGCTATTTTCACGACTTGTGGTGTTAGGATCCTGTCCTAGCGGAGTCCACTTCCACACAAGGTAATTTTCCTCATCGCAGCGGATCACGTTCATTGCGCCGCCGCTTTTTCCTTTTCCAAATACTCCCATATCACATTATTTTGAAAGTTTCAAATCTTTTTCTATGCCACTAATGGTATTCATGGCGCTAGCATCGTCTCTCAGGATGAACTTCGCCTTGGTAATCACCTGCTCACACTTGGTGCGCCACACCTCGGCCATCTTGTTCTGGTCACGAATGGGCTCAACCCTCTTTTTCAAAGAGAAATGCCCAACCAAGGCTCCTATCAGTCCAAAGAAAATGCCTAAAAATAATCCATCTTCTAACGCTTTGGCTATTGGTTGACCATTAGTCGTAGTAAGTAGCCCCAAGATGAAAAATGCAGCAAACGTTATCAATCCTAAAGTTAATGCTGGGCCAAGAGTTCCCAACAGTGTCTTTTTTTTCTTGGCATTGGGTGCTGCCATAAACAGGAATTCCATAATGTCTTCCTTTGTAGTGGGAACAGGGAAGCTCTTAATGGCATTTTTGATGCGCTCTTGGCGCTTTTCTTTGATGACCTCGGTGGCAGTAATCTGGTTAATCATGTCAGAGAGCTTCTGCACCGATTTTGTTGCTCCCACATTAACGATTTCGGTGCCACACTGCGGGCAGCGCGTCTGCATATAGGAGATGATGGCGCCACAGGCAGGGCATTTTCTCACCTTAGCTACAGCACCTTGAGCATCAATCTGCATCTGCTGCAACCTCGAGTTTATATAAATATCCACTTCATCGGGATCATAGCCCTCGAGCAAAGCACGTTTCTTGATAACCGCGCGCTCCTGGTCGGTCAGCAGCCCATCGGTTAGAGCCGCATCTATCAAGTTATTAAGATCGGGTGATAACATATTAACTGCTTTTTAAGTTGTACTTTCGTTTTAATCTGTGTCATTTCCCAACAACAAGGTTGCAAAACACATGTTTAATTTGCAAAAATACAAAAAAAATAATTTTAAAACAATAGCACACCTTATATTTTACTGAAAAAACAATCTAAAATGCTCTTTTTGATATTCAGTTAGCAAAAGATATGCCAAAAGTGAAAACTGAAAACCAAGAACAAACAACTGAAAACTGACTAGTGATAACCGACAACTAAAAACTTTTTACTACCTTTGCAAAAAATTTTACAAAAACAGTATAATAATTATGGAAGAGAAAAAGAAATATGCACGCACTCTCGTAACAACGGCGCTACCCTACGCCAACGGTCCTGTGCACATCGGGCACCTGGCCGGAGTTTATGTACCTGCCGACATCTACGTCCGCTATTTGCGCCTTAAGGGCGAGGACGTGATAATGATAGGCGGCAGCGATGAGCATGGCGTGCCCATTACCATCAAAGCACAAAAGGAAGGTGTTACACCACAAGACATTGTTGATCGCTATCACAAGATAATAAAGGACTCAATGGAAGGTCTGGGTATCTCGTTCGACATCTACGGACGCACTACCAGCAAGACACATCGCGCCACTGCCAGTGAGTTTTTCAAGAAACTTTATGACAAGGGAGAGTTCATCGAAAAAACCAGCAAGCAGTTCTACGACGAAGAGGCCGACCAGTGGCTTGCCGACCGTTATATCACCGGAACCTGCCCACATTGCGGCAATGATGGCGCCTATGGCGACCAGTGCGAAGCATGCGGCACTTCACTCAACGCCATCGACCTAATAAATCCACGCAGTGCTATCACTGGCAATGTGCCAGTGCTCAAAGACACTAAGCATTGGTACATGCCTCTCGACAAGTGGGAGCCCCGTCTGCGCCAATGGATTCTTGAGGACCACAAGGAGTGGAAGACTAATGTCTATGGCCAGTGCAAGTCGTGGCTTGACGCCGGACTTCAGCCTCGTGCCGTGACCCGCGACCTTGACTGGGGTATCCCCGTGCCCATTGAGGGCGCCGATGGCAAGGTGCTATATGTGTGGTTCGACGCTCCAATAGGCTACATCAGTAATACAATTGATTTGCTCCCCGACACTTGGGAGAAGTACTGGAAAGCCCCCGACACCCGCATCATCCACTTCATTGGTAAGGACAACATCGTGTTCCATTGCCTCATCTTCCCTGCTATGCTCATGGCTGAAGGGTCTTACCAACTGCCCGACAATGTGCCAGCCAACGAGTTCCTCAACCTTGAGGACGACAAAATCTCTACTAGCCGCAACTGGGCTGTGTGGCTGCATGAATATCTTGAGGACTTCCCCGGCAAGCAGGACGTGCTGCGCTATGTGCTCACTGCCAATGCTCCCGAAGCCAAAGACAACAACTTCACTTGGAAAGACTTCCAAGACCGCAACAACAACGAGTTGGTGGCTATATTAGGAAACTTCGTGAACCGCGCTATCGTGCTCACCAACAAATATTTCGACGGTGTAATTCCCGAAGCTCATGAGCTTACCGACTATGACCGCCAAACCATCGAGGAATTCAAGGGCGTGAAAGACGAACTGGGCAAGGCTCTTGACACCTTCCACTTCCGCGCTGCCCTCTCCGAGGCTATGAAGCTCGCGCGCATCGGCAACAAATACCTTGCTGACACCGAACCCTGGAAACTCGCCAAGACTGATATGGCACGCGTGGAGACCATCATGAACATTGCGCTGCAAATCACCGCTAACCTCGCCATCGCCTTTGAGCCATTCCTGCCGTTCAGCGCCGAGAAACTGCGCAAGATGATTAATCTTGAGAACGCCGACTGGAACAAACTTGGCTCTATCGATATCCTCAACGCTGGCGACCGTGTAGAGACTCCTGTACTGCTCTTCGAGAAGATTGATGATGAGACTATTAAAGCTCAAACCGACCGCCTTGAGCGCATCAAGCAGGAGAACATTCTCAAGAACTTCACGCCTAAGGCAGTAGCGCCAACAGTTTCGTTCGACGATTTCCAGAAACTTGACATACGTGTGGGCAAAGTGCTTGCTTGTGAGAAAGTTAAGAAAGCCGACAAACTGCTAAAGTTCACCATTGACGACGGCATGAAAGGCCGCACCATCGTCTCGGGTATCGCCAAGTTCTACCAACCCGAGGACCTCGTGGGCAAGGAAGTGTGCTTTATCGCCAACTTCGCGCCACGCACCCTCAAGGGAATAGAATCGCAAGGCATGATCCTTAGTGCCGAAGATGCCGACGGACGCTTAGTAGTAATTGGTCCCCACGGAGAAGTCCGCCCCGGAGTGCAAGTGGGATAAATTTCATTGTTCATGGATGTTCTGTAGATCCCTAGCAATTTACAGAACATCCATTCAAACTTAAAGTTATTATAGTCATGAAGCAACCGATTGATGAGAATAGACTATATTGGATAGACGCCATTCGATCGTTTGCTTGCTTGTGTGTGCTCACTATTCACGCTTACGTTCCTGGTGGCACACATGGCGCGCGCATTGTGGCTGGCATAAACTACTTTGCAGTGGCTGGAGCCTCAATTCTCTTCTTCATGATTTCAGGAGCACTTGTGCTTTATAAACCCAAGAAGTTCTTCCCATTTATGAAGCAGCGCCTATTACGAATTGCCTTGCCAATGGTAATATGGACAATTATCACGCTTGTGATTGGATGCTTCACTGGCGCAATGAACTGGCATGACCTGCCTAATGCCATCATGCTCATTCCTTTTGAACCGCAGTATGGCACTTATTGGTTTATTTACGTGGTGTTTGGCATCTATCTCGTCACACCCATTTTATCACTATGGCTTCAGCAATGTTCTCGCAATGAGTTGCGCGTGCTGTTGGGACTTGGAGCGATAGCGCTTGCCTCTCCCTATTTAGCATTTATCGATAGAGATTTCTCCGGTGTAGTAAGCATGTCTCATGGATGGCTTTATTACTTTAATGGTTATCTATGGCTTGCCGTTATGGGATACTATCTGCGACGCTATGTCAACCTATCTAGCCTTAAATGGTGGCATTTTGCACTTATAGTATTGCTAGTAGCATTGCCACTAGGCTACTTCTTATTTAAGATACCTCCACAATTACTTCAAAACAGGTTAGCCATAAACGTAGTGTTGCTATGCTGTGTTTATTTTATCATCATTAAGAGCTTGAGATTGAGCGATCGCATGAAACGCATAGTGTATAACTTTGCACAACACAGTTTTGGCATCTACCTAATTCACAAGCAATTGATGAACTTTGTGATTTTGCCATTAATGCCCGAGACTTTCAACTTACACTACGCATTTGTCTATATTATCGTTGTGGTTCTTGAAGTTAGCATTTGCTACACTATAGTCCACCTACTATCAAAATTGCCTTACAGCAAGTACTTTATAGGATTATAAGACTTTTGATGAGATTTTGAAATAATAAAAGACTCGAGGTCATTGCCCCGAGTCTCATTTTTTGTTTCCTCACTGAGTAAATGTTGCAGAAATCACATCAAAGGAACTGTTTCTTTGATTTATTTTGTTTTATGGTGGTGAAAGCCGAAACCGCGCAGCACGAGTCCCACTGTCCAACGGTTCTTTATTTCGGGACCTAAACCGGTTTTGAACACCGATTGTGGAGCGTAGCGGAAATAAACGCCGAGTCCACCCCAGCTGAGCATGGCGATGCCGTCGAATGAAATCTTGCGCTGCTTGAGGCCGCGAGTTGTCTCGGTGTAGTCGCTCTTGCCTATGCGATAGGAATTGTGGTAGTCGGCATAGTAGTTCCAGTTCATCACAGCACTGAGCGCCACATTCCAGCCCTTTCCCAGCGACTGGTTGAACATCAATGGAAACTGCATTGAGCGCACAATCAGCGTGGCACGATGCTTGTCAAACGGTTCAGTGAACTTATGATACCCTAGCACACCCTCGTTGCTTCGATTCCAGAAATAAGGGCTCTCGAGATTGTAACGGTGCCAGTTGAAGCCCACACCTAGTGAAATGCGGGAGCGTCCTTGATTAAATACGCGTGCAAGAGACACAAGATTCAGGATACCGATTTCCGACATCGATTTCTTTAACATGTCACGGTCGGTGCTGGCAACACTATGACCGCCCCAGCCAAACATGAGGTCGCTTGTGAACACTTCCCAGTGCGTTTTTTTGTAGTTGCTGTCACACTTCGAGAATGGATGACGGAACCTCATTTTGCCACCTTCGCTCTCTTGAACGTAGAGTTTGCCGTCAAAACGTTCTTCAACAACGTATTCATAGCGGTAATCCTTGTCTGTTTCATTACCGTCAACATTGAGCCGGAACAACCCGTCTCTTTTGGTAATAGTCACTTGTTCGGGACTCTTGATGACTTTCACCGAGTCGTCTTTGATTGTGTCGCTTGCTGCACACAGGCTTGGCAATGCCATCATTGCCACAAGCAATAAAGTAAGTTGTTTTCTCATAAGTTTTGAATATTAATGAAGTTTTTCACGTTTATTTTTGTTCACTCTCATCGGGGCGATACTCTAGGATGTCGCCTGGGGTGCAGTCAAGGGCTCGGCAGATGGCGTCGAGGGTAGAGAGGCGCACCGCCTTGGCCTTGCCGTTTTTCAAGATTGAGAGGTTGGCGAGTGTGATGCCCACCTTCTCGCTAAGCTCGTTGAGCGACATCTTGCGCCGCGCCATCATCACATCAAGATTTACTACAATCATAACGCACAACGATTTAGATGGTTAGTTTCTGTTCTTCGGCAACGTCGTAAGCAATCTTGTAGAGCGACGCGATAATTAGTGCCACCAACGGATATAGAAATATGTTGTCGGTAATCACAATGGCGAGATTATCGGTGGGCTCACAGGCGATGCCCATATTGTCGCTCAAGAAAGAATAGATGGGCAACACCAGCACCATTACCCAGAGCAGTATCACATTAGCGCGACTAAAGATAGTGCCGTCTTTCAAATACCTTAGAATATTAATTATAAAGGCAGTGAAAAGTCCAGCCATAGTGAGCATAGCAAGGCGATGCAGAATGAAGAAAGTCACTTTCACCCCTATGCGCGGCGAGCCCCAGTTAATCACTCCCGCACCACTGCCAGTGGTGAGCACATAATAAGATTGAATGCCATAGAATATCAACCACAATGGGATGAGCGCCAGCATCACGTAACACACGATTTTCAAAAATTTTACTGTTTTTTTATTCATGACGAAAAAGATAAAAACCCGAGCTCGGGAAGGGTTAAACATTAGAATTCGCTGGCAAAGATATAACCAATTTATCGTAAAACAATAAATTTATCTCGTTTTTTAATAATTTTTAATTCTTTTGCGACAAAAATAAAGATAGAAGAATAGTTCCTATTTCTTCAATCTTTGATGGGAAGGACATAAAAAAATCGACACCCGAGGCTGATTGCCGCAAGTGTCGATTGATGTTGTTATATTGCCGCTGTGGGGATTATCCGCAGTGGAAATAGGTGTCAACGAGTTTCTTAATGGCTTTGTGGTTGCTGCTAATGTCGGCACGCAGGGTGCTGTCGTTGTAAGCACGCAGCTGAGCGATGATGCCGTCGATCATAGCGGGACTAAATACGTCTTTCTGCTCATAAACGGCACGTTGCTTCTCGAGGCAGTCGGCACTTGCCACGCAGCTGTCGGGAAGCTGAGCCAAAGTTGCAAGACGGTCTTCGTTCTCCTTGTCGTGGATATTGACGTTGACATAGGTCTTCTCGGCAACCTCAAGGGCATCGGGCATCTCAAAGCCGTGGCGGCAAGCTACGCAGAGGCCAGCAAGCAGCTGATAGAGGTCGGCGCTGCCGTCGGGCGAGCGCATCTCCACGGTCTGCTTGATGCTAGTATCGCGCTTGCTGTCATTCTCCTGTGGGTTGGTCTGGTGGCACATGTCGGCATTGGCGTTCCATCCCAGAGGCACGCGCACGAGTACCGAACGGTTGCGGTCACCCCAGCACACATTGGTAGGAGCCTCCTGGTGAGGAACCAGACGGAAGTAAGAAGTTGGGTTCTTGTTGCCAAAGGCAGTAATACTTGGAGCCAAGTCCATCATACCGGCGATTGCCTTGCGAGCTACCTCGCTGAGCACGCCACCGTCGAGCATCTGGTTCTTGCCGTCCTTCATCAGGCGCATGTGAATGTGAAGACCTGAACCTGCTTTTCCAACAGTGATTTTAGGAGCGAAGGTAACATCAAGTCCAAGCTGATAGGCAAGGTTGCGAATCACCCACTTGGCGAGCATCAGCTGATCGGCAGCTTCCTCGGCGGGAACTGGCAAGAACTCAATCTCGTTCTGCTCATAGAGCTTGCCATCTTGAGTAAAGTTGCCAACTTCGCTGTGACCATATTTGATTTGTCCACCGGTCTGAGCGATATATTTCATGCACAGCTGGCGGAAGTCGTTATACTTAGCATAGGGAGCGCTCTCGTGATATCCGCGCTGGTCGATGGCGGGGAATGCCTCGTCGTCGTTGTCGATGACGTAGTATTCAAGCTCACCCATTGCATGGAACTCCATACCAGTCACCTCTTTAAAAGCACGGCAGGCCTTGGCAAGGGTCTGTTCGGGAGAGCTAGCGAGGGGATTGCCATCCTTGTCAAAATAGGAGCAAAGCATGCACAGAGTGGGAATCTCAGCAAAGGGATCGACAAATGCTGTAGAATAGCGAGGCAACACATAGAGGTCACTGCTGCCAGCTTGAATGAAGGTGAAGAGGCTCGAACCGTCAACACGCTCACCGCAGGTAAGGATGGTGTCGAGATAATCGAGGTCGGTAATCACAAAGTTCAAAGTCTTGAGCTTGCCGTCACCGCCTGGATACATAAAGTTAACCATCTCGATGTCGTTCTCGATGACAAAGCGCACGATGTCGGCTTTTGTAAACTCTTCTTTAGGCTTTTGCAGGAATGCAATCAATTCGTTGGCGTTGAATGCCAAAGCGTCGTTGTTCATAATTTAGTTTTTTGTTTTATAAGTTGTTAATAGTGTATTGCGTCGAAATTTTTGACAAAGATACAAAAAAAACTGATACCACCACTTTTACCACCGCTTTTTAACAAGATTTGTGCATTTGTCGTTTTTTCTTTCTTTTCTCTTCTTTTCTCAATCAAACATTTGGCAAAAAAAATGCCGATAAATTGTAGGTAATAAAATAATTTTCTATCTTTGCAGATTACAAAGACGATTAGCAAACAATTAAGACGAAAACTGCTGTGAAGAAAATAATATCGGCATTATTGAAATATGGTATTCCCATCGCTATCAGTGTGGGGCTTGCGTGGTTTCTATCAAAAAATGTAGATTGGGGAGCCATCAAGGAGAGTTTGCGCAACGATGTGAACTATTGGTGGTTTGTGCCAGTGATAGTAGTGAGCGTGTTTAGCCACATCTTCAGGGCACTTCGCTGGCGACTGCAACTACGGGCAATTGACGTGCACCCATCGTTGAGCGCACTAATCAATAGCATCTTCGGCACCTATTTTGTCAACCTACTGTTCCCTCGACTTGGTGAGGTGTGGCGCTCAGGATATATCGCCAACCGTGAGAAAACATCGTTTACCCAAGTGCTGGGGTCGATGGTGGGCGACCGCTTGAGCGACACAGTTACAGTGGCTCTGCTCACGCTGTTCACTTTCTTCATCGCTCAGGACAAGTTCGTCAAGTTCTTTGACCAACGCGGCGACGGCAGCGGCTCGATGTTCACCTCGTGGGTGTTCTGGCTATTGGTTGCAATGGGTGTGCTAGGTGTGCTGGCACTAGTGTGGATATTCCGCAGCAAGAGCGAGAACAAGGTCATCTCCAAGGTGCGCCTCATGCTGCGCAATCTGTGGGACGGTTTCGCTGCCATCGGCAAAATGGAAGGCAAGTGGATGTTCTTGCTCTACACCGTGCTGATATGGGGTTGCTATTTCATGCAACTCTACCTTGCCTCGTTTGCCTTTGCTTGCACCAAGGATTTAGGCATTGTCGCCATCCTCGTGCTCTTCGTGCTTAGCAGCATAGGCATGGCTGTACCTAGCAACGGCGGTCTTGGACCCTGGCAGTTTGCCATCATCTTTGGCTTGACGCTATATGGCGTGGGAGCCTTCCCTCCCTCTACGCCTTACGACCCACAGGCGTCGGCCTTTGCTTGGCTGGTGTGGGGCGTGCAGACGTGCCTGCTCATCGTGCTAGGCATCTATGCCTTCATCAGCATGGCCATCGACCGCAAACGCATCGCCCAAGGCAAGACAAAAATAAAGACTCAAAGTCAAAGCAAGGAAATGACTATTTAAGTGTTAAGTGTTAAGTAGTAAGTGTTAAGTAAGGATGAGGCTTGCCTCATCAGCTAGACAATCTAGCATTTCTAGGACATCTAGTCTATCTAGAACAATAAACTTTAAACCATATATGAAACTCATCAACGACAACTTCGACGATTATTTTGAGGGTAATGCCCCTTCTAGGAAATCTAATGAACCTTATGTAGAGACTGAAGAGGAGCGCGAGGAACGCGAACTCAACGAGACCACTATAGAGCGGCGCTCTAACAAGAAACGCATCTTGCTCATCGTTGGCACGCTGGTATTCCTGTTTTTCCTTTTCTTCTTTATGCGTTGCCAGTATTATAACCCTGAGCTGCGCACTACTAAGGGGCAAGTGGTGGATGTAGTGCTGCGAGGCACTGTGTTCAAGACCTACGAGTGCACTTTCAACGAGATTGACGCACAAAATCCTAACGGCATCGTAAAGAAGGAATTTAAATTCTCTGTTACCAACGACTCCATCGCTAAGACCCTAAATGAGTTGAAGCAGACTAACATACCAGTGCATCTATTCTTTAGGGAGTATAAAAGCTCGCTGCCCTGGCGCGGTGACACACGATTTATCGCCGACTCCATTAGGACTGAACTGCCTATCCAATATGTAAATACACTGAACCGTGCGAACATTGCAAAATAAATAGACTGAACGGACGACAATTACTCATAATTCTATTTCAAAGTATTCAGATATCTTCTAAACCCCAAAATACTTATATTAAACTCATGCGAACAAGGCTAATCCTATTGCTTTTAGCAGCTACAGCAGTTTTGTCTTCGGTAGAGGCAAAACAAATCAGTGAGAATCAAGCTCGTGCCATTGCAGGCCAGTTTTTTAATGTGAACATGCCGCAACAGCCCGCCACCTTGAAAGGCCGCGGAGCAAAGGCGGCATACTACGTGTTTAACAACCCCGAGCAAACTGGCTGGGTGATAGTTGCAGGCGATGACCGTGCACGCACAATCCTTGCCTACGGCGACGAGTACTACTTTGATGCCCAGGACATTCCTGAGTGCGTTCAGGACTGGCTCAACGACTATGCTGAGCAAATCGCCAACATAGACAACGCCACAAGCGGTGAAGCAGAATCAATGTCAAGTTTTGCAGCCAGCAATAAGAGCCGAATAGCGCCCATGCTCACCAGCAACTGGGCTCAGGGACTGCCTTTCAATCAAGAGTGCCCATCTTTGGGCGGCAAACTGTGCGTTACCGGCTGTGTAGCAACCGCTATGGCACAAATCCTTTACTACTATAAGTCGAGCACACCCACCAAAGCTATCCCTGCCTACACAACCAGGACCAATAAGATTGAATTTGCCGAACTACCATCCACCACCTTCAACTATAATATCATCAATGGCTGGTATGACAACGAAGCCAATGCAAGTGCAGGTGCTAATGAAGTTGCCCGGCTGATAAAATACTGTGGGCAGTCGGTGCAGATGGACTATAAAGACGGCGTGTCAAGCGCCTTTAGCCAAGCCATAGCTTTCACTGAATACTTTGGCTACGACCAAAATGCAAGATACGAGTCACGAGAAGACTATAGTGCCAGCGATTGGGAAAACATGATTTACACCGAGCTGCGCAATGGACGCCCAGTATATCTCACAGCAAGAAAGTTCACTGGCGGCCATGCCTTCATCTGCGACGGATACGACAATGGCCTGTATCACATCAACTGGGGATGGCGCGGGCATCAGAATGGATATTTTGCACTCAACGCCATGAGCGACGGCAACTCGGGAGGCACAGGCGCCGCATCGGGAACCGAAGGCTACACCCTGGAAGTGAAGGCAATGATAGGCCTGCAGCCAAGCATGGGCAACAGCGACAGCAGCAACAATGGTTTTGTGGTGGGGTTGAACCAGGCTTGCTCTGTTCCCACTACCACCTTCACTCGCAACAATAACAATGAAGACTTCACCGACGTGAACCCACTCTCCTATTACGACAACTACACCACACAGGTGCTGACCCTCGACCTGGGATATGGTCTCTTCGACAGTCAGGGCAATTTCATTGAGTATCTGTTAGTAGTTTCTAACAAAGTAATGCTGCCAAGGCACTACTACTATCCCGATGCATCGCTTTCGTTTGGCAAGGGCTTAGCCGATGGCAAGTATTATCTGTACCCCGCGTGCCGCTTGTCGGGCTCCGAGGTTTTCCACCTGTGCAATGGTGCTAACATGAACTACATTGAAGCAACAATTACAGGCAACACCATGACCTTGGCCTCGATCACACGAGATGTTCTTGAGAAGCTAAAGGTGAACTCCCTAAGCACCAGCCCCATAACAAGGGCGGGCAGTCCCATGACCATCACCCTCAACGTGACAAACGAAGGCTATACCGACTACAGCTACATCTACATGTGGGTTGATGACGACGGCACAAGCGCTACTACTACCGACATCGCTCCCAACGAGACTGGCGACGTGGTGTTTAATTACATTTCTCCGACATCGGGAACCAGAACATTCAAGTTCACTAAAGACAGTGATGGTGAGATAGTGCTTTACACTACCCAAATCAACATAGAGCAGACAACCCAGGCCAACATCTCGGGCACCGTCGAGGGTTCGGTAACCGGAACCACGATCAACACTTCGGCAACCGTGACCAACAATAATAGCGAAACCTACCACGACTACATCCTTGCTCGCCTCTATAAGAAGGAACCAAACTCTGGCACCACTGGCTACCTGTGTGGCGCCAAGTCACAGGCCGTGAATCTTGCCAGCGGTGCTTCAACCACTGTCAACTTCACGTTTGAGAATCTCGAGTTCCCTAACACTTACTTCGTAATCTACTTCTACTACAGTAATGCTTCGCGAGTGAGAATCAAGGCCACCCCCGATCTAAACACGGTGTCGCCATTCGACAAGTGCGACGTGAACCAAGATGGCGTAGTAACAGCCGCCGACATTACTGCCATCTATGATGTGTTGTTAGGAAATCCAAATGGAAACCGCTACCGCCCATATAGCGATGTAAACGGCGATGGCGTAACCACTGCAGCCGACATCACAAAACTTTATGGCCACATGCTGGGTGGAAATTAATGCAGAACACATAGCACTAAACCTTTAATACTTAAGCATATAGAACACAATAAAAATAATAAATATGATTAAGAAAATCACGACTGTTTTAATTGTAGCCATAGCAACCTTAAGTACCATAAATGCGGCTACGATAACCGAATCACAGGCGAGGGCTGTTGCGGGCAGGTTCTTCAACGTGGACATGCCGCAACAACCCGCCACCATGAAAGGCCGTGGAGCAAAGGCTGCCTACTACGTGTTTAACAACCCTGAGCAAACTGGGTGGGTGATAGTTGCCGGCGACGACCGTGCACGCACAATCCTTGCCTACGGCGACGAGGACTACTTCGATGCCCAGGATGTTCCCGAGTGCGTACAGGACTGGCTTAACGACTACGCCGAGCAAATGGCGCACCTCGACACGGCCACACCGCAAGCAAGCTGTGAGGCTCCCATTAGCAGCTTTGCGGCTGGCGGCAGGGCACGCATCGCCCCTATGCTCATAAGCAACTGGGCGCAGGGTCTGCCCTTTAACCAGCAGTGCCCAACCTACTCCAACACGTCGGGAGAAACGCAATATTGTCCAACCGGATGCGTAGCCACTGCCATGGCACAAATCCTCTACTATTACCGCTCAAGCTATGGCAGCATAGCCATTCCTGCCTACACTTCCGAGAAAGACGAGATGACTTTTGAACGCCCATCGCTTTCTGCCACCACATTCAACTACAACATCATGAACCCATGGTATGACAATGCCAAAAACACCAACGCAGGCGCCAAGGAGACAGCACGTCTGATGAAATACTGTGGTCAGTCGGTAAAGATGGACTATGGCAAGAACACATCGAGCGCCACAAGTCAACGCAATGCCTTTGTCTATTACTTCGGATTCGACAAAAACGCCCGACAACTCGCACGCACCGACTATACTGCAGCCGAATGGGAAAACATCGTCTATTCCGAACTCATCAGCGGTCGGCCTGTTTATATCAGCGCCCGCAAGACTAGCGGTGGACATGCCTTCATTTGTGATGGATATGACAATGGTCTTTTCCATATCAACTGGGGATGGAGAGGACATCAAAATGGTTATTTCGCTCTTAACGCTCTCAACGACGACAACTCAGGAGGCACCGGTGCAGCAGCTGGCGATGAGGGTTACACCCTCAACGTGCAAATAATGACCGGTCTGCAACCCGACTTGGGAATCAATTCCAGCACTGACGGCAACACAGTGGGACTGTATAAGGCTTGCGAAGCAAGCGCCACCAGCTATAGCCGTTCATCGAGCAGTTCTAACTTCACTAATGTGGCGGTTCTTGCCTACTACTGGAACTATAGCGACCAAGACTACACCTACGACCTGGCTTGGGGACTCTACGACAGCAACGGCAACCTCGTGAGCACCCACACTATCATGTATAATAAATTGCTATCTGCTCACTACTACACTTATCCTATGGGTTCCATCAATGTGGGTAAAAACATCACTTCGGGAACCTACTACCTAAAACCCATCTGCCGTGTTTCGGGCAGTAGCACCTATTATCCATGCCGTGGCGCAGGTGCCAACTACATAAAGGCCACTATCACAGCCACAAATCTCACGCTGCAAGTCTTCGATGAGCAGTCGGTACAAAATCTTAAGATTAACTCGGTGACCACTGGCTCGGTAAAGAAAGTGGGAAGCCCATTGCTGCTAAATTTAGGTGTGAGCAACCAAGGGCTCACCGACTACAGTAGCATCTTTATGTGGGTCAACAACGATAAAATTAGTGGCACATATACCGACATCGCACCTGGCGCCAGCGGCACAGTGGTGATGACCTACACCCCTTCTACGGCAGGTTCTAAAACATTTAAGTTCACCGCCGATGAAGACGGCAACATAATCCTCAAAACCTATACCGAGACCATTAACTCTGCTACAGCAGCCACCATCAGTGGCAGCAACATCACAGGTTCGGTGAGTGGTACCACATTCAATGCCTCAATCAAAATTCAAAACACTAACAGCAACACCTATAACGACTACATCGTTGCTAAAATCTACAAGAAAGAGCCAAATTCAGGCAATACCGGCTACTACTGTGGTGCGCAATCTAAGACTGTGTATCTAGGTTATAACAACACCCAGAACCTCTCGTTTGCCTTCCCCAATCTCGAACATAACGAGACCTATTTCGTTATCTTCTTCTACTATAACAATAAAGAGCTGACAAGGATTGGAGCAACATCAAGCAAGATAATAAGTTCGCCCTACAACGTGCTCGACATCAACCAAGACGGCGTGATAACAGCCGCCGACATTACTGCTCTCTATGATGTGCTGTTAGGAAATCCAAATGGAAACCGCTACCGCCCATATAGCGATGTCAACGGCGATGGCGTAATCACTGCGGCCGACGTCACTAGTCTCTATGACCACATGCTGGGTGGGAATTAATACAGATTGTAGAACACTGGATCCTTAAACCTTTAATACTTAAAGACGATAAAGAGAACAAATATGATTAAGAAAATCACGACTATATTAATTGTAGCCGTAGCAATCTTGAATGCCATGAACGCAGCTACGATAACCGAATCACAAGCGAGGGCTATCGCAGGCAGGTTCTTCAACATGGACATGCCGCAGCGGCCTGCTGCCATGAAAGGCAAAGGAACAAAAGCTGCCTACTACGTCTTTAACAACCCAGAGCAGACTGGATGGGTGATAGTTGCCGGCGATGACCGTGCACGCGCTATCCTTGCCTACGGCGACGAGGGATATTTCGATGACGAAGATGTGCCCGAGTGCGTGCAGGACTGGCTCAACGACTATACTGAGCAGCTGGCACACCTCGACACGGCCATGCCAAAGGTGGGTGACGAGGCTCCCGTCCAAACCCTGACATCGGATAACAGAAGTCGCGTCGCTCCATTGCTTAGCTGCAACTGGGCGCAGGGGTTGCCCTTTAACCAGCAGTGCCCCACCTACACTTCATCTTCTGGAACCACCAATTACTGCCCTGCGGGCTGTGTGGCAATCGCCATGGCGCAGATTCTGTACTACTACAAGTCAAATGCTCTATGCCAAACTATACCTGCATACACATCGAGCACTCTCGACAATTACATGGAAGAACTGCCTGCCACCACGTTCAACTATGGTCTGATGAACGACTGGTATGACAAGGCTGAGAATACTAGTGCCAGCGCCCAAGAGACAGCACGATTGGTGCGCTACTGCGCGCAGTCGGTTAAGATGAAGTTTGGCAAATCATCATCGAGCGCAACGAGCCAGCGCAATGCCTTTGTCTATTACTTCGGTTTTGACAAAGACGCACAACAACTTGCTCGAACTGACTATACAGCTTCCGAGTGGGAAAACATTGTTTACAACGAGCTTGCCAACGGACGACCAGTTTACATCAGCGCTCACAAGAGTAGCGGCGGACACGCCTTCGTGTGCGACGGCTACACCGACGGCCTATACCATATCAACTGGGGATGGCGTGGTCACCAGAACGGATATTTCGCACTCAACGCACTCAGCGATGACAACGCTGGTGGCACTGGTGCTGCAAGCGGTGAGGAGGGTTACACCATCAACGTGCAAATCATGACTGGGCTACAGCCCGACCAAGGCGCCAGCACCAGCACTGATGGAAACATTGTGGGTCTTTACCGCACCTGTGAAGCTGGCTCCACAAGCTACACACGAAGCAACAGCTCGGAGAACTTCACTGGCGTGTCGCTAACTGCCTACTACTGGAACTACTCCTCTCAAAACTATGTCTATGACCTAGGATGGGGACTATATGACAGCGACGGGAACCTAGTGAGCACTCACAATGTGGCATCGGGACGATCGCTGAGCGGAGGTTATTACACCACCATAACTAAGTCGATAAATTTTGGCAAAGACCTCACTGGCACTTATTATCTCAAACCAGTGTGCCGACTCAGTGGCAGCAGCACCTACTACCCTTGCCGTGGGTCGGGTGTTAACCACATCAAGGCAACTATTACAGCAACCAAAGTCATTTTGAAAGTATATGATGAGCAGGAAATGCAAAAATTGACAATCAACTCAGTTACTGCAGGTCCTATAAAGAAAGTTGGCAGCCCATTGCAACTCACGCTCAATGTCACAAACCAGGGCCTTACCGACTACAGCAGCATTTATATGTGGGTCAATGGCAATAAGGTTAGTGGCATCTATACCGACATTGCACCAGGCGAGACAGGCGACGTGGTGATGAGCTACACCCCATCGGAGGCAGGGACAATTACATTTGAATTCACTTCCGACAAAGACGGCACCAAGACTCTCAAGACTCACAATGTCATTATCAGTTCGGCTACTGCGGCCTCTATCACAGGTAGCACTACATCTTCGGTGGAAGGCACAACATTCAACGCAATGATTGCAGCCAAAAACACCAATACCAACACCTATAACGACTATATTGTTGCCAAAATCTACAAAAAAGAGAACAACGCCGGCAGCAGTGGTTACTACTGTTCAGCACAGTCACAAATTCTGAGTCTCGCCTCTAACAGCACTCAAAACGTGGAGTTTGCGTTCACCAACCTTGACTACAACGAGACCTATTTCGTCATTTTCTATTACTATAACAACGGCGAGCTGGTGCGCATCAACAGCACTGCAACAAGGAAAGTGGAATCACCCTACGACGTGTGCGACGTAAATCAGGATGGTTCGGTGACAGTTACCGACGTAACGGCAATATACGACTCACTATTGGGCAACAGCATCCGTTTTCTACATTACAGCGATGTGGACGGTGACGGTTCGATTACCTCTGCCGACATCACCACCATCTACAACACCATTTTAGGTAACTAATAGATTAGTCCAATAAAATTGGCACCATGTTTAGATTACCACGGCATGGTGCCAATTGTTATTCAGGTAACAGACTTCAGTTCTGAATAGCGAGGCGTAAGCCTATCCAAGCGCTTGAGCCGCCGGTTTTCCAGCGGGCTGTGAGTCGACAGTCTTTGGCGACATCATCCCAGGCGCTGCTTCGCAGCATCTTGTTGTTTGTAACATTTGGATGAGTGGGGTCGACTTGTGGTTCAGATGTGTAGTCATAAACGTCGTCAAGGCACCACTCTGCGATATTACCGCACATATCAAAGATGCCCAGCTCATTTGGAGCCTTGGTTGCCACCTCGTGCAAGACGTTATCGCTGTTGCCGGCATACCAGACCACGTCATCAAGGGTTGCGCTGCCAGCATAGAGATAGCCGTGAGTAAAGTTTCCTCCACGGGCGGCAAACTCCCACTGCGCCTCGGTGGGCAGAGTGAAGTTCAAGCCAGTGAGCTGACTAAGTCTCTGTGCAAACTCCATGCATTGATTCCAACTCATTCTTCTCACGGGATAGTTATCGCCAAGCGAGAATGGCACAGCATCAACTTCCATCACGGCTTTCCAAAGCGCCTCGGTGACCTCGGTCTCGCCAATCCAGTAGTCGGATAGCGTCACCTGGTGTGCTGGACGCTCAATGTCATCGGCCTCGGTATCACTATCGGGCGCTCCCATCATGAAGGTGCCGCCGTCAACCTTTATCATGTTGAACCGTACGCCATTAACCGATATTGTTTTCTTTGCCGAAGGCCCTTCGGCAAGGCGAAGACCTGTCGCACGAGTGTGCTCAAATTCCAAGCGGTTGCCACGGAACGAGATGCGGCAATAGTCGGGAGAATAATATGCCCAGTTGCCGCCACGCGAGATGCGAGCATCGCCGGTAGCAGGACCAGTGGGGTTAACTTGTGCCTCGGCGGGATACTGCTCGGCATACCAGTCGCTACACAGCTCATCAACGTTGCCAGCCATGTCGTAGATTCATTTGGCGCCTTAGTTGCAACGGGCTGAGTGCCAAAACCTGGCTCGCCAAGCACATGCGACGGGATAATCTGCCAATTCCAAGCCACTTCGTTAACATTATTGCTACCGGGATAGAGATATCCTTGACTCAAGTTGCCACCACGAGCAGCAAACTCCCATTCAGCCTCGGTGGGCAAGCGGAATTCGCGGCCAGTCATCGCGTTGAGTTTAGTTATGAACTCCTGGCACTCATTCCAGCTCACATTCTCCACAGGATGGTTATATCGATCGGCACGCGTATAGGCGCTTCGATTGTATCCCATCACAAGCTCCCACAGCTCTTGTGTCACCTCGGTCTGCGCTATCGAGAATGTAGAAACGGTGACCTGATGACGCGGGAACTCATCTTCAATTGCCGAATTGTCGCCTTCGTTGGCACCCATCATGAATGTGCCGCCTTCAACCTCTATCATATTGATGCTGTTAAGTATTCGCTCTGCATCGAGTGGCTCAGGTTTGGGAGCGAGGACGAGGCGCAGACCCATATAGTCGATAACTGTTGCTTCGTTATGCATGCTTCGGTAAGTCACTCGGCATGCTCTGGGGACGTAAGACCACCAACCGCCACGCTGTGGATGATCGAATCCATCCCAACAATTTCCTTCATAATTGTACAGATAATTGCCGCACCACTCCATCACATTGCCGCTCATGTCGTAGATGCCAAGCTCGTTGGGAGCCTTGGTAGCCACATCTTGGGTCGATGTGTAGGAGTTGTCATCATACCATGCCACATCGTCAATGGTGTTGCTGCCCGCAAATTTGTAGCCCTGGCTCTTGTTTCCACCGCGAGCTGCAAACTCCCATTCTTCCTCGGTGGGCAAGCGGAACTCATAGCCCTCGGGAGCTATGGCAGCGTTGAGCTTGCTGATGAATTCCTGCCCTTCATTCCAAGAAACATGATTTACTGGCTTGTTGTCGCCACTGAATTGACTCGGATTGGTTGACATTAGAGCGTTCCACAGTGCCTGTGTCACCTCGGTCTCGCCGATGGCAAACGACGCCACGTCAACGCGGTGGCGAGGTTTCTCGTAGTAGAAAGCCTCGGTGTCATCGTCGGTGGCTCCCATCATATAGGTGCCGCCAGCTACATTAATCATATTAAACGACACGCCATTGACGGTAAACGTCTGTTTTGCAGCGGGCACGAGCACAAGGCGTAAGCCTATATTTGCGCCATAACCGTTGGGGCGATAGCCAACGCGATCGGTGATGCGACAGTAATTTGCGGTTTGGCTGTAGTAGCCACCACGACCCACACGGTAAGTGCCGTCATCGGGACCTACAGGATCAACCTGTGCCTCACTGGTGTAGTTGGCTTTCCAGTCCTGGCACCACTCCGTGACGTTTCCGCTCATGTCGTAGATGCCTAATTCGTTAGCGGCCTTTTTACCCACTTCATGAAGTTGATCACCGCTGTTGTTGGCATACCATGCCACATCGTCGATACTGTTGCTGCCAACATAGTAGTAGTTCTTGCTTAAGTTGCCACCACGTGCAGCGAACTCCCACTGTGCCTCGGTGGGCATGGCGAACTCATAGCCGTTGATGTGTAGCTGGCTGTTAAGAGCCGCTATAAAATTCTGGCAGTCATTCCAGGTAATGGAATGAACAGGAAACTTGCTGTTGTCGTCATAGAGGCTTGGATTGCTGCCCATAACAGCCGTCCACAACTCCTGAGTGACTTCGGTCTGCCCTATGGCGAACGACGACACCTTGACTTGATGCTGCGGTTTCTCGTCGGCCTCGGCATTGTTGTCGTTGCTAGGGGCACCCATCATGAACGTGCCGCCTTCCACTTCAACCATAGTAAATGTTACACCATTGACAGTATAAGTGGTTGTCTCGGGCTCGGGACCGTTGAGCAAGATATTGTAAACATAGGTGATATCGGAACTTGTGATGACACCATCGCCATTCACATCGCCGTTAACCAAGTTGCTGGAGTCATCGTTTAGAAGGTAGCTATAGAGCGCCGTCACGTCGCTACTTGTCACATATCCGTCACCGTTGACGTCACCCTTAAGAGCATAGCACGAAAGCCCAATGGCGACAAAGAGTAATGAGAAAAAAAATTTTTTCATAATATAGGCTTTTTATTTAGTTGTTAGTAGTCAGATGCATTTCACGAACTTCACTTTTGCAAAGTTATACTATTTTTCTAATAATTGAAACAATTACTTTATTTTTTTAATGAACACAAGCATTTCATTTGAAAAAATAAGCGAAAATGCTAGCTACAACAATTATTTCTAAACTTCATTTTCAAAAAAACAAACGATTTTTGTTAAAATTTTGAGTGTTAAAAAAATGAGGTTTTAACAATTGGCTAGTCTCCCAAAAAAGAAAAAGCCATCAATTCTTAAGGTTGACTTTCTTCTTAACGCAATTACAATCATCGCACATCAACAAACTGTAATACAGACAACTAAACACAGTAGTAATAATCTAACAGATGAATGAAATCTTTTTTGAAATCCTAAAAAACATGCTCATTGTTAATATGATTAAAAATATGAATAAAAAACCAAAATAACAAAATCAAAGAACAAACAAAGCCTTAAAAGTTAAAGTTTAAATTAATTTTGCCACATATAATATAAATATATAATTTTGCAATCGTTGTTTTCATTTGGTTTCGGCAAAATTAGTTAGTAAAACGATACAGAAAAACAAGCCTCTCCACGACAATCTCTCCATAATGAAACCAATGCGAGCAACCCTGAGAAAATGCTGGATTATAACCTTTTAACACAAAAATGAATTTATATTTTCGAGTATAAAAATTGAAGTTTAATCATTAATTGTTTACTGTATGAAGAGACTTTTATCAACTCTGATGGTCGTGTGCCTCATTGCTATGGGTGCATCGGCCAAAACCGTTAAAGGTAAGGTCGTTAGTGCAACTGACAATGAGCCACTGATCGGTGCTACCGTTCAAGCTGTAGGCTCTAATCAGGGTACAGCAACCGACATTAACGGTGAATTCACAGTAACCGTAAACGACAACGTTACACAGCTCAAGATCAGCTATGTTGGTTTTGTGCCACAAACCGTTGCGGTTGCAAGTTATGTAACAGTAGCCCTTGAAGAAGAGAACAACACCCTCGAGGAGGTTGTGGTAACTGCCATGGGTATTACCCGTAAGCAGAAATCTCTGGGTTACGCTGCTCAGCAGGTGAAAGCCGACGACATCTCTGGTGCTCACACTACCGACGCGATGAACTCGCTCAATGGTAAGGTTGCCGGTCTGCAAGTGCAGGCGACCTCTAGTGACCCAGGTGCTGCCAACTCGGTAATCATCCGTGGTTTCAGTTCTATCAATGGTAGCAACCAGCCACTTTATGTTGTAGATGGAGTGCCCCTGCAGAGCACCACACTTACTGGCCAAGGTAAAGCTCAGGCCGCTGGTGGTATCGCAAGCATCTCGCCTAACGACATCGAGAGCATGACAGTGCTTAAGGGTGCTGCCGCTACCGCCCTCTATGGTAGCCGTGCTGCCAATGGTGTTATCATCGTAACCACCAAGCAAGGTAAGAAGGGCGACGGCAAGAACTTCTCCATTGAGTATAATGGTAGTATTCAAGCTCGCCAAGTTGCCCTGCTCCCCAAGATGCAGAACAAATGGGGACAAGGCTGGAACGGTACGCAGACCTTCATCGAGAATGGTTCGTGGGGTCCCGCGCTTGACGGCTCTACTCAAGTCTATGGTCCTATCTGGAACCACAGTCAGCGCGTCCACAAATACGACGCTAAGGAGAATAACGTGAAGGACTTCTTCGATATTGGCTGGTCACACAACCATGCTATCGCATTCAGTGGTGTTTCGGCCGACAACAAGGTTAACTATTACCTTTCTTATAACTACGCTGGCGACAACGGTATCCTTCCCGGAAAGAAAGACGTTTACAAGCGTAATACCCTCGACTTCCGCGGAGGTTATGAGGCTACCGACTGGTTGAAGCTCACTTCGGCTATCAGTTATGCCAAGTCGCAGAACGACATGGTAGGTAGTTTCCAAGGTACTTCAGTGATTGATGGTCTTCTTGAGTTCCCTCGTGACATCAGTATCGTTGACCTCAAAGACCTCAGCAACCCATTCAATACTCCTGAGGCTTACCTCACTCCTTATGGAATCACCAACCCATACTGGGCTATCGAGAACAACTACAACCACGTTGACTCTAAGCAACTGCGCGGCAAGGTTCAAGCCGACATCAATCCTATCAAGGATTTGACATTGACTTATCGCTTCGGTTTCGACTATACCGACTACGACCGCAAGGTGGGCTATCCTCAAATCGCTCTTGACGATGCACTCATCAACGATGACATGGGTTATGCACCAAGCCACATGAACCAGGATGGTTGGGTTTACAGCTCTTACGCACGCCGTTATGAGATTAACCACGACTTCCTTGCCGACTATACACGCAACTTCCTTGACGAGAAGCTTAGCCTCGCTGCTATCGCAGGTGTCAACCTCAACGAGCGTTACTCTACATCAATGGAAGGCCAGACCGACGGTCTCACCTTCGAGACAGGCTTCTGGGATTTGAGCAACGGTGCAACCCGCTCAGTTCTTGGCGAGACTCAATGGAAGCGTCGCCAGGTAGCTCTCTTCGGAGATATTACCCTGGGATGGGACGACATGATTTACCTGAACCTCACTGGCCGCAACGAGTGGTCTTCTACACTGCCAATTGGTGCCAACAGCTACTTCTATCCTGGCGCTACTTTGAGCTGGATTTTCTCTCGCTTGATTCCACGCAACGATTACCTCACTTACGGTAAGGCTCGCATCGCCTACGGTAGAACTGGTAACGACGCTGATCCTTACAGAGTAGATCCTCGTTTCGTGCAAGCATTTGCCCAGGGTTACTATGACGGCACCGACATCAACTTCCCATTCGCTGGCATTAACGCCTTCCAGGCTGCTGCTTCAGCTGGTTCTAAGAGCCTGAAGCCTGAGATGACCACAGAGTTTGAGGCAGGTCTTAACCTGATGTTCTTCAACTCTCGTTTGGGAATTGACTTCACATATTATAACCGTGTTACTAAAGACCAAATCTTCACCCTTCCTGTTGACCCAGCTACTGGTTACAATACTGTAGTAACCAACTTTGGTAAGGTTCGCAACCGTGGTATTGAGTTACTCGTTAACACCACTCCAGTGCTCACCGACAAGTTCCGTTGGGATTTGGGCTTCAACTTCGCCCTCAACAAGAACAAGGTTCTCTCGATGCCCGAAAGTCTTGAGGGTGGCAAGGTTACCATCTACAGCTTCTCGGCTGGCGACGACGCCGTTTACATGTATGCCGAGGAAGGCAAGCCCATGGGTTCTTACTACACCTACCTACCCGAGACTTATACCGATGCCGCTGGCGTAGTTCACCCAGTTGTTGATACTAATGGTCAACCCGTTCTCAGCAGCGAGACACTTGACACTGGCAAGGATATGAACCACAAGTGGACTGGTGGTGTGAACACCTCTATTAGCGCATTTGGCCTCACTCTGAGTGCTCAACTCGACGTTCGCTACGGTGGTACAATGTTCTCTCGTACCAAGAACTTGATGCAGTTCACTGGTAACGCTTATGTTACTGAATACAATGAGCGTCGCCCATTCATCATTCCTAATAGTGTTGTGAAAGTTGGCGACGAGTATGTTGCAAACACCACTCCTATCCTTATGAGCGACCAGGGTCTCCAAGATTACTGGAACAAGTACGGTGCTGGACAAGGTGGCGAGTACTACCTCGTTGACCGCACCTTCGCTAAGCTGCGCAACTTGAGTCTCACTTGGGAACTTCCCAAGAAGTGGGTTAACGCTGCTAAGCTGAGCAATGTGGCTATCACACTCTTTGGTAACAACCTGTTCACTTGGACAGCCCGCAGCAACTATGACATTGACCCAGAGTCAACCACTACAGGTACCGACTTGGCTGGTGGTTTTGGTGAGCTCTACTCTAACCCAAGCTGCCGCGTGTTTGGTGTAAATCTTAGCATTAAGTACTAATTTTTAATGGAGAATAAGATTATGAAAAAGATATTTTTAGCAAGTCTTTTGGTGCTAGGTTTAGTTTCTACCTCATGCGACAACTACCTTGACATCAACCAAGACCCCAACTCTCCCACCGAGGAGAATATGACTCCCGACATGATGCTGCCTGCTGCCGAGATGAATATCGCACACAGCTATGGCGACTACCTGCGCACCGTGGGCGGATACTTTGCACAGCACTACTCACAAGAGTTCGGTACTAGCAACTACCTTGACTACAGCCAATTCAACCAGAGTGCTGTACGCTCAAGCTCTATGTACCGTCAGCTCAACACACGTGCTTTGAACAACATCAAGTACATTCGTGATTATGCAAAAGCTAATGAAGAGTGGGGCAATTACCTTGCCGCCACTGTGCTGCGTGCTTTCACCTATCAAGTGCTTGTTGACTGCTATGGAGAGGTTCCTTACTCTGAGGCATTAGACCTGAGCAACCTCACTCCTAAATATGATGATGGACAAGCAATTTATGACGGTATTCTCGCCGAACTTGACGACGCTCTTAGCAAAGTGAAAGCTAGCGACCAAGTAGGTACTAGCATCCTCTTCCCTGGAGGCACTGCTAAAGACTGGATTAAGTTTGCCAACGCTCTGAAACTCCGCATCCTCACTCGTGAGAGCGGTGCTAAGGACGTAAACAGCCAGATTGCAGCTCTTATCGACGAGGACAACTTCCCAACCAAGGACGTGCAGTTTGCTGGTTGCTGGAAGGACGAGGCAGGTCAAGCCAACCCATTCTACTTGGAAGACGCATTTGCTAGCTATGGTGCTTCGCAAGTGAACATCATCCTCAACGTTGCTCTGCTCAACACTATGAGCGTGCCAAGCGATGGATTCGTAGATGGACGTCTCTCTGCTTACTTCTCACCTAATGGCAGCAATCAGTATGCTGGTGGTGTGAGTGGTACTAACTTCTCTACAAATCCCACTGAGTTTGGTGTTGCTAAATGGTGCCGTCCAAACGCACACTTCAACGATCCCGTTGTGCTGATGAGTGTTTCGGAAATCAACTTCCTCATTTGTGAGTACTATGCAAAGAATAAGAACGCTAGCAAAGCACAAGAATACTTTGCTAAAGCCATCAACGCTTCGTTCAGCAAGGTTGGTGCTTCAGGTGCCGAAGATGCTATTGCACAATATCCACTCGACGTGAACAACTACAAGCAAGCCATTGGTATCCAGAAGTGGGTTGACCTCTCGGGTTACAATAGCTTCGAGGCTTGGTGCGAGATGCGTCGTCTGGGTTATCCAGAAATGAGTAGCGTAAAGGGAGAAAACGTTTATAACGAGGCTACTGGACAATATCACCCTGAATTAGTAGAACCAGGTAAACTCTATCGCCCAATCAAATGTAACCCAGCACTTACTGGTATCCTTCAGAGGTTCCCATACGCTGAGTCATCGGCTAACCGCAACCAGAACACTCCAACCTATCCAGGTGACAATGCACCTGTATTCTGGGCTAAATAATTATAGTTAAGGTTAATACTTAAAACGATTTTATTATGAAGATATTAAAATATTTAGCATTCAGTGCTTTGGTTGCCTTATCGCTAACTTCATGCGACAAGACCACCGAAGGCTTGACTGATACCCTCTACTATCCTGTTATCACTCTTGAGGGTGGTGACGTCCTGTTGAGCGTGGGGGATGATTATGAAGAACCAGGCTTCAGTGCAGCGCTGGGCGATGAAGATCTTACCAGCAATGTGGAAGTGATGAACAATGTTGACACAAGCGCTCCTGGTTTCTACACAGTGATTTATTCAGTAGCCGACAAAGATGGCAATGTGGCAAACGAGACACGTACTGTATTTGTTAACAACCCTGGCCACTTCGACAACATCTACTGGGGTGAGTGCAAGCACAAGACTAATGCTGCTCGCCACTACTACAACTCGCCAATCAGCATTCAGTATTTGGAAGAAAACCAATACCTCATCAGCGACTTGCTCTGTGGTTACTACACATATGGTGTATATCCAGGCTACCCCTATGACTTCGATGCAGAGTCAATTATTCAATTAAACGAGGACAACACTGTTGAACTCCTTGAGGAGGGTGACTTCTACTTCTACGATCCCGAGGATCCCGAGCAGATGTATGATGGAGTTTTTGACCCCGAGACTGGCATCTTTACCTATAGGTTGAACTACTACATTGGCGGTGGTGCTATACTCACTCCAATTGATGAGTCAAACTTCCCTGGCGGACTTCCTATTCCTGAATAATTAAAAGAAAGGAGAATAAGATTATGAAAAAGTCATTATATTCAATATTTGCGCTGATTGCAATGCTCGTGGCATTCACATCATGCGAGAAAGACGAAGTTCAGAACACTGCAACTATGGAGGCTGCAGGTGAATGGCACGTTACATTTGCCGCTCTCGACGAGAACGGTGAAGTCTATGACGATGACTGGTTCGGTGATGGTGTTTACAACATCGCCACTAGCAACACAGCCGCCAACGTTCCCAACAAGATGTACATTATCGATAACGTTAATTCCTTTGTTCCCTATCAGGTGGAGGTGGACCTTGACTTGAACAACCTCACATTCAAGGCAACCGATGCCAAGAACCTCTATGGTCCAGGTAACTATGAAGAGGTTTTTGAAGAAGACACTCCTTTTGGTGATAAAATCACAATCACCGATGGTAAAATCATCAAGAACGGTTACACCAAGCCTAACGGCATAAAGGTTGACTACATCGAGTTCTACATCAGCTTCAGCGATGACGTTTTGCCCGAAATGATGGGTATAAACACCAAGTACAAAGTTAGCGGCTTCCGCTACACTGGTCTTGTAGAGGACGAGTAGTATCTCTAAACTTAGAGGGTTATATCACATAACCTTTCATCCATAACCATCAAGGGCCGCACAACTTACTGTGCGACCCTTGATTTTTTCACCTAATAGACCTTCAAGTCTGGGTGGTATTATTAGTCTCGAAAGCTGCTTCCGCCTAGGAATTCGCGGATTAGGCTGGTGCCTGGAATGAGTGTGGTGCTGCTACCAGGAACGGTGCTTGGAATAGCAACTGGAGCATCGTCAATCGACTTGAAGTAACGCAAGAACTGCAGCAGACGATTGGCGACAGCATACTCGGGCACGTTGTTAGGCACTTGCCTGAGGATAAATTCGGCCTGATTCTTGATTACCGCAAGCTCAAAGAGTAGCGACGAGTTGAGCATGGCGTCGGCATTCTCTTGATAGGGGAATATCCATTTCTCCTCACCACGGCGCACGCTGGGCCATCGCGAGATGCTCGCCCTAGCATCTACGCCACGATACTTATAGTCGCGCACGATGCGGCGCAGCAGTCGGTTATCGCTTGTCGATACCCAGTTATGGTCGTCAATGCTCAGAGTGGTGAGAGCACTCACATACACGCGATATTTCATCTCCTCGGGTATCTCCTTAGTGAGCTCTGGGTTCAGTCCGTGGATGCCTTCCATAAGCAGGATGTTATTCTCCTTGAGTTGCAAAGTGTCGCCACGGTATTCTCGAGCACCTGTCTGGAAGTTATAGGTAGGCATCTTCACCTCTTCGCCATTGATCAGCGCCTTTAGGTCTTTGTTAAACAGCTCCAGGTCGAGTGCATAGAGCGACTCGTAGTCGTAGTCGCCTTTCTCATCAAGTGGTGTGTGTGCGCGATCCACAAAGTAATTATCGAGCGAGATAACCTTTGGCACGATATAGTTGGTGAGCAGCTGAATGGCCAGTCGCTTGCTTGAAGTGGTCTTGCCGCTCGACGATGGTCCAGCGATTAGCACCACCTTGGCACCACCATTGTGGTATCGCTCTGTAATATCGTCGGCGATGCGAGAAAACATCTTGTCGTGCAGAGCCTCGGCAACGTTGATGATTTCGGGAGCATACCCCTTCTCAATGCCTTTGTTGAGTGTGCCCACGTCGTCGAGACCCACGATGTCGTTAAACTTCACATAATCGGTAAATGCCTTGAACATCTTCTCCATGGGATAAGACTTTCGTGGCTTGGTCTCATCGTTAGGATCAGGGCCTAGCAGCAACATTCCATCCTTATAAGGCTCCAGGTTGAACGCCTTGAGATGGCCAGTTGAGGGGGCCAGGGGCTCGTAATAGCTGTCGATGATATTGTCGAGTTTATAGAATACTGTGTAGAGATCGTTGCTCGACTCAAGCAGACGCACCTTGTCGTTAAGACCCTGTTTGCGGAACATCTCCACCACGTCGGTAGTGAGTCGCTCGCGGCGCACAAACTTGATATCTTGATCCACAATCTCCTGCATGCGGGCTTTGATACGCTCTATATTCTCGGGGGTGAGCAAATCCTCTTCGTGCTTGATTTTGCAATAAAAACCACCTGAGATGCTGTGCTCAATGCGCAGGCGCTTGCCAGGAAACAGGTCCTCGATTGCCTTATAAAGCACCATGCACAACGAGTGAATATACACCCTGATACCCTGTGGGGCTAGAGGCTCCACAAACTCCACCATCTTTGGAGCAAAGACAGGATAATTGAGCGCTTCAACCTTGTTATTTACCATAGCGCAGATGGGCCTGAACGGTATGCGCTTCTCGATAGTCTCGTATATCTGCTGCAAGGTGTCGCCACCGTCAATGTCGATATACTCTTGTGTGTTCTTGCAAAAAATCTTTAAATCGTTGATCATATGTTTTAGTTTTTTAGTTGTCGGTTTTGAGTTTTTACTTTTCTAGATCTTCTAGAAATTCTAGAACTTCTAGATTATCTAGCGGCTTAACACTTACTACTTAATACTTGCCAGGGTGTAAATTGCTCCGTAGCTGAGCCACAGCAGCACCAGGAGCACCCACATCACCTCGCGGCGCTCGTTGCGGCAGTGCCAAGCAAAACCCAGCGAGAGGAGCGCATAGAACGGGAATATCATCATGAGCATGCGCACGGTGCTGTCAAACACGAAGCCTGTGTCGTGCAGCAGCGATACTGGCCACCATAGCAACGGCAGCGCCGACAGCCCTATCAAGAGCTTTATCCATCCTGGGGTGTGTTCTTTGTTCTCCATTATTTCTTCTGATTTAACTTGCCATTAAGCCATTGCTGCTTGTAGCGGTTTACGATTTCAATAAATCTTGGGTCCTTACGGGCATTGTTGAGCTCATCGTCGAGGATGGCATAGTCGAAGTCGGTGGCTCCGTCATCTTCAGCATAATGGCGCTCTAGGAAGTGGAGTGCGCGGTCGATGTCGCCGTGCTGTGAATAAGCACAAGCAAGGTTATAGAACGACATCGTCTCCAACTGAATGAGTGACTCGTCAGGCTCAGTAGCAGCTG
Organism: uncultured Bacteroidales bacterium; assembly: GCA_902777835.1. Classification (GTDB taxonomy): domain Bacteria; phylum Bacteroidota; class Bacteroidia; order Bacteroidales; family Muribaculaceae; genus Sodaliphilus. Next base: position 23,974 of record CACYVC010000024.1, on the reverse strand, counting down.
CTACAAGCTTACTGTTTTGTGCCATTTCATCGAGCATAGCTCTTGATTTCTCTGTCTCACCCATATATAAGAGTGCAAACATTTTTCTCTCGGCAGAGCAATTCTCGTCATTGATAATATCTTGCATCTCCTCGCGGGCTTGATCAGTTTTTCCCCACAGCATGAGAACATAGGCACGAACATATCTAGGTTCTATGGCATCAATAGATTTCTCGGCCCACTCGTCACACGCCTCAAGGGCACGGGCATACTGGCCCTTGTTGAAATAACCTCGCGCCATGCCCTCATATCCTATATCTAACTCATCGGTAAAAGCTTTGCAATAGACTTCAGAGTCATAAATATGCTCATCGGTCATGCCACACAACATTTCATACCTGATTTTATCGCTCATGAGCTGTTGTTGGTTATTTTCCTCTAACTTCTCTGGCATTCTCAAAGCATAATCAAGGATTTTAATGGCCTTAGGAGCATCACCAAGCATATAGTGGCAGTTGGCCTTCAACGAGAGCAGAGAGGGCGTCGGCTTACTCTCCACCAACTTGTCAAAACAAGTGAGGGCGCTACGGTAATCCTTGTCAAAATAATGCAACGTTCCCTCAAAATATCTCCACTCTGTTTTTTCTTGCTTATCATCGCTACTTCTCATGTCAGCCTGAGCCTCCAACTGATGCAGCCTATTGATTACCATAGATTTGCAGTCGTCATTAACATCGTAGAGAGCACTCAAATTCTCTAAAAGTTCATTACCTGAAAGATGATCAATAGTCTGGTCAAGGGCTTCTTGATATTTACCTTTTTCCATCATGACACTGATGAGCAGCTGATGGGCATCCTTGTCGCCGTCGTAATTGGCGATAGCCTTGTTGATGAGCGCCTCGGCCTTATCGTAATCTTTATTGTCGATATACATTTGTGCCAGTGAGCATAATGCCTGGTTGTCGTCGTCAATCATGCTGCCAAGTTTTGAGGCGTAGAATATGGCCTTGTCATTGTCGCCTTGGCCAAGGTAGTACCTCATTAGCTTGTCGTAGCTCTTATGGCAAGGCAAAATAGCTGCAGCTTGCTCATAGGCGGCAAACGTTTTTTCGTCGTCTTCAAAGACCTCTTTTTGCAGGTCGCCACAGGCGATATAGGCCTTGCAGCGGTTCTCCTTGTCGGCTGCTGGAATCAACGCTATGCCCTTTTCGAGCATCTCAATCACTTCATGCGCTACTTCCTTTGATTTCTCAATGCGTTTATGTAAGAGATTCTCGGCTTCTTCCTCGCTCAATCCGTTATTACCATATAACAGTTCTATGATAAACATGTTCAGTTCCATGTTCTCCTCATTCATACGTGCCATGGCAGCACTGCACACAGCATATCCATTACCAGGATGCTGCTTTATCTCATTCTCAAGTAATGCGATGGCTCCTTCATAATCTATGTCCTCAGTTTCATCGACGTCATTGAGTATAGCAAGGCCCTTTTTGAAGTTTGGACTGTTATGCCATTTGTTGTGCTTCTTGCTGTCGAAGTATTCGGTACTGTCATCATATCCACTAGCCAGCGACTGGGCTGCTATTCCCATAGCGCTGGCAATAATAATTGCAACAATGATGACGATGCTATGTGTGGTGAAATATTTCATGACTTACTTGGATTTTTGATGGTGGTCGCATTGTTTTTCCATATTGTTTTGTACTTCTCGATAAGAGTCTTGTACTGAGGCAGCTCGCGTACATTGTCGAGGCGCCAGTCACGTTCCATAAGCCCAAAGTCATAGGGCATATCATCGTGCAGGAAATGCTTCTCGAGATATTCCAGCGCCTTGTCCATCTCGCCAATCTGAGCAAACAAAGTGGCAATGGTATAGCATGATTCGGGAATCTCCTCGCCACTAGAATCTAGTTGATAATTCTCCCATTGCAACGCCAGGGAGTTGGCAAGCTTCAGTGCCTCATCACTGCGTCCTGTGGCATATAAAGCAGGAATAATATTAGGAATAGCACTCTGTGGCATGGGGTCAATCTCAGTGATTTGCTGCATGCAGCGCTGCGCCTCATCATCACGCCCCAAACCTCTAAGAGCTGTAGCATAGAGCGAAAGGGCCGATGCGTCGTCATCCTTGTCAAGCAGTGGCTCAAGAATTGTGGCGGCTTGGGCGTAATCGCGCTCTTGCAGCAACAGGTCGGCAAGTATAAATCGCTGTAGAAGCTGGGTATTGTCTATATTATTTGTAAGCTCCACCCCCGTCATCTTCTCGCTAATCAACTTGCTCGCCATACCGCAGTTTACTAGCATGTGGTCGCGCTGAGACAGATATTCCTCACCCTCATTCATGATGGTTGCTGCGTCGATATATTTCACTGCATTTTCAGTGTCGCCTAGCATATAGTAGCACTTGGCAATCTCATTGTAGATGAACGCCACTTGATCGGTCTTTTCCACTGTTTTGAAGTAGCCAAGGGCACTGCCGTAGTCCTTTTTAATTTGCATGATGCGACCAAGCATGGTATTCCATAGCAACATTTTGTCACTAATCTCGGCAAACAGCCTCTGCTTAACTTTTATCTCGGCAAGTTCTGGTTCTATCTGGGCTAGCATCATAAAGATTTGTGCGGCATCATTAAGCTCATAATCCTCGATATATTTTAATGCTAGATCCATGGCTTCCTCATTTCGGCCCAGCTCTTTCAAAGTCATTAGTTGTAGTGAGGCTACCTGACTGTCAAGGGCATCCTCCTCCTGGCTCTTGATCATAGCGTTATACTCCTCACATAGCGCTACGCATTGACTAAAATCTTCGCTTCGATAGGCCATATAAGCCAGCAGCTTCACGTTGGAGGGGTCATCGGGATAGAGCTTGCGAAGGGCCTGAGCATCGGCAACAACTACCTCGGTGTCGTTGAAAAAGAAATCCATGTGGCCTTCATAGGCATCGTTGCAGGGATGCACAGTTATTGCTTTTTCGTAGCACTCGGCAACCTGTGTGCTGTCAACATTTTCGAGGTTGCGAAGCATAAAAGCCTTTATGCGATAGGCCTGGCACAAAGCCTCTCCATCGGTTGAAGGCAGTTTTGTAAGACCTCTGTCAAACAAAGGCAATGCGTCATTTATCTCTTTATTGCCCCGCTTTTTTGCAATTGCAATATCTTGCTCGCTACTATTATCACTGTAAATCACAATACGCATCTCATTTCTGGCTGCTATAAACTGGCACTGAGCGAGGTTGCAGATGGCATATCCATTAGACGGATGCTGCTTCACCTCCTTTTCAAACATGTCGAGTGCCATTTCCAGGTCATCGTCGCTGATAGCCTCTATTCCCTTTGCAAAATATTTGCTCGATGCCCACTTGTTTTGCTTGGAGTTGATAGGTATGCCATCAAAATCTTCGGCGACCGCCGTCAAGCACATGGAAAAAAGCAGCAATGCTAAAAAGACTTTTTGATATCTCATGATTATAATTTTTCAATTAATAATTCAAACTCCAAAATTAAGCATAATTCAAGACATAACAACAAATAAGAACTCAAAAAACTTTCCATTCATTCAAAAAACACGAAAAAGCAACAAAAGACTCAAATCTCTTGTCGCTTTTCGTGTTTCAAAGTCGGGGTGAGAGGACTCGAACTTCCGACCTCCACGTCCCGAACGTGGCGCGCTAACCAACTGTGCTACACCCCGAACTTTTTGATAAAGGATGTTCTATAATCCCCTAATCAGGCTGCAAAGGTAGTAAAAATGTTTTAATATTAGTCTTTTTGTGACGAAAAAACTGTATCTTTGCAGTCACGATAATAAAGCACAAAGAATTATGTCAGTAGAAATTAGAAAAATAGAACCTACCAAAAAAGAACTGAGCAAGTATGTGAAGTACCCCATTGATGTTCTTTACCGTGACAATAAGTGCTATGTGCCTGCACTCATCAGCGATGAGATAGGCACACTGATGCCTGATAAAAACCCGGCATTTGAATTCTGCGAGAGTGTCTATTTCATGGCCTATCGCGACGGAAAGCCTGTGGGGCGCATTGCCGGCATAATAAACCACCGCTTCAACGAGAGTCACGACAAGAAGGAGGGCCGCTTTGGATGGGTCGATTTCATCGACGATGACGAAGTGGTTGACGCTCTCTTCGAAGCCGTTAAGAAGTGGAACAAGGAAAAAGGCATGACCGAGCTCACCGGTCCTCTTGGATTCACCGATATGGACCCAGAGGGATGCCTTGTGATGGGCTTCGACGAGGTGGGCACAAACGCCACTATCTACAACTACGAATACTACCCCAAGCAGCTGGAGCGCATGGGATTTGTAAAGGACGTTGACTGGGTGGAATTCCACATCAAGGTTCCTGATGAGATACCTGAGAAGTTGCAGCGCATCAGCGACATCGTGAAGAAGCGCTTTAACGTTGACAACATCAAATACACCAACCGCAAGCAACTTGTTGCCGACTATGGTCAGGCTATTTTCAAACTCATCAACGAGGCGTTTGAGAACCTTTTCGGCTACTCACAACTAAGCGAGAAACAGATTGAGCACTACATCAAAATGTATTTGCCTTATCTGCCACTCGAAGACCTGTCGCTAATCATCAAGAACGACACTCGCGAACTGGTGGGCGTGGGCATTGCAATACCATCTCTGTCGAAGGCGCTCATCAAGAACCGTGGCCGCCTCTTCCCATTTGGATGGTATCACATGCTTAAAGCATTCAAGAAGAATGATGTTGTAGATCTGCTGCTTGTGGCAGTGAAGCCCGAATATCAAAGCAAAGGTGTGAACTCACTGCTCTTTACCGACCTTCTTCCCTGCTTCTTCAAGTTAGGCTATAAATGGGCCGAAAGCAGTCACGAACTCGAACACAACGAGATGGTGCAAAGGCAATGGCAATACTTCGACACCACGCTCAATAAGCGTCGCCGCGCCTATACGATGCCAATTTAATTAATGCAGAATGCACAAACTTTTCACTCTCGACTAAGAACTATGAACTGTGAACTATGAACTCTCAACTCTCCCCTCTCAACTAACTATAAACTCTGAACTATAAACTAAGAACTATAATATATGATTAGCATTTGCAACAAATCGGTTCTTGGAACCGTCAGTGAGAAAGATATTGAAGTGTTGAAACCTCAAGCGCTTGCTGCTGCCGAGACTCTTGAGAAGGGCGACGGTGCAGGCAACGACTTCCTGGGATGGCTCCACTTGCCTAGTGAGATAACCGCTGCCGAACTCGACGACATCAACGCCACAGCACGCCAACTTCGACAGGAGTGCGAATATGTAGTTGTAATCGGCATTGGCGGCAGCTATCTAGGTGCAAAAGCCGTAATTGAGGCGTTGAGCGACAACTTCGCCGCTTTCAAGCAGGGCGAGGGCGCCAAAGTGGTATTTGCAGGCAACAACATTGGCGAGGATTATCTCTACGACCTGATGAAGCTTCTTGAAGACAAAAAGTTCGGCATCGTGGTAATCTCGAAGTCGGGAACCACCACTGAGCCTGCTATTGCTTTCCGTCTCTTGAAGAACATGCTTGAGAAGCAAGTGGGCAAGGACGTGGCTGCCAAGCGCATTGTGGCAATCACCGACGCTAAACGTGGCGCTCTGCGCAGTCTCTCCACTCAAGAGGGTTACAAGACCTACGTCATCGCCGACAATGTGGGCGGTCGCTTCTCAGTTCTCACACCAGTGGGCTTGCTGCCAGTAGCCATAGCAGGTTTTGATATCAACGCCCTGGTTGCTGGTGCCGTTGAGATGGAGAAGGCACCTGCCGACATGATGGTCAACTATGCCGCTACCCGCAATGCTCTGTATCAGGCTGGCAAGAAGATTGAGATTCTGGTGAACTACAACCCCAACCTGCACTTCCTCGCCGAGTGGTGGAAACAGCTCTATGGCGAGAGCGAGGGTAAGGACGGCAAGGGCATCTTCCCTGCAAGCGTCGATTTCACCACCGATCTGCACTCAATGGGACAGTGGATTCAGGATGGCGAGCGCACTATCTTCGAGACTGTTATCACCGTTGAGAAGCAGCGCAACGAGGTGGTGATTCCCACCGACGACGCTGACCTCGACGGCCTCAACTATATCGCTGGCAAGCGTGTTGACGAGGTGAACAAGATGGCAGAACTCGGCACCCGCCTTGCTCACGTGGATGGTGGCGTGCCCTGCATGCTCATCACCCTGCCAGCACTCACCGAGAAGTACCTGGGCCAGCTCATCTACTTCTTTGAGAAGGCCTGCGGCATGAGCGGCTACATGCTAGGCGTGAATCCATTCAACCAACCCGGCGTGGAGGCCTACAAGAAAAACATGTTTGCCCTCCTCAACAAACCTGGCTACGAAGCCCAAAGCGCCGAACTGGCAAAACGCCTGTAAAAAAAGTCTATCATATTTAGAATTTCTAGAGATTCTAGATTGTCTAGAGTTTCTAGAAATTCTAGTTATAATATTGCAATATCAATGCAAAAGAAATCAATGCTTGACCTCCATCGCATCAGCACCGAGGAGTTTAAGCAAGTAGAAAAAATACCAGTTGCTGTGGTGCTTGATGATGTGCGCAGCGAGATGAACGTGGGCAGTGTGTTCCGCACTGCTGACGCGTTTGTCATCAAGCAGATTGCCCTGTGCGGCATCACTGGCAAGCCGCCAAGCCACGAGATTCACAAGACGGCCCTCGGTGCAGAGGATTCCGTGGAGTGGACCTATCACAAAACCGCCCTCGAAGCTGTGGAGCAACTGCGAGAGCAGGGATATAAGATTTGTGCCATCGAGCAGGTGCATGGCAGCATCAGCCTTGAGAGTTTTCCTGTTGTGCCAAGCGAGAAATATGCCCTCGTCTTTGGCAACGAGGTGAAGGGGGTGAACCAGGCAGTGGTCGATGCCTGCGACTGCTGCATTGAAATTCCCCAGCACGGCACCAAGCACTCGCTAAACATTGCCTGCTCAGCAGCAATCGTGATGTGGCACTTCTTCGATGCCCTCAAAGTAAAATAACAACCACCCTAAATGTTGTTTTCTATGCCACGGTTCTGCCGTGGTTTTTGTTTACCCCTCTACAGCACGTGGCAAGGTGATGAGTGATGGGGCGAGGGTTATGCGGTAAGGTTCTCCGCGCTTGCCAGTGATAATGTAGTTGCTTGCCAGCTGATCATCGATGATGCACAACTTGAAGCATCGCTTAATCTTTGAGATATACTCGTTGAGAGTGTTATTCATAGGATCAAGCAGGTTGTCGATAGCCTCACGCGCCTTTTCCTCATTGCGACCGGGCATCACCATCGAGTAGATGTTCTCAAGGTCGGCACGATGGTCGCTGATGTCGCGCAACGCAATGCCTTCGGGATGCTTCAAGAAGAGGATATAGATGGCTCGGCACATGGCGGGCATCTTCACTTCCACCTCGTTATAGTAAGGCAGCACAATCTTCATGTCATTATTCACCACCAGTGGACTAAGTCGATTATTGCCAATCACTATTTTTCCTTCAAGCAAGGTGCGAATGAGTTGCGTTGGGTCGGCTTGAAACTTTGTCACAAAATCAAGAATCTGCGCTTGAATGGCTTTCAGCGCCTTCTCTCGTTCCTGCTTAATAGTTAGGATTTCGTCTTCCTCATCTTCAATCTCAGTGGATGGCTCAAAAGTGCATTGATAAGATTCATTATAAAATACAGAACCATCAATAGCATAATTTTCGGCATAATCAGCATCAAATTCAATAGCTTCTTTGCCTTCCTTTTGCTCGCGAATAAGCTTTTCACGCCACGTCTTTTTCTGGGGGAGATTTGCCTCTCGAAGTATCAACTCACTTTGATTAATGCTATGAGGCATTTCGAACCTCTTTGAACGCATAAACTCATGCCAATCTTCAGGATGCAGCACTTTATCGCCCTCCTCGGTGCTCACTACATCGATAGCACTCTCGGCAAAGTGCTTAATTTCGCCAATCGACTCACTGCTGAGCGGCATCTGCACCACGGCATCCTTGCCAGCATTGCCCACATTGATGCGCCTGGCGATGAGGGTTGGAAGGTCCAAATCTGGAATTTCGACTATCTGAATATCAAAGCCAGTCATGTCTCTGAGCCACGACATTAATTCTGGAGAGTCTATGAGCCGCCTGTAATCAGAACCTACGCTATTATTCAAATATGCTAAAGGCATGGCAAGATATATCACGCCATACCGTAACTCCATATTTAATTTTCGAAATGTTTTTATGATTTGACTCATGGTAGTGAAGTTTTGCAATAGTTAGAATATAAACCAGCAAAAAGTGTGCCATGTTGCTGAACATGACACACTTTACCAACTATTTAATCATTCCTCTTTATTTCTCTTGAAGAATCCTTTAGAACTTATGCAGAGATTTTCTTTTCTCTGATAGTCGTCAAGGTCTTCGTTGAGCATCATTGACGTCGCTTCACAAACATAATCGCTTAGACACTCCTGAAATTTATTGAACATTAAGCGAGTGCCCGCATTGGTTTTCTCAAATCGCATGTTGTTGTCGATAGCCAGCCCAAATGCCACTGACTCCACATCGTGATCAGCACCAATGTAAGCAAAGAGCCAACCTTCGCTCTTGTAGGCCTCAATAAGGCTCTTGATGGACTTGTGGGTAAACTCCTTAGAGGCATTCTCATAGCCGTCGGTAATGATAGTCACGCTGGCGATAGCGTTCTTTTCGTTTTCCATAAGACGATGCACGGCGGTGATGGTGTTGCCTATGGCGTCGTAGAGTGGAGTCATGCAGCAAGGCTTATAATCATCACTGTTTATAGGTTTCACCTCACCAATGGGGCACTGCTCATAAATCTTCTTTATTTCGCAACCGCAAAATGCCACCAGTGTGAGCAGGTTGTTCTGCTCGGGGCGATTCTCCTGGCCGCGCTTGATTGAAGCAATACTCTCGTTCACACCATCTACCGCCTGCTTTGCGATGCTCGTCATCGATCCACTCTTGTCGAGGATAATCACGTTAAATACCTTTGTGCGCTGTTTTGTTTCAGTGTTAGTTTCCATAATGTAATGTGTTTTAGAAATGAATAAAATACAGTTGATTGGTTTTTACATCGCAAATTTATACCTAAAAAACACGACACCAGGAAAACAACAACCTTGCAGTTTGCTACATCACTATGTTTCAATCAATTAAAAACAAGCGTTATTTACACTGAAAATGGTTTTTATATGATTGTTTGTAATTGTTTGATAATATTTTTATAACTTTGCACTTGAATAAATAAAATCACATAACACACAAAACTGCAATGAAGAAAACAAAGCGAAATATAGCCATCGTGTGTGGTGGCGACTCGTCGGAGCATGAGGTGTCGCTGCGCTCGGCACAGGGTCTTTACAGTTGGTTTGACCGTGACCGCTACAACGTCTATATCGTCGTCATCAGGAAAAACGACTGGCACGTGAATCTTCACGACGGCAGCATAGCACCTATCGACAAAAACGACTTCTCATTCAAGCACAAAGACAAAAAAGGAGAGAAGACAACATTCGACTACGCCTACATCACTATCCACGGCACACCTGGTGAGAATGGCATCTTGCAAGGATACTTCGACCTCATTGGTCTGCCCTACTCAACCTGTAGCGTGCTTGTGGAGGCACTGACGTTCAACAAATATATGCTCAACAACTATATGCGTCCATTCGGTGTGACTGTTGCCGACAGCATATTGTTGATCAAAGACGTTGAACGCAACATCACTGAAGATGACATCGAGCGCGACCTTGGCATGCCATGCTTTGTGAAGCCCACCGACGACGGCTCAAGCTTTGGCGTTACCAAAGTAAAGGAGAAGAGTCAACTTGCACCAGCCATCAAGAATGCCTTCAAGCAGTATAACCAGGTGATGGTTGAGCGCTTCCTCGACGGCACCGAGGTCACCGTGGGCTGCTATAAGACCAAGACCAAGAGCGTAGTGTTCCCTGTTACCGAGGTTGTTACCGACAACGAGTTTTTCGACTATGACGCCAAGTACAACGGCCAAGTTGAGGAGATTACACCCGCTCGCATCAGCCCAGAACTGACCGCCGCACTGCAAGCCGAGACGAGTCGTATCTACGACATCCTGCATTGCAATGGTATCATACGTGTGGATTACATCGTCACCAAGAACCCCGACGGCAGCGACTGCATCAATATGCTTGAGGTAAACACCACCCCTGGCATGACAGCCACAAGCTTCATCCCACAGCAAGTGCGCGCAGCAGGTCTCGAAATGAGCGATGTGCTCACCGACATTGTAGAGAACCAGTTCTAATACAGTGGAAAGTGGAAAGTAGTTTTTCTTTCCTCGTTCCACGTTTTGAGGCGTAAAGAGCCATGTGCGGCAATAGAGGCGTAGCCACTTAAAACTTATACACTTATCACTTAAGGATGATTATCGAGCCTTTTAATATGGCCAATATCGACATCGTGGCGGCTGAGCTTGCCAAGATGTGGAAGAAGGATATTGCCAGCGGTATTGAGCACCAAATTGAGTTCGCTCGTGAAGTGGTACTCAACTTGTTCCTCGATCCGCAACTTGCGCTCCAGGCTTGTGATGATGACGGCACTATGCAGGCAGTAGCTTTTGCCCGCATGAAAGACGATGTCAACACCTCAATGCAATGGGTTGAGGATTTCTTGGCCGACAAAGATGACGAGGAGCGCAAAAAAGTGCTTGAAACCACTGCCTACCTACTGCGTACCGAGCACGAACTGCTAAATCTCATGAATGAAGACAGCGCTAAGTTCTCATTCTTAATAAGCAAAAAGCGTGGCTACGCCAAAGCACTGCAAGAGCGACTTATGCCAATGCTAATCGACCGTGGCGCGAGGTGGACTTATCATATCACCGACAGCACCTGCAGTTGGCAATATTTTGATGCCCATGGCTATGAGAGAGTGCACGAGGAATTGGTTGAGCGATTCAATACCCCCTCCAAGCCTTACTACTGTTATATGTACCGCAAGCGCATCCAAGAACCTTAATCAAATTAATCAAACTATGAACACAACATCAATAACCCATAACGCCAAAATAATGGCAGGCAAAAAGGTGCAACTCTTGATCGACCTGTTCTTTTGCCTCGTGTTGCTGCCAGTGATGATATACCTACTGCCCATAGAGCGGTGGTTGGAAAACAATCTGCTGTTTGTGTGTCTACTTGTGGCATGGCTATATATTGTATATTTTGTGAACCGCGTGTTCACCATTCCATCACTCTTCAAAAACCGGCAGCGCTTGATATGGGCTGTGATAGTGGTGCTTGCAATGATTGGCATCACCTACCTGCTCTCGCAATACAAGATGGAGTTTCACTTCCAGCGCCAGCCTGGCCAGCCTCCAGCAGGAGGTCCCCCTCAGCGCACTTTCTCACCCATGAAGTTCCGATTACATCAGCAAGCTGTTTGGTTTCTATTCGTAATAGTGATGACCTTCAGCAGCGCCATCGGTCTGTTGGGGCAGTTATATCGGCTACGAGCGCGACGCCAGGAGTTGGAAGTTGCCAAAAATAAGGCCGAACTCTCGCTCTACAAGGCGCAAATCGACCCGCATTTCCTCTTCAACACTCTCAACACCCTCTACAGCATGGTGGTAACTCAAAGTCCCAAGACCGAGGACGCCTTCATGCAGTTTATCGATATCACGCGCTACATCTACAACAATGCCAACCAAGACAGCGTTGACATCGACAGCGAGGCTCATTACCTGCAGCAATATATCGACCTGCAGCGCAACCGCCTAAACGCTTGCACTAAAGTAAACTTCACCTACAATAATGACGGCAAATATCCCGGTCTCACCATCGCGCCAATGTTGCTCATCACCTTTGTGGAAAACGCACTGAAATATGGCGTGAGCACCAGCGTTGAGACTGATATAAACATTGATATGCAAGTCGTTGATGGCGTGTTCTCACTCTCCACCAGCAACCCCATCCGCATCAAGCCCAAAGACGAGAATCACGTGGGCATAGGCATCGAGAACAGCCGCAAGCGCCTCGACTTGATTTACGGCAACGGCTACAGGCTAGATATCAACCAAACTGAAGACCAGTTTGACCTTAATCTTACCATAAATCTAAAGAAATCATGAAATGCGTAGCAATCGATGACGAACCTATGGCTCTAGAAGTGATTAAGAACTTCTGCAAGCGAATGGATGACATGGAGCTCGACACTTTCACAAATCCACTCTTGGGCATTGAGCACGTGAAACGTACACGTCCTGATCTACTCTTCCTAGATGTGAAGATGGGCGAAGTGAGCGGCGTGAACCTTGCCAAGGAGATTCCGCAAGGCACCTTTTTGGTGTTTACCACAGCCTATGCTCAATATGCAGTAGATGGCTTTGACCTTAATGCTGTTGACTTCCTGCACAAACCATTCTCTTTCAGTCGTTTTGAGAAAGCCGTCAACAAGGTTCAGCAAGCCATCCGTCTCGTAAACTATAGTGCCGCACCGCCACTTGAGGGCCAAGAAATTACTGTCAAGGTGGAGTACAAAAATGTCACCGTGCAACTCAGCTCCATCCTCTATATACAGGCGATGGACAACTACGTGAAAATCTTTACCGTAGATAGCCGACCTGTTATCACGCAAATGAGCATGAAGTCGCTCGAAGCCATGCTTCCCGAGAACGAGTTTGTAAGAGTACACAAGAGCTACATAGTGCCACGGCACCGCATCGAGAGTTACTCACGCACACAGCTCACCCTCACCGGCGGCACCGAGATCCCCATAGGACGCGCCTATGCCGACAAGGTTGCACAACAACAATAATAATCGAAAAACTATGCAAATCTAAAGTTGAACTTTATTTTTGCACAAAACAGTTCAAAACAAATCCTATAAAATATACAACTATGACACCACTTGAAATAAGAAACAACCTGCTTGGAGAGAAGCTTGTTAAGAACTTGAAACGTCGTAACATCGAGGCGTTCTACTGCCACACTCCGCAAGAGGCGGTGAGCAAAGTGATGGACCTAATCGCCGACGGCAGCAGCGTGACTTGGGGAGGCTCAATGACAGTGCGCGACATGGGCATACCACAGGCACTCAAGGAGCGAGGAACACTCGAAGTGCTTGACCGTGATACTGTTGACGACCCTGCAGAGAAGCAACAGATGTATCTACGCGCCTTCAGCGCTGATGTGTTCTTGAGCAGCGCCAATGCCATCTCCGAAGACGGAGTGATAGTCAACATCGACGGCAATGGAAACCGTGTGGCAGCAATCTCATGGGGTCCTAAAAAGGTGATTTTCATCATTGGCCTCAACAAGGTGGCACCCACCGTGGAAACCGCAATAGCCCGCGCCCGCAGCACAGCGTCACCCATCAATGCCCAGCGATTTGACATCAGCACGCCATGCCACATCGATGGCATGTGCCACAACTGCAATAGCCCTGAGAGCATCTGCAGCTACATCCACCTGCTGCGTAACAGCCGCAACCAGGGCCGCCATGTGGTAGTTCTCGTGGGAGAAGACTATGGATACTAAACAACAACACCCCCACTGCACAAAACCATAAGTGCAGCGGGGGCGATAGTGAATTGCGAGCCTAAATAGCTCGCATTTTTCATTTTTTAGCAGCGGCTTTGCGTTTCCCGCCCTTACTGAGGTTGGCTTCGTCGTTGACGATAGCGCGGCAATCCTCAAGGGTGAGTTTCGAAGAGTCGTATTTCTTAGGAATCTTGTAGTTCTGCTTTTTATAGACGATGTAGGCGCCAAAGCGACCATTCATCACTTGCAGATCGGGTTCCTCGTCAAAGGTCATCAGCACCTTCTTAGCTTCGGTTTCGCGCTTATCCTTGATGAGTGCGGCAGCCTCGTCGATGGTGATGCTGTAGGGCGACATCTCCTTTGGCACCGACACAAACTTGCCGTCATGCTTGAGGTAAGGACCATATTTGCCTATCGCCACCACTACGTCCTGACCTTCAAATGTGCCTAATGTGCGAGGCATCTCAAAGAGTTTGAGGGCTTCTTCGAGAGTTATGGTTGCCACACTCTGGTCCTTCTGCAACGATGCAAAACGTGGTTTCTCAACGTCGTCGGTACTGCCAAGCTGCACCAGTGGTCCATATCGACCAATCTTCACCGACACCTGTTTGCCTGTTGACGGGTCGTTGCCGAGAATGCGCTCGCCCACCTTGTGCTCAAGGCGCAACGACGACACCTTCTCGATTTCGGGATGGAAGCCCTTGTAGAACTCCTTAATCTCGTCGTTCCACTTCTTCTTGCCCTCTGCGATCTCGTCAAACTCAGTTTCCACCTTTGCAGTGAAGTTGTAGTCAAGAATCTGCGGGAAGAATTTAGTGAGGAAGTCGTTAACCACCATACCCACATCGGTTGGGATGAGCTTGCCCTTTTCGTTGCCCACGAGCTCGCTCTTTACCTTGGTGGTAATCTTGTTGCCCTTGAGGGTGATTTGCTCAAAGCTGCGCTTTGTGCCTTTGCTCTCGCCCTTTACAACATAGTCACGCGCCTGAATGGTCGAGATGGTTGGGGCGTAGGTCGATGGGCGGCCAATACCCAGCTCCTCAAGGCGTTTCACGAGCATTGCCTCGCTATAGCGGTTGGGCTGCTGGGTGAAGCGCTGGGTGGCAACCACTTCTTTCTCAGTGAGCACATCGCCCACTTTGAGAGGTGGCAGCGTGTGGAACTCGGGAGTAGCAATCTCATCGTCGCTGGTCTCGAAATACACTTTCAAGAAACCGTCGAACTTCACTACCTCACCGCTAGCCTCAAACAACTCTTTGCGGCCGCTGATGCTTATCTCAACCTGAGTCTTCTCAACTTGAGCGTCGGCCATTTGAGAGGCGATGGTGCGTTTCCAAATCAGGTTATAGAGTTTCTTCTCCTGGGCAGTGCCAGTGATGTCGTGATTGCTGATAAAGGTGGGACGGATGGCCTCGTGAGCCTCTTGGGCACCCTTCGACGAGGTCTGGTACTTGCGCACCTTTAAGTATTTCTCGCCCAGCGAGTCCTTGATTTCCTTGCTGATGGTGCCAATGGCAAGACTCGACAGGTTAACCGAGTCGGTACGCATGTAGGTGATGTGTCCACTCTCATAGAGCGACTGAGCCACACGCATGGTCTGAGCCACAGAGAAACCAAGCTTGCGCGAAGCCTCCTGCTGCAAAGTAGAGGTGGTGAACGGTGGAGCTGGGCATTTCTTGATTGGTTTCACCTGAACATCGGCAACAGTGAAAGTGGCATCTTTGCAATGCTCAAGCAACAATACTGCCTCGTCGCGGGTAGCAAAGCGCTTGTTGAGCTCGCAGGGCACCACGTTCTCGTCTTCGCTGGCAACCATCTCGCTGCTCACGCGATAGTACTGCTCGCTCTTGAAGTCGCGAATCTCCTGCTCACGCTCGGCAAGCAGTCGCACTGCCACGCTTTGCACACGGCCTGCACTCAGCGATGGCTTGATTTTCTTCCACAGCACGGGCGATAGCTCAAAACCAACGATGCGGTCGAGCACGCGACGGGCCTGCTGGGCATCAACGAGGTTGGTGTCGATGTCACGCGGGCTCTCGATAGCGGCAAGGATTGCGGGCTTGGTAATCTCGTGAAACACGATGCGGCGGGTATTCTCCTTCTTCAGGTCAAGCACTTCGTTAAGGTGCCAAGCTATTGCCTCTCCCTCACGGTCCTCATCACTTGCCAGCCACACGGTCTTTGCTCCCGCGGCGGCTTTCTTGAGCTCCTGAACAAGGGCTTGTTTGTCCTCTGGTATCTCATAAATGGGTTGGAAATCGTTGTTCACATCAATACTGAAATCCTTTTTCTCCAAGTCACGGATGTGACCATAACTTGACATGACTTTGTAGTCTTTTCCCAAAAATTTCTGGATAGTCTTAGCTTTTGCCGGAGACTCCACTATCACAAGATTATCTGCCATTTTCTAATTTTTATATCGTCTTTATTCTTAACAATCAGCACTTTGCGGGGTTCACACCCATCGCGACAATGCCATTTTAATTCAAAATCGGGTGCAAAATTAGACAAAAAACTCGCAATTCCTATAATAATGTGTATTTTTTTAACTATTTTTCCTTAACGATATAGTTCCAAGTGTGGATGACTACCTCGAAGAGGTCAAAATCCTCTCTCAGAGCTGAAAATATGATCAACACCATGCAAAAACCTCGGAGGTGTTCGCAAGCAGGTAATGTTTCTGAAAAAAAGAAAAAGCAACAGTATATGAGAAAGTAAATGGGATAAGATTAAATAAAAACAAACCCAGCTTAGAATTAACTAGGCTGGGGTTTTATTGTTATTTAATTGTGTTATTCTACTATAACAGTCTTAGTAGTGTAGTTAGAGTAAACTATAATCTGGATACCTTTAGTGTTCTCATTCACTTGCATACCCTGAAGGTTGTACCTTGCTACTTCGTATGCTTCACCATCATCACTATGAACGATACTAATGGCACTATCATCATTTGAAGATACCTGTTTTGATAAAAGATAAGTCATTTTAGAATAATTATCGCCATCAACATATCCACTACCACTCATAAATTCCACTTCATATCCTTCTTGTGATAGCAAATTAAGCAATTGCCCTATTGTTATTTGGTCATAAGTCCAATCATAATATGATTTTATTCCATTTGGAATGTCTCCAGTTAAATTCATCGTTTTAGCTTGTGAAGAATTCTTAGAGTAACGAGCAAAAACATTTACATAACTTTTTCGTGCATAAGCACTAATTCCAACTAATGTAAGTAGAGCAAATAAAAAAAATTTCTTCATAATTGTAGTCTTTTAGTTATTGTGATTATTGTTTTAAAGTGGCAAAGTTAACACAGAAAATTCAAAATCAATAATGTAACAGCAAAATAATTACTCTGAAGGTAAATCATTAAATACCATTAATTATGATTTGAAAACAACTAATCAACTGTGGCTTTACTTGGTTTTTTTTGCAAAAATAGAATAATTGTACTATATTTGCAAAATAGTATAAAGAAACTGTTTTTTATTAACTCATTTATACACATCAACTTATACCTACATGAGAAAATCCTTATTAATCCTTCTTGCATGCCTCGTAAGTGGCGTGTCGATCGCGCAGTCTTTTAACATTGTAGAAAAAATAGCTTTTAATGAAAGCGGTTATCTCAGGTGTATCCCACCAGATGTTAGCTATGGTGGCCACAGCGCGTTTTACATACAGAATTATGAACACATTGGTGGTGATTCATTCTCTATTCTTGATGATAATTTTGAAGTTAAAAAAAGTTTTATTGCTCTAGATCTTTTTGAAATCGAACCGTATATCAATGGAGTTTATGAAGATAATGCTTATATCACTATCTCTCAAACCTTGTTTAATAATGATGAGAAATATGAATATGTTAGTGCTAAAATAGAGAATGAAAAAATTGTTGGCTTCAGCATTGTTTCGGAAGATGGCACTATTTTAAGAGATGTGCTTTTTGACTATGCTGCTGATTATTGCGAATGTAGTGTTTATTTGTTTTCAGACAAATGCTATTTAGCCTTTCACAACGAAAACCATAATAGGGAAGAATCCACATTAGTTTACGAAATAGAGCGAGATGTGCCACCAAGTGCTTCGGTTAACCCATGCGATGTTAATGGCGACGGCAATGTCACAGCAGCAGATGTTACAAAGGTCTATGACTTTTTATTAAATGATTAATCTATCAGAGAGCAGAACTCGGAATAGTTAACGAGACTCATGTTCTTTATCGCACAATCACTAATCACCTGTTAATGAGCGATTAGTGATTTTTATTTATAAAAAACTATGTTATTCTGTGGCTATTATGGCGATATTTTGAAAAATTCTATCTAACTTTGTAAGTTAAACCATTTTCTTTCTATTCAATCTTAGAGAGGAAGCTTTATGGCGAGACTGCAGTAAAACGAAACATTTTCAGGTGGCATGAAGAAATTTTTAAAATGGAGCTACAAGACCTTGCGGTCGACAATCATGATGGTTGTCGTGGCGCTCGTTTTAGCCTATGGCGCGCTCTATTTAGCACTAAGCATGCCCTATTTCCAGAACAAGATAAAAGCCGTGGGCGAGCGCGAGCTGAGTGAGTTTCTTGGCACCAATGTCACTATCGACGGCATTTCAATCTCCCCCTTCAACCAAGTGGTGCTCACTGGGGTCAATATCCCCGACCAAAGCGATGGCGAACTCATCAACGTGGACAAGCTCGGCGCTGGCGTGAGCCTCTATGACTTAATTATAAATCGCAAACTTGTCTTCACTTTTGCCGAGGTCAACGGTCTGCATGGCCATGTGACACGCCCCGACAAATACAGCCCCACCAACCTACAGTTCATTATCGACAAACTCAAGCCCAAGCCAGGCAAGCCGCCAAAACCCTATGACATCAAGATAGAGCACGCCATCGTGCGCAACAGCGACATCAGCTACGACGTGCTCAACGAGCCCTATAAAGCTCCAGGGGAGTTTGATGCCAACCACCTCCACGCTACCGACCTGATGGCCGACCTGCGACTGCCGCAAATCAAGAACAACGATTTCATAATCGACCTCAAACACCTTGCGGTTAATGAGAAAAACGGTCTTGAAGTGAAGAATGTGAGCGGCTTGTTCCATATCACCGACAAGAGCACATCGCTGAGCAACCTCGTGGTGGATTTGCCAGGCACGCACATCGCACCCGCCGATGCCACCTTCCACTACACCTCGCTGGGCAATGCCATAAACGAAATCAAGCAGCAGCCCATCACGCTCGACATGACCAACAACTACGTGACGCTTGCCGACCTCAAGACATTCGTCCCCAAACTAGCGCAGTGGGTTGATCCTGTTCATTTCACTGTTGATGCTGTAGCCACTCGCGACAAGATCGACGTGAAGAACTTAAAAGTCAACGCCCAGAACGGCAACATCATGCTCGACCTGGCAGGAACGTTTACCAACATCCGCACTCCCAAGGTGATGGATTTCGACGTGCGCCACATCGACTTGAAAGCGTCGCGCAACGAGATAGCACGCATAACCCAAAACTTTGCCAAACTGCCGTCGCAAGCACAGACGATAGTTGATAAATGCGGCTCGGTGCACATAGAAGGAAACGCCAAGGGCAACCCGACGAATCTCACCGCCGACGCCAAACTCGATACCGATTTGGGTGATGTGGCAGTAAAAGGCTCCTATGCTAATGATGGTCACGCCAAAGCCATAGATGCCCACGTGAGCTCTGGTGGCTTCAACCTGGGACGCGCGCTGAGTAAGGAAGACCTGCTGGGCATGGTGGCGATGGATGTCAATGTGGATGCATCACTGCTCGCCGACAACAACATAGTGGGAAACATCAACGGCAAGGTTGACCACATTGACCTCAAGGGCTACCGCTACCACAACATCACTGCCGATGTGGATGTAAATCACAAAAACTACAGCGGCTCGGTCAATATCAACGACCCCAACGGAATTGTTGACCTCAAGGGCGACTTCACTCTCGACGGGCCTAACTCGTCCTACGACTTTGACCTCCTCGCCAAGAATGTGAACTTTGCCAAACTCAACCTCACAAACAAATATCCTGCCAATGCATTGAATCTGAACATGGCGGCGTCGATTACTGGTAATAACATCTCAAATCTTGCCGGCAATGTGAAGATCGACAACATGTCGTTCACCAATAGCCAAACAGGTAAGGGCTTCCATGTCAACGACCTAGTGGTAGAAGCCAGCGAGAGTGGAGGAGTGAAGCGACTGACAATTGACACCGACTTCCTGCACGGCAATGTGGAAGGACATTACAACTTCGCAAGCCTCGTGCCAGCCGTAAAGAGCATGGCGGCAAAGTGCTTCCCGCAGTTCATGAGTGGCCACACTCCGCCCACCACCGGCAACAACAATTTCACGTTCAACATAGAGGTCGATCCCAATGATGAGTTTGAGAACTACATAGCCTCCTACGTCAAGCTGCCCGTGAAACTTGCCTACAAAGCCACTATTGACGGACATTTCAATGAGGCCGACAAAGACCTGGCAGTAGATATCGATCTGCCTTATCTCATTCAGGGAAACCGACTCATACAGGGTACCAAGGTTCGTGTCGCCAAGGACTCCAACGACGACAATGTGACAATGAACGCCCAAGCAATTCTCCCCAGCGACAAGGGCAACCTTTCGCTCAACATCGACGCCAATGCCATCAACGATGGCGTGGATGCCGACATCAGCTGGGTGCTGAACCGACCAACCGACTATCACGGCAACGTGAGCCTCTCGGCACAACTAGGACGCGACCTTAGTGGCAAGTTCATGACTGCTGTGGATATCAATCCCACTGAAGTGGTTATCAACGATGGTGTATGGAATGTGAACGAAGGGCACCTAGAGTATCGCAATGGCGTGATTGACGTAAGGGAGATAAGGGGATCGCGTGCCGACCAGTATGTGAAAATTGCTGGCAAAGTCTCACATGACCCTAATGACATGCTCACCGTGGCTCTCAATGACATACGCCTAGACTACATCTTCGAGACGCTGAAAATCAACCATGTCACCTTTGGCGGAAGCGCAACTGGCGAATTCCAACTTGCCGACCTGTTCTCCAAGTCGCCACGATTGAGCACCGACTGCCTGCATGTGGAAGACATGACCTACAACGGAGCACACATGGGCAATGGCGATATCAAGAGCAGCTTCGATGTTGAGAACACTGCCGTGAAGCTGAATTGCGACCTCACGCAGAAAAATGGCCTACACACCTATATCAACGGTGAAATCTTCGCTGCCGACGATTCACTGTATATGGAGTTTATTGCCAACAAGGCCAACGTGGAGTTTATGAAGCCATTTATGGAAGCCTTCACCGACGAGGTGCATGGCGAGGTATCGGGACGCGCTGTGCTCTTTGGCAATTTCAAGACCATCGACCTCTATGGCGATGTCTATGCCGACGACCTGAGCCTCAAGATTGGCTATACCAATGTCACCTATCATTGTACCGACTCGGTTCACATAGTGCCAGGTCTCATCGCCTTCGACAATATCACCATCCGCGACCGAGAGAACCACACGGCTAAGCTCAGCGGGGCGTTGCGGCACAACGCATTCCATGACCCAGTGTTTAACTTTACCGTGCACGATGCTGAGAACCTACTTGTCTATGACATCACCCCAGCCATGAATCCCGACTGGTATGGCACTATCTATGGCAATGGATCGGCGATAATCGCTGGTGAGCCAGGAGAGGTTAGAATTGGGGTTAATATGGAAACCAGTGAACACAGCAAGTTCACCTTTGTGCTTAGCGACTCCGAGGTTGCCAGCGAATACAACTTCATCACCTTCCGCGACCGCGACAAGAAGGATGAACCGCAAGTGGCAACTGCCGACACTGTGAAGACCTATATCGATGAACTACCCGAGGAAGTGAGAAACATGCTGGCACTCAAAACTGTTAACAAGCAGCAGCAAAAGTCGATTCCCACCCGCTTCACTATTGACCTGCAAACCGACATCACCCCTGCCGCCGAGATTGTGCTAGTGATGGACCCAATAGGTGGCGACCGCATTAGGGCATTTGGTTCGGGTAATTTGCATCTCAACTACAACAGCATTGACGATAGTTTTGATATGTTTGGCAAGTATGTGCTGGAGAAAGGTTCCTACAACTTCACTCTTCAGGACATCATCATCAAGGACTTCACAATTCGCAATGGCAGCACTATAAGTTTCAACGGCAATCCTTATAATGCCAACCTCGACATCAATGCCGTGTACTCGCTCAACGCTAACCTGAGCGACCTTGACGCATCTTTCTCAACCGACCGCGACATCAATCGCACTAATGTTCCCGTCAATGCTTTGCTTAAAGTGAAGGGTGACATCAGCGAGCCCGAGCTGTCGTTTGACTTGGAATTCCCCACTCTCACTAGCGATGCCTACAGCAAGGTGAAGAGCGTGATAAGCACCGACGAGATGATGAGTCGCCAAATCATCTACCTGCTCGCCCTAAACCGATTCTACACCCCCGACTACATGCAATCGCAAAAGACCAACAACGAGTTCACGTCGGTAGCGTCGTCAACCATCTCGTCGCAGCTCTCGAGCATTTTGGGACAGCTGAGCGAAAACTGGCAAATCTCACCTAACTTCCGTAGCAACAAGGGCGACTTCAGCGACGTGGAGGTGAACCTCGCCCTCTCAAGCCAACTGCTCAACAACCGCCTCATCTTCAACGGAAACTTCGGTTACCGCGACAACACCTACAACACGCGCAACTCCAACTTCATTGGCGACTTCGACCTAGAGTACCTGCTCAACCGCAGGGGCACTATTCGTTTAAAGGCCTACAACCACTTCAACGACCAAAACTACTATGTTCGTAACGCGATGACTACCCAGGGTGTGGGAGTGGTGTTCAAGCATGACTTCGACCGACTCTTTGGCAAAAAACAGCCTCAGCCTCAGCCGGTGGCCCCCGATAGCTTAGTGCCCAAAACCGCAACTCCCCCCGATGACAATTTACTGATTATCAACTCGCGAAAACCTGAAGAGAACAATTTATCAACTGGTAGATGAAGCATTTGGTAACAATATTATTGGCTTTTACAGCCCTCTCAATGTGGGCTGTGATTGATGAGCAGGGAAGCACAACCCCCGCCGCCATCGACACATGCTACAAGAAAGGCAGCTCGCCATTTGCTCCTATCGAAGACCGCAAATTGTTTCTCAAGCACATACGCGACAGCATCGATGCAATTCCTTGGGACACCACACGCGACAAGCATTACTGGGAACGCGCCATACGCAATGGCGAGTGGAGCTTCTTCACCGACCACACCGCAAGAAAACCATTCCCGCTCAATCTGGCGGCAAGGGCCTATAACTTCTACTCCAAAGCCTTCAACAACTACGACACTGCCTATGTGGTGGGCGTGAAGGAAGACTTCCGCATCATGATTATCAATAACGACTGGCTTGATGGCTATGGTGGTGTGATCGCCGATAATAACATGAAAGTGTTTATGCACTCGGGGGTCTCATCGAGCGTGGGATTGCATTTCTCGTATATGGGAATAGGATACACCTACATGTTTGACCTCGACAACGTGTTTGGCGGTGACCCCACGCGCCACATGAAGTGGGACCTCACGTTTGCCACCTCGCGGTTTTCTTTTGAGGCCTACCGCTCACGCAACACAGGAGAAGTGACAATAGGACGATTTGGCGACTACAATAACAAGCGTTACGCCAATAAGAAATTTAATGGTCTCACTCGCGTGTCATCGGGATATGACATATACTATTTCTTCAATCACCGCAAGTATTCGCAAGCAGCAGCCTACAGCTACTCCAAGATTCAGAAACGTAGTGCTGGCAGCTTTATAGCCGGTTTCCTTGTCGCAACGCAAGATGTGGCCATTGATTTCATGACTCTACCCGAGGATATGAAAGAGTACTTGCCTGAACATGAAGACGATAAATATCACTACCGATACAATTACAGGTCCTACAGCTTCATGCTGGGGTATGCCTACAACTGGGTGTTCCACCGCAACTGGCTCTTTAACATCACCATGGCGCCTTCTTTGGGCTGGCGGCATTCCTTCGTCGACTCGGTTGATGGAAAGCGCAACATGTTTGCCCTCGACCTGCGTGGAAGGCTAGGACTAGTTTATAACGTAGGGCACTTCTTCTACGGCCTGCAACTACTAGTCGATGGCCACTTCTATCATAGCAAAGACCATAACTTCATCAACTCCCTCCAAGACTTGACACTCTCAATAGGAGTTAGGTTCTGATTTTCACAAACCAGTAGTATTTAATGAACAAAATAGGGACGAGGCATGCCTCGTCCCTACTAACATTTATCACTTAAAACTTTCCGGTCTAATGGTCAAAATTTAGGATGAAAACCCCATTAAATTGTTCTAATGGTCAAAAATTAGGATGCTTACAATCTGTAAGCAAAAGAAATATTATGAA
>CACYVC010000023.1 GCA_902777835.1 uncultured Bacteroidales bacterium | reverse complement strand
CACCTATTCAACGATGACGATTGGTTATGGCATCAACCCAATTAATAGTTTCACAAACTACTCCTACTTTGGCACAGCGACCTTCAGCAGCAGCCAAAAGACATTTGTCAACGCAGGTAATGATGTGCTGCCAGGCAGGGATATCATCATTTCACAGCGAATACCCGTTAACGAGTCAAACTTCCCTGACGCGACCTTCCGTTCATGGGTTATTGGGAAATATGGCTCAAACCTGGAAACCTACGAGATTTTTGAGAGGCGCACAATCAATATTGAGACATCAGGCAATGAAGTCTTGAAGAATGTGGAGGACTGGACAGGCATTAATTATTTCTTTTGCTTCCGTCGATTGTGGGATCAAGGCGGCATTACATGGGCTGGACTGGCATCTACTCTTAACCCTGTGCCAAGTGGCAAAGAGGGCTTGATTGAAGCATTCAACGCCACTGCTGCCGAGCGCAACCCGCTCCCAACCCGCTCCCAGTTAGGAGTCATAAAAAGTAATGGTTTTGATTTTATTGTGAAGAATGGCAACCAGAGCTATTCTCTAAATGCCCTCCAGGACTATTGGCCCATAGATTACGCTCATTTCCCAGACGATGCTTTTCGCACCTATCTTTTTGGCACAGCCCAAGGCTTTGATGCCGTGGTCTATGATAGCGAAAATGTCAATATACATAGCTTTGACCTAAAAAACATGAAAATAGCAGACCTCACAGGTATTGAGGGATTTACTAATATCACACATCTTTATGTCTATCAAAACAAACTCACGACCCTGAATCTATCGCAAAACACTAAATTGACTTTGCTCTATTGCTACTGGAATAAGATAAAGAGCGAGGGTTGGGACCAGTTTATTGCAAGTGCACCCACATTCAGCACCAGGCTCGATGTGTATTGCTATTACCCAAGTAGTGCCGAGCAAAACGACCCTCCCACCTATGAGCAAGTGGCTCAAGCTAAAGCCAAGAACATCCATTTCTATCAACGCGTTAACTATGGATGGGAAGAGATGAGCGATATTCCTCCTGTTTTACCAGGAGATGTGAATGGTGACGGTCTTGTGACAAGTGCCGATATCACTGCTCTATATGATTTCTTGCTTAACAACGATACCTCACACATAATCAATGGAGACCAAACTGGCGACGGTCTAATTACCGCTGCCGACATTACAGCGGTTTATGGTATGCTATTGAGTGACTAATAGATTTTTTAAAATTGCTTGTAATAACTAATTAAATATAAATAATGAAAAAATTATTCCTATCATTGGTGGCTCTCATTGTTGCCATCGTGGCGAGCGCCGAGCCTGCCAACCCCACACCCATCAATGTGACACAACCAAGCGGAGAGACGCTACAGCTGTGTCTCGTGGGAGATGAGTTTTACCATTTTAATACCACCAGCGACGGCTATACCATCCTCAATGTGAATGGTCGCTGGGAATATGCCATGAAAAACGGTGAGCGACTGTCGGCAACAGGCGTCATGGCCCACGACCCCGAAGCCCGCACTGTGCAAGAGTTACAGTTGCTGGAGTCAACACCAAAGTGTCTTGTAGATAAGCAGGAGACAACCCACGCTCATAAGGCTCGTCTAGACCGTGACACAAAGAACCAAAGCAATGAACCTGTGGTCGATTACAGTACCTTCCGTGGGCTTATCATTCTTATAAACTATAATGATAAGCAGTTCCAGATGAGTAATGCCAACAGTTTTTACAACGAGTTGTGCAATACTCATAACTACACGGGTTTCTATCATCAGGGACAATTTCAACAGTGTACAGGCAGCGTGCGCGACTATTACTACGACAACTCCATGGGCCAGTTCGACCCCGATTTTGACGTTGTGGGTCCCGTCAGCCTCAACTATTCGTGCTATGAGGGTCAAGAAAAATCGCGCGAGATTTTCCAGGCTGCAATAGACGCAGTTGATAGCCAGGTCGATTTTTCACAATACGATGCCGACAATGATGGTGAGATTGACATGGTGTTTTTCATAGTGGCAGGCTACTCATCGAGCTACAGCGGCAACAATAGCGGTTACCTATGGCCTCACATGAGCTACCTCTACGGTTACAACGGCAGCAGCTATTACTATCTGCAATATGACGGTAAGTACATGGGGCGCTATGCCTCGTCGTGCGAGATTTATGGTTGGGAGAGTTACGGATACACCATGCCTATCGCCATTGGCACAATTTGCCATGAGTTTGGGCATGTGCTTGGCTTGCCCGACCTCTATGATACCGACTATGGTCAAAGCGGAGGTCAGAGTATCCACCCCGATGGCTGGGATGTGATGGCTGGAGGAAGCCACAACAACTACGGCCGCACACCAGTAGGTTATAGCCTGTGGGAACGCTGGGAGCTTGGCTTCACTTCTAAGCCCCAAGAACTTACGGCTGGTACTAAGACTCTGAGCCCTGTGAATTCGAGCAACACTGGTTTGATGATGACATCGCCTAATCCTCAGGAATATTTCCTCTTTGAGGACCGACAGGCAAACAAATGGGACTCGGCTCTTCCTGGTCATGGACTACTTGTGACCCGAGTAGATCGCAGCAACCAGTCGGTCTGGGACCAGAACGATGTCAACTGCAACCCTCAGCGCAATTACTATGAGCTTGTCAGGGCGTCAGGAACCAGCGACAGCCAAGTGCCATTCCCAGGCAACAGCAACGTTACCGAACTCAACTCTATGACGGAACCAGCTCTCCTCACATGGGACGGGCAATCGTGTAACTTTGGCCTATCGGGAATTACCGAGACAGGTGGCAACATCACTTTCAATGTGGTTGCCGAGGTTGAGCCCAGCACAATCGTTGAGGACTTTGAGGCGATGCCTGTTTCGACTGTCGAGAATCCAGCCAATGTGCTTGGAAACTTCGCCACATGGACCTTCCCCAAGGCATCGGTAGTGGCAGCAAATGGCGGCAAAGCCG
Organism: uncultured Bacteroidales bacterium; assembly: GCA_902777835.1. Lineage (GTDB taxonomy): Bacteria > Bacteroidota > Bacteroidia > Bacteroidales > Muribaculaceae > Sodaliphilus. The sequence continues at coordinate 81,905 of CACYVC010000023.1, read as the reverse complement.
CAGGTCTTCAGTCACCTGGTGGTATTTTCATGACCAGCGACATCAACGTTAAGATGGTGAAGCTCACTATGCAGGCTACAAACCAATCTACTACTACATCTAAAGTGCAGCTGCAATATTCATTTGATGAAGGATCTACTTGGACCACCATTAGCACCGAGAATGTGGCGGCATCGAGCTCTGAGCAGCTGCAATGGCTACTTAACGACATCAATCAGCCTGTGAGATTCAAGATTATGCAGACTTCAGGTGCCAAGAACAAGTTGCTCCTCATCGACGATATCACTATCACATATACCGAAGCACCAACTTATGACCTGAAAATTGCAGATACACAGGTCAACGGTGCTACCATAGGCAACCTTGCTCAAATTGATGGCGTGGCAGGACTAGTGCAGTACCTGCCCATCAGCAACATCCTCAAAATAGGTAACGCCACAATCACTGGTGAGGGATGCGTAAATGCAGGCGCAACGCTTTCAGGTCTGAATATTCAGGTTCAAGGCGAGGTGACACTGAACACCACCCGAGTCGGCCGTCCAGCCATTATTTTCAACAATAGCGATGACGCTATCGTGCAAGGCGTTTCATCAGGGGATGAATATGCAAAACTAAACATCAATGTGCCAGCTGGAAACAATACGACGCCGGTTATTTACTACATTAGCTATTATGGAAACGATGAACATCGCGCGTTCATCAAGGATATCGACATTCACATGACTGGTACTGCCTATATAGGTTCAGAAAATTGGGACGAATGTCTTACTGTTGAGAATTCAAATATCATAGCAGATGGTCCATGGAGTGATTTTTACGTCATTCCCGATGTTCAGCTCGTTGACTGCTACGTGGCTCTTCCCGAAGGAGGTTATTTTGACCGTGGCCAGTTGTGTGATGCCGAAGGCAATGAGCATCATGGACCGTTTAAAATACTACGCGCGCAGCAAGTGGTTGCTGGCGATGTTAACGGAGATGGCACGGTGACCAGTGCCGATGTCACTGCGCTCTACAATTGGCTGCTTAATAGCGACAGCAGTTCTATCGTCAATGGCGATCAGAATAGTGACGGTGACATCACAGCAAGCGACATCACATTCGTTTATAACATCCTTTTGGGAAGCTGACAAATCGCATGAGATTTCCAGGCTGTAATGGACGCAGTTGATGGGCAAGTTGAATTTATTGTTTAGTCATATTTTTTACGATATTTGTAAAAAGAGATATATTATTTGTTTTTGCTTGATTAGCAAATAAAAAACTCTAGCGTTATGAAGAAGATTATATCAATTTTGTTGTGCCTATGTGCTGTAATGGCAGTGCAGGCTCAGGTAATTAAGAAAGGTGACGCGTTCTGGAACGGCAAGGTTCTATATACTGTTACCGAGATTAGAATGGGCAAGATAGTGTATATGCAGGGAGTTGACGCTTCGGGCAATGACTACGAACTCACTCTTGAGAAAGTGGGCAAGAAGGCGGGAAATTACAAGCTTATTCCAAGTCGTCAAGCCGACGATTCTCCATTCCGCTGCCCATGGAACAGCCGAGTGACGTATGTCAGGAAAAACGGCATGTATTTCCTAGCAGTGCGTAATGCCGACGCCAATCTTATAGTCGAGACTTTGGTTCTGACTCCCGACAACATCACAAATTGCCAAGCGCAATTTGAAGATATTAAGGAGCTCCCGCTCTCGAGCATTGCGTCAAAAGTCTTGTTTCATGAAGAGACAACAGTTTGCCTTAACACTGAAGACATGAAGCAGTATGTCAAGAAGTTTGCCCGCAAGAAAAACCGCACAGTGATTGAGGACACAAATATGCAGTTGATGAAGAGTGAACTTAATGAACGCGAAAACTGCCGTGATAATAATGGATACTAGGCAGGCATTTATAGTGGTATAAAAAACAACCAGATTCTCTGTTGAGAACCTGGTTGTTTTTTGCCCTAGTAAGAATTGCGCTTTATTTAAACTGAGCGCTGATCTTCTGGCATATTTCCTGCATCTCCTCGGCAGGGAGGGTGAGCTTCTGGCGGAAGAAGTTCATGTCGCTCTCCTTCTGCAGTGGCACGAGGTGCACGTGAGCGTGAGGCACTTCAAGACCGAGCACGGTAACACCCACTTTCACGCAAGGCATGGCCTCCTTGATGGCAGCTGCCACACGTTTGGCAAATGCCATGAGTCCGGCATACTCCTCATCATCGAGGTCAAAGATGTAATCTACTTCGTGCTTTGGAATCACGAGGGTGTGGCCAGGAGCCACGGGGTTGATGTCGAGAAATGCATAGTAATGCTTGTCCTCGGCAATCTTATAGCTGGGAATTTCGCCAGCAACGATTCTGCTGAATATAGAAGCCATATTATCAGTTTATAGTTAAGAGTTCACAGTTAAGAGTTCATAGTTAAGAGTTCATAGTTCATAGTTCATTCCTAATTCCGAATCCCTAATTCTTAATCCTTAATCTCTAATCCTTAATCTGCACGAAGTGCTTTACACTGCGATGTCAAGAATCTCAAATTTCATAGTTCCGGCAGGTGCCTGGATTTCTACAACGTCGCCCACTTTGTGGCCAACGAGACCCTTGGCGATGGGTGTGGTGATCGAGATCTTGCCCTCTTTGAGGTTTGACTCGGTCTCGGTAACGATGGTGTAGGTCATCTTGATATTGTTACCAAGATTTTTTATAGTGACTTTTGTGAGGAGTTGCACTTCGTCGGTGTTGATTTTGCTCTCGTCGATGATGCGTGCGCCAGCAATCAGGTGCTTAAGCTCGGCAATCTTTGTCTCAAGCATGCCTTGGCGCTCACGTGCGGCATCATACTCAGCATTCTCGCTCAGGTCGCCCTTCTCGCGTGCCTCAACGATTGCTTGCACAACTGCTGGACGTTCAACATTCTCTAAGTGAGCAAGTTCCTGCATTTTCTTGTCATAACCAGCCTTGGTCATATAACTAATAGCCATGGTAAAGTAATTTTTAAATTTTATAGTTAAAACATAGATTAAAAACCGAAGAATCTCAGTTGATGTGAGACTCTCCGCGTGTCATTCTTTTTTATTTCCGCTGCAAAATTACTCACTTTTCCAACATTACGCAAACAAAAATGCCAATAGTTATTAACAATTCAGTTTTATTAACCAATTTTCCTACCTTTTCTAATTATTTGATTCTAATTTGAGTAACTTTTGAGTGAATATGTGTTCATCTTACTACATAGTGGATGTTGCAATTATAATTGAATTGTTTTTTTGTCATTCGGGATAAATAATTCTACAATGATTATAGAAAAAACATTCACTCTTGTGATATTTATTTTTGTGTTTTATAGTATTTTCACTATTTTTGCAACGCAAAAATAAAACCTACTGGAAAAATTGGAAACTAGTTGATTAGTAAACAAGTTCATTGCCTATTATCCCAGTTTATTTATATGATTGTTTGATTTATAAAGAAATAATGAATAAAAATAATACCTTCAAATCCTTCATTCTTGCATTGATAGTGGTGTTGCTGCCGCAGTTGGCTAGTGCCTACGACTTTATGGCAAATGGCTTGTGCTATAACTTCAATACCGACAGCACTAATGTGACATTAACCAGTGGTGGCAATTACACTGACGCTGTAATCATACCTAGTGATGTGACATGTGGTGACACCACTTACACTGTTACAGCGATTGACAATAAGGCTTTCAACGATTGCGTTGGTTTGACAGCGGTTATTATCCCCAACACTGTGGTTTCAATAGGAGATTCAGCCTTCATGAATTGTAGTGGCTTGACATCCGTTGCTATCCCAAGCTCAGTGACTGCAATGGGTAATGATGTTTTCTATGGTTGTTCTAGTTTGCAGTCAATATTGTTGTTAGGCACAAATTGCGATTATTTCACATCAGGAGCGTCGAGTGTGCAAAACCTGTTTCTTGCTCCAAGTGTCACCAGCATAAAAGGCTTGGGTGTGTCGCCCTCTCAGGTGTATAGTTATGGCGCAGTACCACCAGTGTGTGATGACATAACATTCAATAGCTACTCAGGCACCCTGCATGTGCCAAATCAAGGCCTCGCCCCTTATTTGGCAGATGATTATTGGGGAAACTTCAACTCAATCAATGACGATGCTGTGTGTGCCGATAATGTGGCCATTACCTTAAGCGAGGACTCTGTCTCCTTGATGATTGGTGATACAGCCCAACTGACAGCCTCATTAGATACAGCCCCCACAGGAATGACGACAAAGTGGTTCTCAACCAACTCTAGTGTTGTTGAGGTTACCGATGGCGTGTTGACCGCAAAAGCGGTTGGTGAAGCCGATGTTGTTGCAGTGTGTGGTGAGCATTTTGCGATCTGTCATGTCACAGTTGAAGATGAAATAGTAACCATAGAGCTTGACTACACTTCGCTCACACTCAACATGGATGAAACAGCAATAATCACACCTTCACACACCCCCTCGACTATTCCATTAGATTATACATTCACTTGTAGTGACAGCGATGTTGTTTTAGCCGAATGGGAAGATGGCGTGATAAAACTGCTTGCCACAAAACCTGGCATTGCGGTTATCACAGTAAGCTCCAGTGATGGCAATGCTGTGCCAGCTATATGCGAGGTGACCGTGAATCGACCATTTGGTGACGTGAATGTTGATGGCCGCGTGACTACATCCGATGTCACCTGCATCTACAACTACTTGCTCAATGACGACGATACTTACTTGGCTACTAGCGACGTTAATGGCGATGGCTTTATAACCAGTACCGATATCACCATTTTGTATGATATATTGATGAACAACCCATCAAGCGACATCGAATATGATTATGTTGATTTGGGCCTGCCCAGCGGCACACTGTGGGCTACAATGAACATTGGAGCAAGCAGTCCTGAGGACAATGGCTACTATTTTGCCTGGGGAGAGACACAGCCTAAAGAATCCTACGATTTGAGCACCTACCAGTGGTGCAATGGCACTACTAAAACGATAACTAAGTACTGCACCAAGATTAGCTACGGCTATAATGGCTTCGTCGATAATAAGACCGAGCTTGACCCTGAAGACGATGCAGCTACTGTAAACTGGGGCCCAGAGTGGCGTATGCCGACGATTGAGCAAATGCAAGAGTTGAAAGATAACTGTTCCAGTGAATGGACAACAAGGAATGGTGTTTACGGAAGGCTTTTAACTAGCAACCACAACGGTGTGACATTATTCTTTCCTGCTGCTGGCTACTACTATGGAAGCGATCTCATAGGAGGAGAAGTGTATGGCAACTATTGGTCACGCATGCTTAACACTAGCAGCCCAGACTACGCCTTCTACATGACTTTCAAATCAGATTACTTGGCCTTTGGTATATGCCCACGCCAATATGGTTTTAGTGTTCGCGCGGTGCGTGTCCCCCTGAAATAGCACACTTTTTTCCCTAGTATAATATCTTACTTGCTAGCACCTTATTGTAGGAAGTTATGACCGCTATAAGAGACCATTGGCGAGAATGTAAATAATAACTATTGATAATTACTATTGAGCTAGAAGAGGAAAGTACCAATTTTATCTTTAACTCAATTGGTTTCTAATATGAAACTGATAGGCTTATTTTTGCCTTAAATATACTATCATGCCTAGTTACGGCTTCAACGAGGGTAGTAGCTTTTTTTATAGAGGAAAGATAGTGGAAAATTATCAGTTGTCAGTCATCAGTTGTCAGTCATCAGTTGTCAGTCATCAGTTGTCAGTTATCAGTTGTCAGTTATCAGTTGTCAGTCATCAGTCATCAGTCATCAGTTTTCAGTTGTGACTACCTTAATACCTTAATACCTTAATACCTTAATATTCCATAAGCTATTCCATATTATAAATTTTGATAATTCATTGCAATTCTTTATTTTTGCGAATTGAAATATAAACACAAAAAATTATGAAGAAATTATTTATCTTATTATTTGTTGCAGCCACATTTAGTGTGGCAAGTTATTCACAGACCTATCATTATGATGTGAATGGTGATGGCATTGTCACAGCAGCCGATGTGACAGCGCTTTATGACTATCTTTTAGGCAATGTTGCTCAGACAACAGAGTTTGATCTCTATGGTGTGAAGTTCAAGATGGTGACAGTTGAGGGCGGCAAGTTCACTATGGGCGCGACCACTGAACAGGGATATGATGCTTCTGATGATGAGTCCCCTGTTCATCAAGTGACTCTTAGTACTTTCTCAATAGGTGAGACCGAGGTGACTCAGGAACTGTGGCAAGCGGTGATGGGCAGCAATCCAAGCCATTTCAACGGGGGCTCTTACGGCACCAATCTCCAGCGTCCAGTGGAAAAGGTGAGTTGGGACGACTGCCAGCAGTTTATCTCTAAGCTGAACCAGATGACCGGCAAGCAGTTCCGCCTGCCCACCGAGGCTGAGTGGGAGTATGCTGCCCGTGGCGGCAACCTCAGCCAGGGCTACAAGTACAGTGGCAGCAACAATATTGATGATGTGGCGTGGTACTGGGACAATATCCCTTCTCAATCGAGTGGGACTACTGGCTATGGGACACAGACTGTCGCCACCAAGCAGCCCAATGAGCTTGGCATCTATGACATGAGCGGCAACGTGTGTGAGTGGTGCAGCGATTGGTATGGCAGTTACAGCAGTGCGCCAAAGACCAACCCCACTGGTCCTGTGTCGGGCTCTTACCGCGTGGACCGTGGTGGTAGCTGGGGCTTCGACGCTAAGCGCTGTCGCGTGTCGAGTCGCATCGCCGGTAACCCCGACTCACGCGGCATGGGCGTCGGTCTTCGCCTCGCTCTATAGTTTCCCCTGTAAAATGCGAGCTATAAAGAGGTTTTGTCAGAAAAGTAGCGAGGTGCGATAGCCCGAGCCCCAAAGGGGCAAAATCTCTTTATAGCGAGTCAAAAGGCGATAAATTACCTTGCCCGAGCGTCGAAGACGAACTATATCGCAGTTGTGTTTCCGTTGCAGAGATTGTGTCAAAACTCAGATTTTATTATAAACAACTGAATAATCTGAAAGTTCTGAATTTTCAACTTATTGACTAGCAAGTTTTAAAAAAAAGTTGTAAATAATCAGTTTAATCAGAAAGAACGGTTGTTTTTTCTATAATTTTGTCTTCAGGAAACATAGCGGTTATTTTCAGAGTTATTTTTTTAGCACTACAAAATTACTAAAAAAAACCAATATTTTCCTAATTTCCAATCAATTAATATTCATCAAACTCACGTTAAAATTATAATCGATATGAAAAGTATTAATCTATTAAAGTTCTTATTGCTACTTTTATGTTTACAGTTGCCATCGCTGGTAAGTGCTTATGACTTCAAAGTCAATAATATTGCTTACAATATTGTCTCGTCGGCCAACAAAACTGTTGAGGTAGCACCAAAAACATCCTCATCAGCAGGAAGTGACGGGTCAACAAATTATAGCGGAAATGTTGTTATTAATGAATCTGTTTACTATTCTGGAACAAATTACACAGTTGTTGGTATAGGCGAATCTGCTTTCAAGAACAGTTTTATTAGTTCATTAAAACTTCCTGAGACATTACAATATATAAAGAAGGAAGCTTTCAGCACATGTTTTGAATTGGAAGAGCTATCCATTCCTGCTAGTGTCACACAGATTGGAACCAGTTGTTTCTGGATGTGTCCTGACTTGATTAGAGTCTATTCCTATGCAATTACGCCACCAACATGCACAGGCTCCAACGTGTTCTCTTATATGGCTTACAACAATGCAACACTATATGTTCCTCATGGTTGCTTGTCGGCTTATCAGAACGCCTATGGGTGGAAAGATTTCCCTAATTTCCAAGAAATGACTCCTTCAATAAACGGTCATGAATATGTTGACCTTCAATTGCCTTCTGGTAATCTATGGGCCACAACCAACTATGGTGCCACATCACCCTATGGCTATGGAAGTTATGTAGAATGGAGCAGCAACGATGTTGTAGCCAGTTCTTGGGGCAATGAGTGGTGCACACCAACCATTAATGACATAAAAGAGCTCATCAACAATTGCCAATGGACATGGACCACCCAAAATGGGACTAATGGATATCTCGTTAGGGGAAATAATGGCAACACGATTTTCCTTCCTGCTGCTGGTATAAAGATGGGGTCTGTTATGAAAGTTGGAGAATGGTGCTATTACTGGTCATCAACGCCAGAATCAAGCAGCATGACTTATATATTACTTTCCACAGCCTCTAGTGTGTGGTATGGGTCTCAAAACACTATGGCAAGCTTGCCCATTAGGCCCATTTCTAAACAAACACCTTCTGTTGTTCTTGCAACCAGCATTTTGTTGAATAAATCTAATCTTAACCTTAAAGTTGGCGATATTGAGACTTTAGTTGCTACTGTTGAGCCTAGCAATGTATCAAACGGAGAAGTCACTTGGAATTCAAGTAATACAAACATCGCCATCGTTGATCAGAACGGCTTGGTTACAGCTAAATCCACTGGAAATGCTGTGATTACAGCAATGACTACTGACGGCACCAACCTCACTGCAACCTGCAATGTCATTGTTACAAATAATGAAACAACAACTCGAACAATTAACATAGGCAGCAATACATTTTTGAATGAGAGACTTCCAATCTGCAATTGGGTGATGGGAGGATATACAGGGAGTGAGTGCCTTTACCTCAAAGATGATTTGGTGGGCATGAAAAAAGGTGATAAAATATATTCATTGTCATATTACCTTGAAAGTGGAAATGCTGCTGGCGGAAATTTCAATGTAAGAATGAAAAATACAGCAATTAACTCATTTAAGTATTCTGATGACGTTTTTGATACATCGGTTATCGAGTTGGATTGCAATGACATTGTAAATTGTAATGTTACATTAAGCCCATACGGAGGAGGCACGTGGATAGATTTTGTCTTCAGTGAGCCTTTTGTATATGAAGGTGAGAACATAATAATTGATATAAGAAACACTACGCCTGGTACTTCTAGAGGATGGTGTTATTTCCATAGCACCGAGTATAACGGAGGACGTCGCAATGTGGTTTGGAATAAAGCTAATTCTGAGAATGTTAATGATTCTGGCTTCAATAGTTATGGTGGCATTTATAATGACGAGCTAAATTACGCTGCCGATGTGTGCATAACTTATATTCCAGTCGGTTTGCCTGGCGACGTGAATGGTGACGGCCTTGTGACTGCCGCCGACATAACCACGCTCTATGATATCTTGCTCAACAACGACTACTCACATGCTGTCTATGGCGACCAGACTGGCGACGGCATCGTCACCGCCGCAGATGTGACAGCCGTTTACAACATACTGTTGAATGACAACTCACAACTCAACAACGAGACAGAATATACCGTTAATGGCGTCACGTTCAAGATGGTGACAGTTGAGGGCGGCTCGTTCACCATGGGTGCTACCGCCGAGCAGGGCAGCGATGCTTATAGTGATGAAAGTCCCACCCATCAAGTGACATTGAGCAGTTTCAGCATAGGTCAGACCGAGGTGACTCAGGAGCTGTGGCAGGCTGTGATGGGCACCAACCCAAGCTATTTCAGTGGCAACCTTCAGCGGCCAGTGGAGCAAGTTAGTTGGAACGACTGTCAGCAGTTTATCGCGAAGCTGAACCAGATGACGGGAAAGAATTTCCGCCTGCCCACCGAGGCTGAGTGGGAGTATGCTGCCCGTGGCGGCAACCGCAGCCAGGGTTACAAGTACAGTGGCAGCAACAATATTGATGATGTGGCGTGGTACTGGGACAACATCCCTTCTCAATCGGAAGGCACTGCTGGCTATGGCACACAGACTGTAGCGACCAAGCAGCCCAATGAGCTTGGCATCTATGACATGAGCGGCAACATGTTGGAGTGGTGCCAGGACTGGTATGGTAACTACAGTGCAGATGCACAGACTAACCCCACTGGTCCCGCATCGGGCTCTTACTGCGTGCGTCGTGGTGGCAGCTGGTACAGCATCGCCAGGAACTGTCGCGTGTCGAATCGGAACTACGGCAACCCCGTCAACTGCAACTACGCCCTCGGAATGCGGCTTGCCATGATTTTGCCAAAATATGGCTCGTGCGAAGCCGTGCCTAAAAAGGCAAAATCATGTTAATGCGATTTCGTGAGGCGATACATAATCTTGCCCGAGCGTCGGAGACGAACTATATCGCAGTTGTGTTTCCGTTGTAGAGGTTGTGTCAAAACTCAGATTTTATTATAAACAACTGAATAATCTGAAAGTTCTGAATTTTCAACTTATTGACTAGCAAGTTTTAAAAAAGTTGTAAATAATCAGATTTATCAGAATAATCAGTTGTTTTTTATTTTTGATACAGTTTCGATATGATGGGTCAAGTCCAATCATCAGAAAATGTAAATTGTGAAATAAATTTGGCAGTTCCCTCGGTTTGCACTAATTTTCGATAAATTAGGCGGCGTTTCGGCATAAAAAATAAAAAACTTCGTTTATTATTTTGTTCTGCTCTCAACTTGCACTAATTTTGCACAATTATTTGGCATTGCCGATGTTTAGAGTTTATTGTGGAAACTTTGAACTATGAACTAAAACGTTATGGACTACAAAGTAGTAGCTACAAATAAAGATACCAAGGCTCGTGCGGGCTTGATAAGCACTGACCATGGCGACATTGAGACTCCCATCTTTATGCCTGTGGGCACAGTGGGCAGTGTCAAGGCAGTGCACATGAGTGAGTTGCGCGATGACATAAAGGCTCAGATTATCCTAGGCAACACCTATCACCTTTATCTGCGTCCTGGCATGGATATAATAGAGAAGGCTGGTGGCCTTCACAAGTTCAACAGCTGGGACCGACCAATTTTGACTGATAGTGGCGGTTTCCAGGTGTTCTCCCTGAGCGAGAACCGCAAACTCAAAGAGGAAGGTGTGACCTTCCGCAGCCACATCGATGGTTCAAAGCATCTATTCACTCCCGAGAAAGTCGTTGATATTCAGCGCAGCATTGGTAGCGACATTATGATGGCGCTTGACGAGTGTCCGCCGGGTACCAGCGATTACCGTTATTCAGAGAAGTCGCTGCGCCTCACCCAGCAATGGCTGGAGCGTGGATGGAAGCATTTCAATGAGACGCAGCCACTATATGGTCATAGTCAGGCGTTTTTCCCTATAGTTCAAGGATGCACCTATACCGACCTGCGTCAAGACGCCGCCAAGCACGTTGCTGACCTTGGCGCCGAGGGCAATGCCATTGGTGGCTTGGCTGTGGGTGAGCCAGTGGAGGTGATGTATGAGATGATAGAGGTTGTGAACGAGATTCTGCCCGAAGACCGCCCGCGCTACTTGATGGGTGTGGGCACGCCTGCCAATATTCTCGAGGCGATAGATCGTGGTGTTGACATGATGGACTGCGTGATGCCCACGCGCAACGGCCGCAACGGCATGTTGTTCACTCAGCACGGCATCATGAACATGCGCAACAAGAAGTGGGCCGATGACTTCTCTCCGCTTCAAGAAGATGGCGCATCGGCAGTTGATCGCATCTATAGCAAAGCCTATGTGCGCCACCTTTTCATCGCCAACGAACTACTAGCGATGCAGATTGCCAGCATCCACAACTTAGCGTTTTATCTGTGGCTGGTGGGTGAGGCTCGCCGCCACATCATTGCTGGCGACTTCAAGACTTGGAAAACTGCTATGGTTGATAATGTTACTCGCAGATTGTAGGTGTTAGCTAACAAGCTGACTAGACAATAGATATAGATAATGAGCTAACGAGAGGACAACAGATGACTGATAACTGAAAACTCTAAACTCTGAACTATTATTAATGGGATTGATAAGGCGAAATAAGAAGGGTAGTGACACCATTTTGCAGAACTCTGAGAAATGGGAACTGATTAACGAGAGCGGACAGTCTGTGCGCTCCGACATCGATTTTACCCAGATGGAAGTGCCTAAAATCGCCCCCGAGAACCTACAAGAGACTGCCGATGAGATGGTTCCCAACGAAGGAGATATTAAAGTATCGACAAAAGAAGAAGAAAGTACTCCTAAGAAGATTCGTAAACCATGGATAAAGCGCTTTGACGCTTATATCATGAAGAAATTCCTTGGCACTTTCTTATTTGCCATCTTGGTGCTTCTGGCAATCGTGATTGTGTTTGACATCAACGAGAAACTCGATGCGATGCTAACAGCACCGCTCAAAGAAACGGTGTTCAAGTATTTCTTGAACTTCTTGCCTTATTTTGCCAACCAATTTGCGCCACTATTTGTTTTCATCACGGTAATTTTCTTTACCTCCAAACTTGCCGACCACAGCGAGATTATCGCTATGATGTCGAGTGGCATAAGCTTCAAGCGACTTATGGTGCCCTATATTGTGAGTGCTGCAATAATCGCTGCTGGCACTCTAGTATTGGCACTTTATATTATCCCTCCCGCCAATGTGAAGCGAATAGAATACACCAATCAATGGGTTAAGAACAAGCGTGTGGACTTTGGCGACAACATTCAGCTCCAGGTGAAACCAGGTGTAATGGCATATATCGCTAGATATGACAACACCACCAAACGTGGTTACCAGTTCACGATGGAGGAGTTCAAAGGCAACACTTTAGTATCGCGTATCACTGCTAATAGTGTGACCTACGATACTTTGGGACGATGGAAACTCAATGAATACAGCATCAGGAAGTTTGACGGACTGAAGGAGACCCTTCGTCGTGGTTCATCAATCGACACAATGCTTGACGTGGAGCCGCGCGACTTCCTTATCTCGAAGAATGACCAAGAGATGCTCACTTCGCCCGAGCTGAGGCATTACATCAACAAGCAAAAGGCTAGGGGAGTGGCTAACCTGCAGCAGTTTGAGCTGGAATATGAGAAACGCTTTGCTATGACCGCTGCAGCATTTATCCTCACGGTGATTGGTCTGTCCCTCTCGTCGCGAAAGGTACGTGGAGGTATGGGTGTGAACATAGGAATTGGTCTGTTGCTGAGTTTCTCCTACATCCTGTTTATGACTGTTACCCAAACCTTTGCACTAAGCGGCTACACATCGCCACGTCTAGCAATGTGGATTCCAAACATCGTTTATACCATTATTGCTATTTTCCTGTATCGCCGCGCCGCCCAATGATCCTTAGAGGCGTGTATTTGATACTGAATGTTATAGGGTCGGTTTCTTGTTCTCTGATTAGAGTGCTATTGCCGACTCCAATGCCAGGTGCATCATGGTGCGAAAGCTGGTTTGGCGTTCTTCGGCACTCATGGCGGTAAACTCTACCAGTGAGTCGCTGATGGTAAGCAGGCAAGCAGCATTTTTGCCCATCACTCTTGCATTCTGGAATAGCGCGAAACTTTCCATCTCTACGCAATCAACACCAGTGCGCTCTCGTAGCTGTTGCCAGGGCTCACTGTTGGGACCTCCATAGAACACGTCGCTGGAATATACCTTGCAAGGAGTGCATTTTATGTCGAGTTCTTGGGCTTTTGCTAATATTACCTCATTGATGTGTTGGCTTGGGAGGAGTTCGTGACTTGTCTCGCCGTTGTGCACTTGTGCGTAGGATGATGTGCTGTAAGCCGAGTTGGCAAGCACTACATCTTTCACCTTAAGCTGCTTAGTGTAACTTCCAGCCGAACCGATGCGGATGATGTTCTCAACACCATAAAATTGGAACAGTTCATAGCTGTAGATGCCAATGCTGGGCATTCCCATGCCACTTGCCATCACTGAGATGGGTTTGCCATTGTAGGTGCCAGTAAATCCGAGCACGTTCCTTACCGAAGTGACAAGTTTAGGATTGTCGATGAAATTCTCTGCGATAAACTGTGCCCTCAAAGGGTCGCCGGGCATAAGAATAGTTTTTGCGAAATCGCCTTCGTGGGCGTTGATGTGTGGTGTTGCCATTTTTTTAAGTGTTAAGTGTAAAGTGTTAAGTAATAAGTGTCTTCTCTAAACACTGAGCTCTAACCTCTAAACTTCAAGTTTATAGAGTTTTAGAAACTTGAATATAGTTAGAACGTTACTTCTTTTTGTTGACATAGTTTCGGAACACACGGTAAGCGTTCTCGACTTGTCGCACATAGTTGACGGTCTCTGTTCCTCGGCAGTAGCCGTAGCTGCAAACAGGGTCGTTGTAGAACTCAGGGTGAGTCTTCCAAAGCACAGCTGCCTCGACGTTGGAGTACCAGATGTGAGGGTTCTTGTTGTACTTCTGTGCTAGCTTCATGGCATCGATAACGTGCCCCACGCCAGCATTGTAAGCTCCGAGATTAAACCTTAGTCGTTCGGCACGGTTGGATATGTAGCTTTGCAAGAACTTGTCGGTCTTGGAGAGAATGAGACTGGCAATGTAAACGCTCTTCTCAGGATCACGTAGGTCTTCTTCTGAGAAGCCATAACTCTTTGCCGTGCTGGGCATCACCTGCATTAGTCCCACAGCTCCTGCCCATGACACCGCATTGGGATTGAAGTCTGATTCCACGTATGCAATCGCCGCCAGCACAGTCCACTCCACTCCAGCTGTAGCGGCATATTTCTTGAATAGTCGGTCATATCCCGAAATGTCACCTTCGCGACGCTTATAAATCTTTGAGTAGTCGATTTCGCCACTCTCGGTCCTGGCTTGCTTGATGAAGTTCAGCGAGTCGCTCATCGCTCTCATCGAGTCGATGTGATGCTTGTTCATCTCGAAGTAGCGCTGCTTTATGGTGTGTGCATTGGTAATGGTAGCATTGTTGCTGGCCCAGTTGTTTATTGCGTTAGCAAGCCATTGACGGTCTTTACCAGTTGCCCACGATGCTCGTTGTGGGAACCCTATTTTCAGACTGATGCTAATGCTGTCGTTATAGGTCTTGTTGATTTGCGCTATGTCGCTCTCTGCTACGGTGTAGGGCAGTCGTCCGCTAGCCACCATATCGATAAGGTCTTCGCTGATTAGCGAGTCGTTGTCGATAGCGTGAATCTTGATACCTCCTCCCAGCTCATTGTCGAGGTTCTTAAGGCGTGCCTCGTAGCTTGAGCCATGTATCACATATACTTCTTTGCCAACGAGTTGAGTAACATCGGTAAGTGTGTCTTTTGTGGCGCGTTGCACAAGCACTTGATAAGTGATGTTTTGTTCACCGCAGTGTATCACGTGCTCCTTAAATTCGGCAGTCATGGGAATCTCATAGGCTGCAACGTGTACCTTGTTGTTCTCAACGAGTGAGATGAGTTCTTTCATGCTTGTGGCGACGTGGAACCTAATGGCGATGCCGTTGTCGCGGGCAAAGGCACAGATACGCTCATAGTCATAACCTAGAGTGTCTCCCCTAAGTATGAAGAAACTTGCGGGGCTGTAGATGGTACCCACTACTAGCGTGTCGGGGAGTTTATTCTCTACGACTATGGTAGGCATGGTGTCGGTTGAGACCGATTTGCTCTTATCATCTTTGTTGTGACAAGCAGCTGTCAGCAAACATAGGAGTATAAATGATAATATGAAATATCGACTTGATTGCATAACTGATTAATAAACACGCCCGAAAGGGTTTTATTGTATGGCAGTTACAATTTGTAGAATGATGATTGTGGCAAGTGCTACGAAGAGCAGACTGTCGATGCGGTCGAGTATGCCTCCATGACCAGGGATGATGTTGCCCGAATCTTTAACGCCAGCGGTGCGCTTTAGGAGCGATTCAAAGAGGTCGCCAAGCGTGGAGGCTATCACTGTCACTACTCCAAGTGCTATCCATGTTGCCACGCTCAGGTTGATGGGGTTGAACACGTCTTTCAGACATGGAACGCAGGCAAATGCTATTGCAGCGGCAATTACAAAAGCAGCACCACCAAACACGCCTTCCCAAGATTTCTTAGGACTGATTCGCTCAAATAGACGGTGCTTGCCAATGGCACATCCCACGAGGAACGCTCCAGTGTCGTTAAGCCAGATGAATACAAACATGGCCAGAACGATGCGAGGAGAGAAGACGCTGGCGATGATGTTTAGGATTATGATTGGCAATGCTACATAGGCCAGTGTGCCTAACGACTGAGGCACATCAATTAAAGCGTTTCGTGAGGGCATATAGAGTTGTGCTGTGAAGCGCACTAACAGATATCCAGCAATAGGTATCAGGAATAACCCAGCCAGTGAGGGCAGGTTGAAGTGGGCAAACACTGCTAGGAACGTGAGAACTGCGCCTGCCATGTCAATACCTTTAATGAGCGGCGATGCCTTTTGGCCATTGTGGTTGAGAAGCTTTGACGCCTCGTTCATTCCTAAGATGATAAAAGCGGAAAAGAGCACCACGAATACCCATTTGCAACTATCCCACAACAAAAGTGAAGCAACGATTAGTGCAACATATATGCCACCAAAGATGGCGCGTTTTACTATATTCATAATAGGCGTTTTAGAAATTTTTGGCAAAATTAGTGCAAGGCGAGAGAAATACAAAATGAAAAACAAAGTTTTTCATTTTTATTTGCGAGGCACGGCCTAATTTCTCAAAAAAATACAGCATTTTTTGGAAATATACTTGCCGATTAGATGATTTTTTGATTAGCGCAAGTGGATAAGACGTTTAGAAACAATCATATTTTGCGAAGGAAACAGCTTTATTAAACACAATAGTTATATGTTATTTTTGTCGCAACCCTCTGTTATTATTGTTGTTATAGAAAGTGGGTTAAAATGTGGATAAAAAAAGTGGTGAAATGGGCTGATAATTGCGGAAAAATCACTATATTTGCAGTCTAATTAGACTATATAACATAAACATTACAATATCTAAAACATAAACATCTATTATGAACAAACAAATCACTCTTGAGCAAGCTGTCGAGAAGGTACAAGATGGAATGACCATCATGTTCGGCGGCTTCCTCGGTGTGGGTAGTGCCACACAAATTATCGACGCCATTGTAGAGAAGGGCGTTAAGGACTTAACAATCATTGCCAACGACACCGCTTATGACGAGGTGGCTCACGGCAAGTTAGTGACTAACCATCAAGTGAAGAAGGCTATCGTATCGCACACTGGTACCAACAAGCAGACCGCTTTGCAGAAGAATGAGGGCACACTCATCGTGGAGTATGTGCCACAGGGAACGCTTGCTGAACGCATCCGTGCGGCAGGTGCTGGCTTGGGTGGCGTGCTCACCCCAACTGGCATGGGCACTATCATGGCCGATGGCAAAGACGTTGTTACCGTTGACGGCAAGGACTATTTGCTTGAGAAACCATTGAAGGCTGATATCGCTTTCTTGCGCGCCAACATCGTTGACGAATTTGGCAACATGGTGTTCTTGGGTACTACTAATAATTTTAACCCCTTGATGGCTACCGCTGCCGACTATGTAGTGGTTGAGGCCGAGAAGTTGGTGAAGGTTGGCGAGATCAAGCCTGAGTGCGTACACGCATCGGGAATCTATGTTGATGGCATTTATGTAGAAAAATAATTTACTAATAACCCTTATGGAATACAGAACAAAGATTAGACTGCGCATGAGCGCAAAGGATGCCCACTATGGAGGCAACTTGGTAGATGGAGCACACATGGTTCACCTCTTTGGTGACGTGGCTACCGAACTCTTGATTATGCGTGACGGCGATGAGGGCCTTTTCCGCGCCTACGACAGCATCGATTTTCTCGCACCAGTATATGCTGGCGACTTCATTGAGGCCGAAGGCTGGATTGACAAGGAAGGCAACACCTCGCGCCACATGCAGTTTGAGGCCCGAAAGGTGGCTATTTCTCGCCCCGACATCTCGGCTTCGGCTGCTGATGAGCTTGATGAGCCAATCGTAGTGTGCCGTGCCAGCGGAACTTGTGTAACACCTAAGGACTGCCAAAGAAAATAAAGACTATGGATAAACTGATAATTACAGCCGCAATTTGCGGTGCCGAGGTTACTAAGGAGCAGAATCCAAATGTGCCTTATACCGTTGAGGAGATAGTTCGCGAAGCCAAGAGCGCAGTTGACGCTGGTGCTGCTATTGTTCACCTGCATGTGCGCTGGGATGATGGCACTCCAACTCAGGACCGTGCCCGTTTCCAGGAGTGCGAAGAGGCAATCCTCAAAGTTTGCCCCGATGTGATATTGATTCCATCGACTGGTGGTGCTGTGGGCATGAGCCCCGATGAGCGTCTGCAATCGACCGATACCACTCCTCTTCCCGAGATGGCAACTCTCGACTGTGGAACCTGCAACTTTGGCGATGAGATTTTCGACAATACAATGCCCACAATGCGTGCCTTTGGCAAGCGCATGATGGAGCGTGGCATCAAGCCCGAGTATGAGTGTTTTGAGATGGGCCACCTCGACACCATCCTAAAGATGGCGAAGAAGGGCGAGGCTCCTGGAGCACCAATGCAGTTCAACTTTGTGCTTGGCGTGCCTGGATGTACACCAGCCACTGTTGCTAACTTGTGCTGGCTCGTGAATGGCATCCCTGCTGGTTCTACTTGGACCGTTACCGGTGTTGGACGTCATGCCTTCCCAATGGCAGCCGCTGCCATCGCTATGGGTGGAAACGTGCGCGTGGGCTTTGAGGATAACCTCTACCTTGAGAAAGGCGTTCTTGCCAAGTCTAACGGCGAACTCGTTGAGAAAGTAGTTCGCATCGCTAAGGAACTTGGCCGTCCTGTCGCAACCAGCGACGAGGCCCGCGAAATACTTGGTCTTCCCCCAAGAAAATAGGCCTCAACACTATTGCAAGCAAATAAAAAGAATATTAACAATAAACAAAAACTAAAGAAACAATGCAAAAACATGGAAATAGATTCGGTACACACCGAGTGATTGAACCAGTAGGCGTACTGCCACAACCAGCCAACAAGCTTGACAACAACATGGACGAGATCTACGACAACGAGATCTTGATCGACGTTCAAACCCTTAACATCGACTCTGCTTCGTTTACCGACATCCACAACTACGCCAAGAGCCAGGCCAAGAATCCTGATGATGAGTCCGAGGTAATGGAGGAGATCAAGAAGGAGATGTTCCTTAACGTTGAGCTCCAGGGCAAGCACCGTAACCGCCGCACTGGTTCTGGTGGTATGCTCCTTGGTACTGTAGAGAAGATTGGTGACGCTTTGAAAGGCAAAATCGACCTGAAAGAGGGCGACCGCATCGCTACTCTCGTGTCGTTGTCGCTCACCCCACTGCGCATCGACGAGATTCTTAACATCAAGGCCGATGTTGACCAGGTTGACATCAAGGGTAAGGCTATCCTCTTCGAAAGTGGTATCTATGCCAAAATTCCCGATGACATGCCCGAGAAGCTTGCTTTGAGCGCACTCGACGTAGCAGGTGCTCCTGCTCAGACCGCTAAGTTGTGCCAGTATGGCCAGAACGTAGTAGTTCTTGGCGCTGGTGGCAAGAGTGGTATGCTGTGCTGCTATGAGGCTAAGAAGCGTGTTGGTGTTACCGGTAAGGTGATTGGTCTTGCCAATAGCCCCAAATCAACTCAGCGCATTAAAGACCTGGGTTTCTGCGATGTTGTAGAGAGCGTTGCCGGTATGACTCCAGTTCAAGTTTATGAGCTCGTTAACAAGCTCACCGATGGCAAGATGGCCGACGTTACCATTAACTGCGTAAACGTTCCCGATTGCGAGATGACAGCTGTGCTCTGCACCCGTGACGACGGTGTTGTTTACTTCTTCTCGATGGCTACCAGCTTCACCAAGGCTGCTCTTGGCGCTGAAGGTATAGGTGCCGACACCAATATGATTATTGGTAACGGTTACACTAAGGGCCACGCTGAGTTCACTCTGCAAGAGCTCCGTGAGTGCCCTGCACTGCGCAAGATTTTTGAGGAACTTTATGCTTAATTAGTCATTATGCTGTAGAGGCGTGCCTCATGTGCGTCTCTATAGCTTAAAAATACATGAAATTTATCATGGCAGAATCAAGAAGAAAACAACTCTTTCCCGATGTTACCGACGAGCAGTGGAACGACTGGAAATGGCAGGTTAAAAACCGCATTGAGACTCTCGAAGACCTGAAGAAGTACGTTAGCCTCACCGCCGAGGAGGAAGAGGGCGTAAAGAAGACCCTTTCCACTCTGCGAATGGCAATCACTCCTTACTACTTGAGCCTCATCAATCCAGATGATCCCAACGATCCAGTGCGCAAGCAGTGTATTCCTACTGGTCTTGAGACCCATCAAGCTGCTGCCGACTTGCTCGACCCATTGCATGAGGACGAGGACTCGCCAACACCTGGCTTGACACATCGTTATCCCGATCGCGTGCTGTTCCTTATCACCGACATGTGCTCGATGTACTGCCGCCACTGCACCCGTCGCCGTTTTGCCGGTCAGACCGACGCCGAGTGTGGTGCCGACCGCATTGAAAAGGCTATCGAATATATCGAGAAAACTCCAACTGTTCGCGACGTGCTGCTCTCAGGTGGCGACGCTCTGATGGTTACCGATAAGAAGCTTGAGTATATCATCTCTCGCTTGCGTGCAATTCCTCATGTTGAAATTATTCGCTTGGGAACCCGCACACCAGTCGTTTGCCCACAGCGCATCACTCCCGAGCTGTGCGAAATGCTCAAGAAGTATCACCCCATTTGGCTCAACACTCACTTCAATCACCCCAATGAGATTACAGCCGAGTCAACTCGCGCTTGCGAGATGCTTGCTAACGCTGGTGTGCCTCTGGGTAACCAGAGCGTGCTGCTGCGTGGCGTGAACGACTGCGTTCATGTGATGAAGCACTTGGTGCAAGGTCTGGTGAAGATTCGCGTGCGTCCTTACTACATTTATCAGTGCGACCTTTCGATGGGATTGGAGCACTTCCGCACTCCAGTATCGAAGGGCATCGAGATTATCGAGGGTCTGCGTGGCCACACTTCGGGCTACTGCGTTCCCACCTTTGTGGTTGACGCTCCTGGTGGTGGTGGCAAAACTCCAGTTATGCCACAGTATGTGATTTCTCAGGCTCCTGGCAAGGTTGTTCTCCGCAACTTTGAAGGTGTTATCACCACCTATACTGAGCCTACCGAATATCACAGCGAGTGCAACTGTCCCGAGTGCCAGGCGGCACGCAAGCAGGAACAGGTGGCAGCCGACAAAGCTGTGGACGGTGTTATCTCGCTGCTTGAAGGCGAGCGCATGAACATCGAGCCCAAGGCTTTGAAGCGTCACGAGCGTAACGAGAAACGAAATAGTTAGTAATTAGTATTCCGTTCAGCGATGGTGATGGCAAATAGCCGCCATCACCATCCTGCGACGGATGATTGCGCTGGCGTTGACCTTCATCGATGACATATTGAATTACAACAGCCTCTCGATTGTGGGACTGCAAAAGAACACAGGTAAGACCGAGTGTTTGAAGTATGTTCTCGCTCGACTTCCGTTGGAGCAAAAGCGAGTGGCAGTGACTTCGATTGGCATTGATGGAGAGACCACCGACCAGGTGACTCGCACGCAGAAACCCGAAATAGTGTTGCGCGAGGGCATGTACTTCGGCACCAGCGAGGCGCACTACCGCCAGCGTCGGTTAGTCTCAGAACTCATTGACGTGAGCGACGAGAGCACTAGTTTGGGACGTGTGGTTACTGCACGCGCATTGACTCAGGGTAAAATTTTGCTCTCTGGTCCTTCGTCAACCTTGGGATTGCAGCGTTGGATGCATGACATGCGACGCCACAAGATAGACCTTGCGATTGTTGATGGCGCTTTATCGAGGTTGAGCTTAGCCTCTCCTGCTGTTAGCCAGTCGATGATACTTGCTACTGGAGCAGCTTACTCAATTAACATGAGTCAGCTTATACAACGCACTGCATTTGTGGTCGATCTCATTAATTTAGATTTGACCAGTGACAGCAATATTGCGCTTCTCACCCCCTTAGAGAGCGGCATGTGGTGGATTGACACTGATGGGCAGCTGCACGAGATGCCGATGGTGACCTCGCTATCACAGCAGGTGGAGTTTCAGGGAATGGAGAACTGTTCCACCCTTTATGTAGCAGGCGCATTAGTCGATGCCTTTCTTGAAAAGGTGCGTAAAAACAAGAACCTTAAGCATGTGGAACTTGTGGTGCGCGACTTTACAAAGATTTTTGTCACTCCACAGCAGTTGAGATTGTTTGAGAAAATGGGCGGCACAATAAGAGTACTGCAAAAGAGCAAACTCATAGCCGTTACTGTAAACCCAACATCTCCCAGTGGATATGTGCTTGACTCAGACGTGCTTTGCGACAAACTCTCACAGGCTATAAACCTGCCTGTATATGATTTATTAAAAAACTAATGCAACTTAAGAACGTCATAGAATCACCTTGCGGATTGAGGTTCATGCTCGATGGGCTTGACCTACAGTCGGGTTTTGCTCGCCGCTGGCTGCTTGACACCGAGATGATGACCAACGCGGAAGAAATAGCTGCTTGCTATGGCGTGTTGCAACATTTTGTTGATTTTGTGCGTTCTATCGAGCCTTCATTCCTCAACACGTTACTTTTTAGACTACAGGGAGTGAAGGATATACGCACTACAATTAAGAACTTACGTCAGTCGTCAACACTCGACGACATAGAGCTCTTTGAAGTGAAGCATCTTGCCATCCTCTCTACCGAGGTGGTGAAGTTGCTCAAAGAGCACAATCTTGATGAGGTAGTCGATATTCCATCGCTCAATGAGGTGATTACCATCCTCGACCCCGATGGGATGAAGATTGCCACATTTTATATTTATGACAGCTACTGCGAGCAACTCAAGGACTTGCGAGTGCAGATGCGCAAGAATCCCGAGAAGCAAGAAGATTTGCTTGTAGAGGCTGCCGATATTGAGGAGGGCGTGAGACAAGACCTCACACGCCAGCTACATTCTCATGTTGATGACATAGAGCGTGCTCTTGTGGCACTTGCAAAAGTTGATATTGGCGTAGCCAAAGCGCGTCAGGTAGTAGAGCAGGGACTATGTTTCCCTGCAATCTCCATCGATGGCTCAAGCTGTTACTCTGCAATGTTCCATCCACAAGTGAAAGATGCTCTAGGTCGTGCCGGCAAGCAGTTCCAGCCAGTGAACATTGGCTTTGCTTATCGACCAACACTTATCACTGGAGCCAATATGGGTGGCAAGACTGTGGTTCTTAAGACCCTCACGTTATGCCAGTACCTGTTCCAGTTTGGCTTTGGTATTCCCGCAAGCGAAGCTTGCATTGCGATAAAAGATGATATAATGTTCTGCATTGGCGACGAGCAGTCGATAGAGAAAGGACTGTCATCATTTGCCGCCGAGATGAAGAACATCGATGCCGTTATCAAGGCATCACGCGAAAATAGAAAACTATTGGCGTTGATCGACGAGCCAGCCCGCACTACCAACCCCACCGAGGGCACGGCACTTGTGCAGGCATTGCTTAAGGTGCTTGCCACCAAGCAGATGAGTCTCGTCATGACAACGCACTACGATATAGAACCAGGCACTGCTCATTGCCTGCGAGTTAAAGGCTTTGACAATGGCTTGATGAACTACTCACTTGTTGAGGTAGAAGATGGCGAGGTGCCTCATGAGGCACTCAACATCGCTCAGAGCCTCGGCATCGACCCCGAGTGGATTGACTTGGCAAGACAAGAATTGGAAAAATCAGAATAACTACTATATAAATAATGTAATATGCAGAAAAGTAAATTAGGATTAGATTTCGAAAAGGTGGAATATGCCAGAGGTTTGGCCAAAGGCATTGCACAAGATGTGCAGACCTTTGTAGAGCAGTACACCACTGTCGCTGTGGAACGCACCCTATGCCGCTTGATGGGCATTGATGGTGTTGACGACAACGATGTGCCACTGCCAAATGTGGTAGTTGAGGCTCTAAAGGACAAAGGCGTGCTCAACGAGGGTGCTTTGTTCTTTATTGCCAACGCAATGATACAGACTGGCTTGAATCCGCAGCAGATTGCCGAGAAAGTGGCTAAAGACGAGTTGGATATCACCAAAGTGGTAACTACCGATCCCAAAGCCATTGCCGACGTGCTTCAGCCAGTAATAGACGAGAGCATGTCACGCATTCGTGCCCGCCGTTCTCGCCGCGAGCATTACCTCGAGACAATAGGCGAGGGCCCCAAGCCCTATCTCTACATCATCGTTGCCACTGGTAACATCTATGAGGATGTGGTGCAAGCACAGGCTGGTGCCCGTCAGGGTGCCGACGTGATTGCTGTGATTCGCACCACAGGTCAGAGTCTTCTCGACTATGTGCCATACGGCGCTACCACCGAGGGTTTTGGCGGCACCTTCGCTACCCAGGAGAATTTCCGCATCATGCGCAAGGCGCTCGACGAAGTAGGAGAGGAGCAAGGCCGCTACATTCGCCTGTGTAACTACTGTTCTGGTTTATGTATGCCCGAGATTGCCATCATGGGCGCCTTCGAGGGTCTGGATGTGATGCTCAACGATGCGCTTTATGGTATCTTGTTCCGCGACATCAACATGCAGCGCACGCTCATTGACCAGTATATGAGCCGTATTATCAACGGCTTTGCAGGCGTTATCATCAATACTGGCGAGGACAACTATCTCACTACTGCCGATGCAGTTGAGGCAGCCCACACCGTGCTTGCCAGCGACCTCATCAACGAGCAGTTGGCATTGATGGCTGGTCTGCCCGAGGAGCAGATGGGCCTGGGTCACGCCTTTGAGATGGACCCCATGCTTGAGAACGGATTCCTGCTGGAGCTTGCTCAGGCACAGATGACCCGCGAAATCTTCCCTAAGGCAACGCTCAAATATATGCCACCCACAAAGTTCATGACTGGTAACATATTCCGTGGTCACATCCAGGATGCTTTGTTCAACATGATTGGCATCTGGACTCATCAGGGAATTCAGTTGCTTGGTATGCCCACCGAGGCCATCCACACACCATTCATGAGTGACCGCTACCTCTCGATAGAGAACGCTAAGTACATCTTCAATAATATGAAGAGCATTGGCGACGAGATGGAGTTTAAAGAGGATGGCATCTGCCGCAACCGTGTGAAAGAAGTGCTCGGCAACACTATCAAGTTGCTTGAGGACATTACTAAAGAAGGACTCTTCACAGCACTTGAGAAAGGTATCTTTGGCGACGTTAAGCGTCCAAAGAACGGAGGTAAAGGTTTGTCGGGCGTGACCATGAAGGGCGCCAACTACCTGAATCCGTTTATTGAGTTAATGAAAGGCAAACGTTAAATTAAGAAGTCAGAAATAGATATGAGCGAAGGACTATATTCAATGGAAGCTAAGGATTTTGACAAAACCTTAGACTTATCGAAGATTAAACCCTATGGCGACACCATGAACGATGGCAAGGTGCAGCTTAGTTTCACCCTACCAGTGCCATGTGGTGCCGAGGCTGTAGAGGCCGCCAAGCAGATGCTACGTAAAATGGGTCTTGAGAACCCCAGCGTGGTGTTCTATCAGGAGCTTACACCTGGCTTCACCTTCTTCAACTGCTATGGTAGTTGCACCCACACGGTGGATTACACCAATATCTATGTCCCTAAAGTTGAGTCAAACACAATGGACATGTATGAGACCGATGAGTACATCAAGGAGAACATCGGTCGCAAGATTGTGGTAGTGGGAGCCTCGACTGGCACTGATGCTCACACTGTGGGCATCGACGCAATCATGAACATGAAAGGTTATGCCGGACACTACGGACTGGAGCGTTACGAGATGATCGAAGCCTATAACTTGGGCTCGCAAGTGCCTAACGAGGAATTCATTGCCCGTGGCATCGAGCTTCATGCCGATGCATTGCTCGTGTCGCAGACCGTGACACAGAAAGACGTGCACATCCAGAACATGACTAATTTCATCGAGCTGATGGAGGCCGAAGGCTTGCGTGACAAGATGATTTGCTGCTGCGGCGGCGCACGTGTTACCCACGAGCTTGCCAAGGAACTTGGCTTTGACGCAGGCTTTGGCATGAACACCTATGCCGACGATGTGGCATCGTTCATCGTTCAAGAAATGGTGAAACGCGGGATGAAATAATGGTTGAGAGGGGAGAGTTGAGAAGTCTGATTTCAGAAATCAGAAGCAATGACAATTGACTTTTTGCTCTTCTTCTTGTCAGCTTGTTCGCTAAGAGAATATTTAAACAAAATAATATTAATATCATAAACCGTAATTAACTATGGATAAGTATCAAATGAGAGAGGTCATCGCTAAGCGTGCAGCTAAAGAGTTGCACGACGGTGACGTAGTGAATTTGGGTATTGGTATCCCAACATTAATTCCTAACTACTTGCCTGAGGGTGTAGAGGTTACTCTGCAGACTGAGAACGGCGCTATGGGCATGGGCCCAACACCTGCCGAAGGCGAGGAAGACAAGAACTTGATTAACGCAGGTGGAGGTTTCATCACATTGGAACCCGGTGCTTGCACTTTTGACTCAGCAACTTCGTTTGCCATCATCCGTGGTGGACACGTGAACGTGTCGTTCCTCGGTGCGCTGCAGGTTGACGAGAAGGGTAACCTTGCTAACTGGATTATCCCCGGCAAGATGGCTCCCGGTATGGGTGGCGCTATGGACCTCGTTGTAGGTGCCAAGCGTGTAATCCTCACTATGGAGCATACTCAGAAGGGCAACCACAAGATCTTGAAAGAGTGCACTCTGCCACTTACCGCTGCTGGTCAGGTCAACATGATTATCACCGAGATGGGTGTTATGGACATCACTCCCGAGGGCATCGTGCTGCGTGAGCTGCATCCTGAGTTCACCGTAGAGCAAGTGCAAGAGGCTACTGGTGCCACTCTCATTATCGACCCAAATCTCAAACCAATGGATGTTTAATTCAGTTTTAAGTTGTAAGTGCTAAGTTTTAAGTTTATTTTTCTTCGAAAAATTGAGATTCGTAAATACTTAACTCTTAGCAATTGACACTTAACACCTAACATTATTATGGATTACAATTTCCTGAAGATTGAGAATATTGATGGTGGTATCACCATCCTTAAAATCTCGGCACCTAAGTCGCTTAACGCACTCAACTCTAACATCTTGAAAGAGCTTGACTGCTTTGTTGACAGTATTGACCCTGCCACTCGCGTGCTTATTATCACTGGCGATGGCGAGAAATCGTTTGTTGCTGGTGCCGATATCAGCGAGATGGCGCATCTCGATGAACAAGAGGGATACGAGTTTGGCAAACTTGGAGCTGCAGTGTTCCGCAAGATTGAGGTGTTGCCAATTCCCGTGATTGCCGCTGTCAATGGCTTTGCACTGGGTGGTGGCTGCGAGCTCGCTATGGCATGCGACATTCGCATCGCTTCGGTAAAGGCGAAGTTTGGTCAACCCGAAGTTGGCTTGGGTATTATCCCAGGTTTCTCGGGCACCTATCGTCTTCCCAAGCTTATTGGCCAGGGCTATGCCAAGGAGATGATATATACAGGCAAGGTGATACGTGCTGATGAGGCGCTGCGCATAGGCTTGGTTAACTCAATCCATGAGCCTGAGGAACTGATGCCCGCAGCCGTTGAGATGGCAAAGAAGATGCTTGCCTGCGCTCCTGTGGCTATCTGCCTCGCCAAGTTGAGCATCAACGAGAATTACGATCTCAATGCTCCCGAAGCTCTCGAGCTTGAGAGCAAACTCTTTGGCAAGTGCTTCGCCACTGCCGACCAAAAAGAGGGCATGGACGCGTTCTTGAATAAACGTCCAGCCAAATTTACAGGAAAATAAGTTCAATAATCATTAAATAACAAAACACTATGAAAATTTGTGTAATTGGAACCGGAACAATGGCTAAAGGTATCGTCAAGGCGTTTGCCGCTAAGATGCCTGTTGTCATGAAGAGCCGCACCGATGCTAGCCTTGAGAAGGCTATAGCTTCAATCTCTAAGGGTTACAACAAACTCGTGGAGAAAGGTAAAATGACTCAAGACAAGGTAGATGCAATCCTTGCAAACATCACTACAACTACTGATTATGCTACATTTGCCGACGCCGACCTCGTAATTGAGGCTGCCGTTGAGAACATGCAGTTGAAGAAAGACGTGTTTATGGAGCTTGACAAGATCTGCAAGCCCGAAACAATTTTCGCTACCAACTCATCGTCGCTGTCGATCACTGAGATTGCAGCATGCACCAGCCGTCCCGCACAGTTCATTGGCTGCCACTTCTTCAACCCTGCCGACCGCATGGCGCTCGTTGAGGTTATCCGTGGTCAGCTTACCAGCGATGAGACTGCAAAGTGCATCATCGACCTCGCTACAGAGATTGGCAAAACTCCAGTGCCAGTGAACGAGGCTCCCGGCTTTGTGGTTAACCGCATCCTCATCCCAATGATCAACGAGGCAGTAGGTATCCTAGCCGATGGCATTGCCAGTGCTGAGGACATCGATAAGTGCATGATGCTTGGCGCTAACCATCCAATGGGTCCCTTGGCTCTTGCCGACCTCATCGGTAACGATGTAAACCTCGCTATCATGGAGGTTCTTTACAACGAGTTTGGCGATCCCAAATATCGTCCTCACCCATTGCTGAGAAAGATGGTTCGCGCTGGCTTGCTCGGTCGCAAGACTGGTGAAGGTTTCTATAAATATTGATTAGTGATTAGAAAACTAATAACTAAAAACTTAGAACTGATAACTAAAAACTAAAACTAAAAACATATATGGATTTTAGCTATTCAAAGACAGAACAACTTTTCCTGCAGATGATTCGGGAGTTTGCCGAGAAAGAGGTAAAGCCTCTGGCAGCTGAGGTTGATGAGCAGGAGCGCTTCCCTCTCGAGACAGTAGAGAAGATGGGTAAGCTGGGCATCATGGGAATTCCCGTGCCCAAAGAATATGGCGGTGCTGGTGGCACTGTGCAAATGTACATCATGGCTGTTGAGGAGCTTTCTAGAGTTTGCGCCACTACAGGCGTTGTGCTTTCGGCCCACACCTCATTGTGCATGGCTCCAATCATGGAGCATGGCACCGAGGAGCAGAAGATGAAATATTTGCCTAAACTTGCATCGGGTGAATGGATTGGTGCCTTCGGTCTCACTGAGCCTAATGCAGGTACCGATGCTGCTATGCAGCAGACTACAGCCGTTGATGCTGGCGATAAGTGGATTCTCAATGGCTCGAAGATTTTCATCACCAATGCTTCTTACGCTAACGTGTTCATCGTAATGGCGATGACCGACAAGTCAAAAGGTACAAAGGGCATCTCGGCGTTCATCGTTGAGAAGGGTATGCCTGGTTTCTCTATCGGCAAGAAAGAGTTGAAGATGGGTATTCGCGGTAGTGCTACCTGTGAGCTCATTTTCGAGAATTGTGAAGTGCCTAAAGAGAACCTGCTCGGTCAACTCGGCAAGGGCTTCAGCATTGCAATGAAGACTCTTGATGGTGGTCGCATTGGTATTGCTTCGCAAGCACTTGGTATTGCGCAAGGTGCTATGGACGAGACTGTTAAATATACCAAAGAGCGCAAGCAATTTGGTCGTGCTATCGCCAAGTTCCAGAACACCCAGTTCCAAATGGCCGACCTCAAGACTAAGGTTGAGGCAGCCCGCTTGCTCGTGCGCAGCGCTGCTTGGAAGAAGGACAACGGCATTCCTTACAGTGCCGATGCCGCTATGGCCAAGCTCTTTGCTGCCGAGACTGCTATGGAGGTGACAACCAAGGCCGTTCAGTTCCATGGCGGCTATGGCTACACTCGTGAGTATCCTGTAGAGCGCATGATGCGCGACGCCAAGATTACCGAGATTTATGAAGGTACATCAGAGGTTCAGCGCATGGTGATTGCTGGTCATTTATTTAAATAATCAAGGAGGACATAAGATATGAATATTATAGTTTGCGTAAAACAAGTTCCCGATACCACTGAAATCAAGATTGACCCCGTAAAGGGCACTTTGATTCGTGATGGAGTGCCAAGCATTATGAACCCTGATGACAAGGGCGGTCTCGAACTCGCTCTTCGTCTCAAGGACGAGTGCGGTGCTCATGTGACTGTAATCTCGATGGGTCCTCCTCAGGCCGATGTTATCCTGCGCGAAGCTTTCGCTATGGGTGCCGACCGTGCCATCCTGCTGAGTGACCGCAAGTTTGCTGGTGCCGACACATTGGCTACCAGCTATGCTCTCTCAGGCCTGTGCCGCACTCTCGACTATGACCTGATTATCGCTGGCCGCCAGGCTATCGATGGCGATACTGCTCAGGTTGGTCCCGAGCTCGCTGAGCACCTTGACTTGCCACAGATTACTTATGTTGCCGACGCTAAGCGCCTCGACAATGGCAATCTGCTCGTTCACAAAGAGAACGAGGACAGCGTGCAAGTGCTGGAAGTTGAGGGCAAGTGCCTCTTGACAGTGCTCGCTTCGGCTTTTGAGCCACGCTACATGAGCGTGAGCGGCATCGTTGCTGCCTACGACAAGGAAGTGGAAGTGTGGGGCGCCGACAAGATCGACGTTGAAGAAGGCAAGTTGGGTCTCGCAGGCTCACCTACAAAGGTGTTCCGCTCGTTCCCCAAGCCCATGAAAGAGCCTGGAGAGGTTCACGAAGTGAGCGAGGAAGAGGCTGTAGAGCTTATCATTAATAAACTGAAAGAGAAACACATCATCTAAAAGTAAAAGCTATGGAAAAGAAAGATTATAAGAACGTATTCGTTTTTGCTGAACAACGCGAAGGTGTAATCCAGCCCGTTGCTTTTGAACTTTTGGGCAAGGCTCGCGACCTCGCCGATGTGCTTGAGGAGAAAGTTGTTGCCATGTTCTTGGGATGTGGCATCAAAGATAAGGCTCAGGAACTCATTGAGTTTGGTGCCGACGAGGTAATCGTTGTTGACACTCCAGAACTCAAGGATTTCCTCTCGGAGCAGTATTCACAGGCTGTGTCGCAGATTATTCTCGACCGCAAGCCTCATATTGTGCTTTACGGCGCTACCACCATTGGCCGTGACTTGGCTCCACGCTTGGCATCACGCCTCAAGACTGGTCTTACTGCCGACTGCACTAAGCTCGAGATTCAGCCCGTTAAGGACGAAGAGAAAGAGTTCTGCATGACTCGTCCCGCATTTGGTGGAAACCTCATGGCAACCATCGTTTGTCCCGATAACCGTCCACAGATGTCAACAGTGCGTCCAGGTGTGATGCAGAAGATGCAGCGTGACGCTAACCGCAAGGGAACTATCACCGTGTTTGAGCCTAAGTTTGACACCTCTAAATTTAAAGTGAAGGTTGTTGAGACCATCAAGGCCGACAAGAGTGTAGCCGACATTTCAGAGGCTAAGATTCTCGTTTCGGGTGGACGTGGCGTGCACGACAAGGAAGGCTTCAACAAGCTTCAGGCTCTTGCCGACGTGCTTGGTGGACAAGTTTCTTCGTCGCGTGCTATGGTTGACAATGGCGTGATGCCTCATGAGTGCCAAGTAGGTCAGACCGGTAAGACCGTGCGTCCAGGTCTCTATATGGCATGCGGTATCAGCGGTGCAATCCAGCACCTTGCCGGTATGGAGGAGAGCGATTTCATCATCGCCGTCAACAAGGACAAGTTTGCTCCCATCTTTAGCGTTGCTGACCTGGGCATCGTGGGCGATCTTCACAAGATCGTGCCCATGCTCACCGAGCGCATAAAGAAAGAGCTGGAGAAATAACAACAAATAGTTGAATGTTTCATATTGAAGAGGGTGGTCCAAGTGATATTTGGATCACCCTTTGATTTTTTCGTTGAAAGTGACGATAATTTTACTCTGGAGGATGCTTGTAAGTCTCATTATTTTTGCGGTCTTTTGTCGATGACTGGTCTCACAAGGAAGCCGTTGAGACGGCTATGAGGCTCTATCTGAACCATATATCGGTCAAGAACAAGTGCCCACTCCTTGGGGTCGTTTATGCCAGCAGGTGACAATGATGAGCTCCAGTAATAACCTCTCTCAGCTATTGAGAAATAGTGCGTGTCATAGAGAAATCCCCCCAGCGGCAAGAAGATGCTATTGCCGTTGGGACCTGTAACAAGATACCCAGGCAGGTCGCCTGGCGGCTCTAAATATTGCCATTGACAACGCTCAGTAAGCTCGTAGAAATCGCTATTTAGCGGCAAGCGCCATCGTCCGTGCCACAGTCGCATAGCCACATCATTCCGACTGCCTTCAAGACTTGGTTGATTTCTCACAAAAATGCTATCGGGGTAATCTCTTCCATAGAAAAGGACTTGATACGGATTGGGCATTGTGCGCAGGAATGCCCCAGGCATGAGCCTTCCCATAGTGTGCTCGGCACCTATGTTGCATGGTGCCCAGTCAACGCTGAGACCTAAGTCCACGGCATCGCTTTCAGCAATAGGTGACACTGCCACGGCAACAACTGGCTTGGGGTAAAAAACTGTCAATCCCTTCTCGGCAACCGTCATTGTTGTGAGTGTAGTATCAGAGGCAAGCGCAAGGCTGTCGGCACGATGTTGCTCGGAGTCAAAATCACTGCGGGCTGTTGAGTCCGTCTGCCCTCTGAAAAGCTTGGTGCTGAAGTGATAACCACCCCAAAATGCTGCCAAGCATAGCATCACAACTGCGACAATTGCTGTAACAAGCCATTTCTTTTGTGTGTTTCTATTTCTTGCGCTTTCTATCGCTTCCTGTACTTGTGCGATATTGCTGAACCGAGCCTCACGGTCAACCGCCACAGCTTTGTCAATCACATTGTTATAACGCCTTGGCAAATCCATGTCCTTCATTATCATGCCCAGCGAGTAGATATCGGCTTGGGCGGTAATCTCACCATCTGTTTCGAGAATTTCGGGTGCTACATAATGGACAGTGCCTGCCGCAGCTTTGAGCGATGAGTAGCTGTCGGTGTCGCTAAGACCGAAGTCGATTATTCTCACCTGATTGCCTTCACGTGTTATCATTATATTAGAAGGCTTTAGGTCACGGTGAATCACTTGCATGCTGTGGCAGTGCTTAATAGCGGTGAGCAGTTGTCGCAAAACATGCAGTTTCTCGTCAAGTGAGTGCTTGCCAGCAAGCCACTGCTGCAACATAACGCCATCTATCCATTCCTCCACTATGCACAGTGAGCCAAGAGTCTTTACTCTTTCTAGACTCACCACACCCACAATGTTTGGGTGATGAAGCAGCATAGCAATATCAAACTCCTTTCGAAGCAGGTCAATATAGAGTTTTCTCTGAGCAAACTCAGGTTTCAATCCTTTCAATAACCACTGTTGCCCGTAACGCTCTCCTCTAGCCAGCAGGTTAAACGCCCCCTGATGCTCAAGCAAAACAATATTTTGAAATCGCTGTGACAGAAAATATAAGTAATTAAGGATTGTGCATTATGATAGTGAATTCTGCATTGAAAATTACTGAACTGGCCTTATAGCCATCATGCGGTCTACGGTCTGGGCTTGGTCGGCGAGGATTTTTCCCTCGTCGAGAAGCACATAATACGCCATGCGTTTGCCGTTGGCGACTGGTTTTGCAGTCCAGTAGTAGCCAAATCGCCCCACATCCGTCATGTTGATGCCGTCATCGCTCCAGCCTGCAAAAGGCAGGAAAATGCTATTTCCGTTAGGACCCGTCACCACATATCCTGCCGCTCCGTCGCCCGCGTTGCGGTATTTCCAGTCGCAATGGTCAATGAGTTCGCGCCACTCCTCCTGGGTGGGTAGTCGCCACTTGCCTCCCCAGCGCCGTCGTGCATAGTCGATGTCTGTGCCGCTAATAGGTTTTGTGGGCATCGCCTTGTTCTCAGGCCAATATTTGTCAAGTCCGCCCCACTGACCCCTGTCAGTAGTGTCGCCCCAGGCATAGTAGCTTCCCACAAAGTTCACCGACGGATGATTGGCACCCATATTCATCTTGCTCCACTTCACGCTAAGTCCCAAGTCAACTGCAATATTATCGGGGATATTGCCAGGAGTGATAGAGTCGAACGACATCCAATAGATGTCGGCATTAGAGACAGTGGAGAAAATCGTTGAAGCCCCGGCTGGAGCGATGCTATCGACCAGATAACCCGCTGGCAACTTCTTCTCGTCGGTCTGCTGACGCTGCCTTCCCCACAGGAAAGTGGCAGCAATTGCACCAATAGCTACCACAGCCACAAAAGTGGGCAGTAGCCAACGGCGATGGTTGCTCTTTACCACATCAACAAAATCGTGATGCAATACTTCGGCCGAGGGATATTCCCCTCGCTTGCAACGCTTTATTACCTTGCCAAACTTGCGAGGTAGCCTTAACCCTCGCAACAGCGTGGCGAGAGCGGCAAAATCGGCTTGACGGTCGGTGCTTTCTGGTTCAAAATCAATAATTTTCACCCTTGAGCCATTGTGGGTAATAAGCACATTGCTTGCCTTGAGATTGCCGTGAGTCGCACCCTTGCTCATGTAGTAACGCACCGCCTCAACAAGCTGTGAGGCAATGTCCTGCCGCACTTCCACTGATGGTTCTGTGGCGAGAAAGGCATCGAGGCTCATGCCATCGACCCACTCCTCGATGATGCAGCGCCCTTCCATAGTGGGAACCTCTTGCTGCGCTATCATGCGCACAATGCTCGGATGCCATAGCGTCATGCAACGTTCAAACTCCTTGTCGAGCATTTTCTGTGCCTTTGCTCGTGGCTCAAACTGTGGGTTCACGCCCTTGACAATCCACCACTGCCCAAAACGCTTCACACGCTTGAGGCACAGCCACGACCGCTGGCACGTGATATTCGAGAAATCAGTGAAATGGGCATCTATTGCCCCCTCCTCAGTCTCAAAAAAACTCGACGAGTTATATATGTTGCTGTTTTGCATAATTGGCTGTAAACAAACACTTTGTCGTTTCTCACTTTGGGTTTCCCAAAATAAACTAAAGTGGTACTTGTGATTTTCAATCAAAACCAACTCCCAAAAATAAGAAAAATACTCCTAACGACAAACTTTTCTGAGCATTTTTCTTGCGGATCTCATCATATTCTTAATTGCCAAAAAATAATCATCACAAGGTCCTTTCGTCTGTGTTAGCAACTACATTGCCATAGGTCTCCCACACAAAACTCAAGCACCGCAACAGGTAATACCAATGCGGTGCTTGAGATGTTGTTTTTAAAAAATCCTTATTCAAGGATAAGGGTAAGTGGGTCATCAATATAGCGTGTGGTGATGCGTAGCACCATGTCGCCCACAGCCTCGTCGGGGTTGTGGCTGGCGATGAATTGCTCCATCTCATCCTTGCTGGCGCACTCTTTAACAAAGCATCCAGAACCGGCAATCGCTGTCAATCCTGGCTTGAGACGGGGGATGTCTTTGTCATAAAAATAAGTACAAGCAGGGAAAATAACAGCTTGCCAAGGACCGAAATACTTGCCTTCACTGTCGTTGCTTAGACGTTCATCAACATCTTTGTTTAACAGTGTGCGGGTAAAATAAACGCCATCAAAAGCACCTGCAATCAGAGCGATAAGTGCTGAACTTGACACCTCATCGGTCACGAAAGTGATTACTGTGAAGTTTTTCTTGCTGTAGATGCTCCAATTTTCCTCGTCGTAGCAATTTTCATCAGGACGGAACCAATTGCAGCTGGCATGGATGAAATCATCGAATTTCTCATTCAGATTCTTTGCTCTGGGGTCTTCTATGACAATCTCAACATGATACATATCACCTAAGTCAAGGAAATCTTCATCATCAACAAACCTAATTGGCTCACGACCGAGCAGGCAAAGTCCCACACTATCATTTTGTGAGTGCTCAAACCTGATACCAATCACTTGACGCAGAAGGATTTCGTTGTCAAAGTTATTGTCAAAACCAGATTTCAAGACAGGATAGTCATCATACTTGCTGGGCATAGCGAGCAGTTGGTCAATCACTTTGGGCACAGGCTCAAACTGATCATCATTGTCGCCATCATCACTGGTGTCGATTTCGACTGAGCCATTGTGAACATCCAAGCGGCAGCGGTCAATCATCTGCTCATAGCTATTACAATATCCAGCAACGCGGTCAATGCGCTTACCTTTAATTAACTCTTTTAATACTTTTAGTGTCATACGTCTCTCTATGTGACTGTTTTCAGATATTAAGATAGTCAAAGAAGAACCACTCTAGCAACTTTACCAACAAGTAGCCAATGCCCGCTATGAGAAGCACAGCAATCCCACCAACTACAAAGGTGACAACAAAGCCTACTATGAACCAAAAAATTATCGAGAACATGAGGGAAAATTAGTAATAGTTTGTGTGTTTTATAACTGAATCTAATTTCCAACCATCACGCAAGACTTCTTCCATGGATTTATAAGTTGCAATTATAGGATCATTTTCGTCATCAATAATTTCTTCGTTTGTAGATTTCCTAATTACATATCGTTTAGCTCTCATGTCAGGATGCCCCATATAATAAGATTGATTTGAGTCCCAGTTTTGGTTACTTAAATTCATATAAGTACGAATTGTATCAAAAGCATAATAAGAACAAGAATCAAATATATCCTGCATTCTCTTAAGAGGCAGTATTTCCATGTTATCAGATTCATCATAATAGTGAATAAACGCTACATCTACATTTTTAAAAACTCTTTGAACAAGCGGTTCTGTTCCATCAATTGAGACGTTTGCACCTGCCTGTAATCTTTTTGGCAAGTAAACAGTCAAATATCTGCAATCGAAAAACGCATTATCGTCAAGTCGTTTTATACTTTGAGGGATAATCACTTCATCGATTTGCGTGCGATAGAACGCATTTTCACCAATAACTTCAAGACAATCATTTAGTTTGACTTTTTCAAGATTTTTGCATTCGGCAAAGCTGTAGGGTCTTATATACTTGACATTTGCCCCCAACTCTAAAGTCTTGTATTCATCGCCACTAAAGACACAATTAATACAAGTAACTTTGTAATTCTTTCCATTATGTTCCACAAAATCAGGGATAATGATATCCTCCATGCGAGCTGAGACTTCTTTTACAATAGCCTCATCTTCAAAAAGTTCAAACTTAAAGCTGTCTTTCTCAATACTCACCATACCAGCATGAATCTCTTCCTCTCTTTTCATCTGAAACTCATCTATATCAAAAAAAGAGATTGCACCTGACAATAAGTCATAATCTTCAATTGTCATAGTAATAATTTATATATTTTTCTTGCCTACTCCCTTTCGAGCGTTTCGGTTGCCTCTTTGTTTCGCAAATATAATCGTTCTGCACGAGAAAACCTTATCCTTTCAAGTCCTTATTTATGAATAGGTCGTGGATTGGGAAAAAAGTTGTAAATTTGCAGGTGAGAATGGCAAGCGATAAACTAAGTCAGCCTGGTCGGACTCGTCTGACGATATCGATTGTGTTGTTAACTTGTCAAATAACTTAATATGGTAAAAGAAACTATCATAATAGCCGAAGTTCAGGAGTCTCTTAATGCCCTGAAGAAGCAAGTAGAAGAAAAGATAGGACGCACCATGCGGCTACCCAGCGATTTCAACATGCTTGCAATTGCCGTCACTGACGCTACCAGCGAACATATCTCCACCAACACTCTCAAGCGCCTGTGGGGATATATAGACAGCTATAGCACTAGCCGCCGCTTCACACTTAATGTGCTCGCACGCTATGCTGGGTGCCGCGACTGGGATGACTTCTGCCATAACCTCAGTAACACCGCTGCGTCACAAATCTTCGACTCTCACTACATTGACAGCGACACCCTACAACCTGGAACACGCCTCACGCTGCGGTGGCATCCAGAGCGCATGGTGACGATTGAGTACCGTGGCTGCAACGTGTATGTAGTGATAGAATCCCTGAACGCCAAACTCACCGAGGGCGACACCTTCAAATGCCAGGGTTTCATCCCTGGTCAACCACTGACTATCAACGGCCTGATGCATAAGGGCATCGATCACCCCATCAACTATATCTGCGGTAAACAAGGAGGCATCAAGATTGACGCATAATTCAAATATTCCCTCGATAATGCATTATTTCATTCAATATTTGTATAATAATTGGGATTTTTATCTAACTTTGCGACGATAAATCATAATTATAAATAAAAATAAAAGTTATGGGCTATATTCAAAAGAACTTGATGAGTGGTGAGTTTGTCGCCTATGAGGCAAAGCAGCATGGTATTATCTATACAGGGCCTATTATTTTAGGACTTTTGTCGTTTTGCGCGTTTTTTATTCCCGCTGATGCGTGGATAAATGCTTGCATCTGCCTTGTGATTTTGTTGATTGCTCTTTTTTGGGGCATATCAATCTATGGCGGTAGACAATATGTTGTGACTAACAACCGCTTGATTTTCAAGCGTGGCATCATAAATAGGAACTCTCACGAGCTGCTGCTTAAGAAGTGTGAGGGTGTGCAGGTGGATCAGTCTATTCCCGGACGAATATTTGACTATGGAACAGTGACAGTTACCACTGGTGAGGTTACCAATAGTTATAAGTACATCAGTCATCCGCTTAGGTTCTCTACCAACATCCACGAGCAGATTTCGCATTTAAAAGAGGAGTGAAAAGTCCTCTCGTCATAAAGTAAAAATCCCCTTCGCGAGGGGATTTTTTTACTTGTTATCAACTGACTTTAGGGTCTCACTGACAAATTTCATTATTTTTTGTTGGCCCTCTTTTATGTCTTTGGCATATTTGGGATCTTGCATCATCTTGAAGTATGCCGTGTTGAAATCTTTATCTTGACCTTTTTTCTTATAGAACTCTTGAAATTCCTTTTGGATTTCGGTAAATTCTTTTTGAATGTTTAGTGCATCTTCTTGTGTGTTGATTTTTTTATAAAAAGCAATCACGTTTTGGGTTAACGCCTCTGCGTCTTTGTTGATGTCGCCAGTGGGGTGTATTTCTTTCACTTCGTACTCCACCTCATCTTCCACATCTTCTTTATCTACTTTCTCGCTTTTGCTGCTGTCGTCGTGTGAGCGACTCTTCTTTTCATCGCAAGAAGTGAAAGCCAACGCCAGGGCGATTGCCATAAGGATTGATAATAATTTAATCTTCATAATGTAATGATTCTTAGGTGTTTGTTGATTGGTTGTCGTAGTTTTTTAAAAAAGAGTGTTGCATTAACTGTTTAGAAAGTAAACACTAATGCAACACTCTATATAAAATGATTATCTAATGATAGTCAAAAAGAAAAGTAAGATAATAAATTATTCCTTAGTCTCACCCATGAGTTTCAGATCTCTGGGTCATTCTCCAGATCCTCAACAGCTTTTTGGAACTCTTTCAGTTTATCCTCGCCTTTCTCTTTGTAGAAGTCCTCATATTTCTTCTGGAGTTCATCTACTTTATTTGAGAATTCCTTCTCCCACTTATCGGCGTCTTCTGCAGTCTTGAGGTTGCTTACGTCAACATTCTTCATGAGGTCAATCATCTCAGTGGCGCATTGCTTTGCATCGGCAGAAGCATCGCCAGTTGGCTCAAGAACTTTTTCTTCTTCAACTTGCTCGCTTGTGCTTGCGCTCTCGCTCTTGTCGCTTGCGCTAGCTTTCTTGGTGTCGCATGAGGTGAATGCCAATGCTACTGCAACGGCCATGATGATAGATAAAAATTTGAATTTCATAATGTGATGATCTAAAATTATTTGTTAAATTTTTGTGGTTAATTGTATTTTTTAAAGAAAGAGTGTTGCATTTACTGTTTAAAAAATTAACGTATACACTAATGCAACACTCTATGTGAAATGATTATCTAGAGATAGTCAAAAAGAAAAGTTTAGATAAAAAATTATCCGATCTCTGGGTCATTCTCCAGATCCTCAACAGCTTTTTGGAACTCTTTCAGTTTATCCTCGCCTTTCTCTTTGTAGAAGTCCTCATATTTCTTCTGGAGATCTTCTACTTGTTTTGAGAACTCTTTCTCCCACTTCTCGGCGTCTTCAGCAGTCTTGAGGTTGCTTACGTCAACATTCTTCATGAGGTCAATCATCTCAGTGGCGCATTGTTTAGCGTCAGCTGCGGGATCGCCGCTAGGGCCTTTACTGCAGGCAGTGAACAATACAGCAATAAAAAGTGCAAATGCGATTGATAAAAATTTAATCTTCATAATAAAAAAATATGGTTTTAAAAATTTGTGCCTACTCCCTTTAAAGCGTTTCGGCTTTTTCTTGTTGTTTCTTTAGTTAAACAATATTGATTTGTTTTGTCGATATCGCCAGACTTGCTGTTTTCTTGAATAGTGCTAAGAGGTTGGTTGTATATTCTTTCCTCTGGGCTCATGAAAAGTCATGTTTCTTGAGAAAAAGCAGGTGGCGGTTTATCGGCTATTCTTCATTTTCTTCGTCTTTGTCTCTACTTTTGTTTAATTTCTTTTCGGCCTTTTCTATGCGTTTTTCAGCATCTTTAAACTCTGCCTTATGTTCTTTCTTGAAATCTTTACGAATTGCGCTTTCAAGTTTGTCTAATTTCTTCCCAAATTTTTCGTATCCTTTATAATCGCCATCTTCGGCATAGAATTCGGCAAATTCCAGTTGTTGCTCCATCTGTTTAATTTGGGTATCCATAGCTTTTTCAGCCAACCCTTTCAAATTCTCTATGTCTTTTTTGGGGTCTCCTGTGGGTTTGTCACAGGAGATCAATGGTAAGCTGATGATTGCAACCGTTGCTATTATTAAGTATTTTTTCATAATATATTTTTCTCTATTAGTTATTAATTGTTCCTACTTCCTTCAGAGCGATTCGGCTTTTCTCTTGATGATGATGTGTCACTTGGATGATAAAGAGTTAGGTGAATGATAATTACTCTTCATCCTCGTTAGTGCTTTCATCCTCGTCATTGTTTTTGTTCTTCTTTTTGTTGATTTTCTTTTCAACTTTTGAGATTGCTTTATTGAGGTCTTTAATTTGATCCTCATATTGCTCTTGCAAGTCCTTGCTCATTTCAAAAAACTCATCTTGAAGATCTTTGTAAGCATCATAATCTTCATTCTCGGCATAGTATTCGGCAAGGTCAGCAATTTTTTGCTGTGCTTCTAGCTCTATTTCAAGTTGATCCTCAATTAAACCCTGAAATGCCTCAGCGTCTTTTTCAGGGTCTCCGCTAGGTTTGTTGCAGGAGTTGAGAGCTGGTAATGCCAGCAGCGCCGCTGCTACAATTAATAAGTATTTCTTCATAATTAAGCCTTAGAGTTTTAATTGTTTTGCCTACACCCTTTCAAGCGGTTCGGCGGTTTCTTTGTCTTGTTTTTATTCTTCGTTTTTGGATTCTGATTTTCCTGAGATCTTTTCGTTGGCAATCTTATTGCCTTCGTTTATTTTGTCGTATTTCTCCTTGTTTTCTTTTTTGAAATCAACAGGAACATCAATCGCTACTTCATCAACTTCCCTTACAAATTTGTTGTATTCTGTAGAATCTTTATTGTCGGCATAATACTGGTGAACCTCAAGTTTCTTTTCCTCTATTTTAAGCTTGATTTCTTCAATCTCATTATAAAGGTCTTTGAAATTTTCTGCATCTTTTTGTGGGTTACCGCTAGGACCACCTCCACATGAGGTAATCATGGTTAGCGAGAAAAGTGCGCTGGTAGCAAACAATAAAAATTTTTTCATAATAAAACAAATTTCATACACTATATTTAAGTATATGCCGCAAGGTTTATTCTTTTACTAATTTAGCGACTAAATATTAAATACTAAATGCAAATGTAGTTAAAATGTATGAAACTGCAAGCATTTTTTTGGTTTTTTTTCAACAAATTAATTATTTGAAATAACCGAAAAGTACGTTATTGCGGGAAATGTAGCATTATTTACATGTAATACTGTTGAAAAGCAGAGTGTTATGGCTTGTCTGGGTGTATAATGCAGTATTTCTTAAAAAATCTTAAATGGGGGCGTTTTTTTGATATTTGAAAGTTGTGAGTCACAAAAACACGGAGTAGGTAAAAATGGAGTTGTTAAAAACTCCAAATCTCCACCTACTCCGTGTAGAAATAAAGCCAGTTTAGTAGCTGAGACTAAAGTCCCTAAACAACTATAGAGCTTTACTTAGTCGTTCATAGTGAGCAACAACTCCTCATTGCTGCGTGTGCGTTCCATGCGGTCTTTGATGAACTCCATGGCATCAATGGAATTACGGTCGCTGAGGAATCGACGCAGTATCCACATTCGGTTGAGTGTGTCTTGCTTGAGCAGCAGATCATCGCGGCGTGTGCTTGATGCCATAATGTCAACCGCTGGGAATATGCGCTTGTTGGAGAGCTTGCGGTCGAGCTGCAGCTCCATGTTACCGGTACCCTTGAATTCCTCAAAGATTACCTCGTCCATCTTACTTCCAGTCTCAATGAGTGCGGTAGCAATGATGGTGAGGCTACCTCCATTCTCAATGTTACGTGCTGCACCAAAGAAGCGTTTAGGACGCTGTAGGGCATTGGCGTCAACGCCACCACTCAGAATCTTTCCGCTTGCAGGTGCAATGGTGTTATAGGCACGAGCCAGTCGTGTGATAGAGTCGAGCAATATCACCACGTCGTGACCGCATTCCACCATGCGTTTAGCTTTCTGGAGCACGAGGTCGGCGATTTTCACGTGGCGGTCGGCGGGCTCGTCAAATGTCGAAGCGATTACTTCGGCGTTAACGCTACGTGCCATGTCGGTAACTTCCTCTGGGCGCTCATCAATGAGCAAGATAATCATATAAGTGTCGGGATGATTCTCTGAGATGGCGTTTGCGATGTCCTTGAGCAGTACTGTCTTACCTGTTTTAGGCGGTGCCACAATGAGTCCGCGTTGTCCTTTGCCTATGGGCGAGAACATATCCACGATGCGTGTGGATATGTTGGGACGAGTAGGGCTCACGAGGTTGAATTTCTCGTTGGGGAACAATGGCACAAGATGTTCAAATGGTATGCGGTCGCGTACAAACGCTGGTGTGCGGCCGTTGATAAGTCTTACATCTACAAGTGGGAAGTATTTTTCGCCCTCTTTTGGAGGCCTGATGGTGCATTCCACCACGTCACCCGTCTTGAGACCATAATTCTTGATTTGTGCCTGTGGCACGTAAATGTCGTCGGGAGAGTTAAGATAGTTATAGTCGCTTGAGCGCAGGAATCCGTATCCGTCGGGCATTACTTCTAGTACGCCCATGCCGTTTAGGATACCGTCGAAGTTGTAAGAGATATCGGCGTAGGGTAGCGACGATTCGGGTTGCTGCTGTTGCTGATTCTTGCCTTTTTTCTTCTTCTGCTGTTGCTTGTTTTGTTGTTCCTTCTCAGCCTTTGGCTCCTGAATGAGGATAGGTGCTTTAGCTGCTTCTTCGGCGGCGATGCGTCGCTGTTGCTCGGCACGTCGAGC
This sequence comes from uncultured Bacteroidales bacterium, assembly GCA_902777835.1. Lineage (GTDB taxonomy): Bacteria > Bacteroidota > Bacteroidia > Bacteroidales > Muribaculaceae > Sodaliphilus. Next base: position 38,714 of record CACYVC010000023.1, on the reverse strand, counting down.
GGCTTCTTCACGCTCCTCAGGAGTACGTGGTTTGAAGGTCATTGTGCCAGCACCGAAGAAATTGCCCTGTTGCTCGCCCCCCCTGTTGTCGCGTTTGTTCTTTTTGCCAATAGTGGCATTTGGGTTAGTGTTGAACAGGCTCATGAAGTCGTCTTCCTTGGGGTCGAAGACTGGTGACTCGGGCTCTGGCTCCATATCTTGTCTCTCGTTGGAAATTAATTCATCTTGCTGCTCTTGTTCCTCGATGGGCGCAAGCGAAGGTTGCAAAGCTGCTGGTAGGGTGTCGTTGGGCATAGGCTGTACCTCATAGGGGTTGAAATCGCCTGGAAGAGGCATGCCGTCGGAGCTGGCCACCTGCTCGCCATAGTTGATGGTCTCTTGTGCTGTGACGTTGCGCTCTATGCGCTCGCGGCGAGCACGCTTAGTGGTTTTCTTTGAGATGTCCTCATCGTTGGTGGCTTCATCTTTGGCCTCGGTCGCAGGAGTAGCAACCTCCAATCCTGGCAGTTGCTCTTGCTGGGAGGCTTTGGGCTCGCTCTTGCGTGGACGGCCGCGCTTGCGCTTTGCGGGAGCCTCAGCTTCAGTTGCCTCGGTAGCTACCCCATCGGCAGTTGTTGCGTCTTTTGGCTCTACTTGGAGTTTCACAGGAGTCTCAATGTTAGTTTCGACTTGTGCGGTCTCATCGGCTTTATCCTTCACATTTTTGGGCTTTTCATCAGCGGCCTTTGCCTGTTTTTTCTTTTTGTTGTCTTTTTCGTTAGAGGATTGTGTCTCACCGGTATCATTTGCGTTCTTCTTAGCACGACTTCTACGCTTCTTGGGCTCTTCGGGAGCGTTTATCGAGGCGTCGATAGCTTGCTGGTCGATGATTTGGTAAACCAGGTCTTCTTTGGGTGTGCTATTGACTTTCTTGATACCCATAGATTTAGCCAAGTCTTTTAACTCGGCATTGGTCATTGAACTTAGTTCGTTAATGTTATACATAATGATAAAAATGAATAATCGTGAAAATCTCAATCGCGCAAAATGTGTAGTGTACCTACACATGCAATAGTAAAAATAACGTGCGTTATTGTTAGCATTAAATGGAAGATGCCCTCAATGAGATTGAGATAATTTAGAAATAAATGAAAATGTGGAAATCGCACACCATATAAAAAAGATAAGGTGATTTATAATGATTTGTTTTGATTGGGTGTGCTTAATTCAGGTGCAAAGGTAGTAATTTTATTTTAATTGGCAAATTTTTTTGCCTACAATGCGATTTTATACTACCTTTGGGGCATTAAAATCAACGAAATCATGAAAAAACAGGTATTAATACTCCTTCTGATGCTTGCGGGCGGCTTTGCTGCTATGGCTTGCACTTCGGCTATAATCTCAGGAAAAAAAACTGTTTCGGGTAGGCCATTACTATGGAAACACCGTGACACCGGATGCCTTGATAATCGTGTGGAACTAATAAAGGCTCATGATGACTGCTATGAGTTTGTGGCGATATTTGACGCTACCGACCCCAACGATACGGCAGCATGGACGGGTTTCAACGAAAAAGGCTTTGCCATTATGAACACGGCATCCTATAACCTTAATGATGACAATGTCCCCGAGAGCGAAATGGACAAGGAGGGAGTGGTGATGAAGCTTGCACTGGAGCACTGTGTCACTGTAGATGACTTTGAGCGATTGTTGCAATCGATGCCCAAACCGCTTGGTGTGGAGGCAAATTTCGGTGTTATTGATGCTTTAGGGCATGGTGCTTATTTCGAGACAGGTAATTACACATATAAGAAATATGACCTTGCCGATGCTCCCGAAGGTGTGCTCATTCGTACTAACTACTCCTATAGTGGTCGCCCCGATGAGGGTATGGGATATGTGCGTCATGAAAATGCGAATCATCTGCTAGCTCCACACATTGCTGCTGGTGACTTTACTCCAGCAGTGTTTACCGAAGAGATTTCCCGCACATTCTATCATAGCCTTCTTGGCAAAGACTTTACACATAGCGGAGAAGAATGGATTGTAGATCAAGACTTCATACCTCGTCGCATCTCCACAGCATCGATTGTCATTGAGGGGATAGAACATGGTGAGCCTCCAGCACTGACCACGATGTGGATTTCACTTGGCTATCCTCCTTGCGCCGAGACTTTTGCTGCACATGTGGATGCGGCAGGCGGCGTGCCCAGTGTGCTTAATGGCACTGGCGAGAACCATCATAGCCCACAATGCGACATGGTTCGTGCCCGCCAGGCAGAGGTGTTCTCTATTAAGCGTGGCAATGGCCAGCATTATCTCAACCTGAGCAAACTCTATAATGAGGAGGGTACAGGTTATAGCCAGCAAATGGTGAAGCGTAATATGTTGATGTATGAACGCGAATACAACACTCGTGCTGCATTGAAAGACTGGTTCATAAGGAAACGGGCACCTAAATAATTTCGTTGATTGATGCAAATTCTATAACTTCGGGCACCTATATGTCGATACTCTATCGACTGTTCTTTGTGCAATGGTGGTGGTTGTTGCTGCTGCCTGTGGTGGTGTGCTTGGGGCTGATTGCATTAGATACTCGTTTCGCCTTTGTGGCGCTTATAGTAGCAATGGCGATGGTGATGCTCTCGTTTCCTGTGCTTTATTATTTTGCCTTGACGCAGGAGTCCCGGTGGTCAATATTGGAAAAGACAGTGACAGTTACTGATGAGGGACTGAGGCTCGACTTCACAAGCGATAAGATGCGTCAGCATCTCATTGCGTGGAACGATATTGCTTCGACCTCTGTTTTGAACCATTGCTATGTGCTGCGCTTCAAGAAAAACAGTTACACCTTTCTCGCAATACCTTTGGATGCTTTTTCAAGCGAGGAAGAATTGCGCCACTTTGTTGTTATGGTAAGGGAGAAAATTGCATGAATTTGTAGATAAAAAACAGGCTTTAGTCTATTACAAATATCGATTGATAGTGGTGCGTTAAACTTTAATTGCCAAGAGAAGTCAAATCAGCAAATGATTTGATTTTTTTATTGGTTAATTGATTAAGAAATGAAAAGAAAGAAGGCATTGATTGTGGCTGTTCTGCTGTCGATAATAGCATCGGTAGCAGTAACTTCGTGCAGTCCATATTGGTATGACGATGGTTATTATTACGACTACCCCTATAGGGGACGTCCTGGTCCACCACCTCCTCCGCCACCTAGACACCATCCAGGTCACCATCCCGGTGGTGGACATCATCCTGGCGGACATCATGGTTATTAATGATGATTGATTAAAAAGGGGAGTGGCGAAAGAAATTTCTTGCGCCACTCTGTATTTTAGATTTCTGACATCTATTTACAAACCCATGCTTTGCGGTATTTTTCGGGTAGGAGCTTCTTGGCCTTTATTAGCTCTTGCTTGTTGTTGCTTTGAGCCACTACCATGTGGTGATATCCACCTCGTGCAATAATCTTGCACTTTATGCCTTTCTTGGCATACTGCTTGGCAAGCGTCTGTGCCTGATGCTGCTTCTTGCAGGTGTTTATGACGAGGTAATAAGCTCCACTTTCATCGCTTGGCATACCGTCGTTGAAAGCCGACTCGTTAGCTATAGCAGGTTCTGTAGAGGGACTCTCGATGACAGCAATCTGGTTGTCGGCAGTTGTTGCCTGAGTAGCGGGCTTCACTGTAATTGCAGTGGGCTTGGTCTTGACATCGGCTATGTTTAGGCTCGCCGTGTCAATGCTCTTGTCAACAATGACAGGTGTAGAAAGCAGTGCGCCGATACCAACGAGAGCGGCAATCGCAGCTGCGGTCCTCCAACCTCGGCCGGAGAAGATGTTGGGTGCCACCTCGCCACGCTCGTTGTCGCTGACTTGAGACAGAGAGGATAGCGTGGGGAAATCGAAGTTGTGCAGTCCGAAGAACTCGTCGCCTGCTTCGTCGATAATGGTCGGAGTGAAGATCAACTTGCTGTTGTCATCATTTTTGAAGAATCCTAAGCGCCCAAAAGGAACTTCGGAACCCGTTGCCAGCTGGCGGCGGAAAACAGTCACATTGTCGGCAATCACCTTGCATGCCTCATCATAGCTGATGTTGTGACGTCGTGCCACCGACATTGCCAGCGACCCATCGTTGTGCGTGATGCTAGGATTGAATGCGATTAGTCGTGACGGCCTGTTGATGTAGCTTTGAGTGCTACTTGACGGCACGTGGCTTGCTACCAGTGCTCCCCATCCAGGAACGACCACGCAGTCGCTCTGCATCATTAGGTATTCTATATGTTGTGTAAGTGAAATCATCGTGCAAAATTACTGCTTTCTAACCACTCATGCAAGGGGTGTTGATAAGTTTTTAGTCTTTTATATAGTAAAGAGCATCTAGATTAACTAGACTTTCTAGTGGAACTAGATATACTAGGAATTTGAAACTTAATACTTATCACTTATCACTTATCACTTATCACTTATCACTTAAAAAGCCTTATTCCCCAATAAGGGTCTTTGCTTCGTCTTTGTCAAGGCCGTGGGCTATGGCAAGCTTAATGTCGCGCTCCATGTCCTCGCGGTTGAAGCGCAGTTTGTTGAGCTTGGCGCGAAGGATATAGATGTAGGGATCATCGGGGTCAAGCTCAAGTGCATTAGCTATGTCGAGTGACGCGTCGTTTAATCTCTTTGTGGTGAGATAGCAGTCGGCACGGTTGGCGAGTAGGGTAGCTGTGGGTCTCACCTTGATTACCTCGCTAAAGCATTGTGCCGCCTTCTCATATTCGCCAGCATGCTTGTGCAGGTAGCCTTGTCCTTGTTTTGCCATTCCAGAGTTGGGATTTATGCGCAGAATGTCGTCAAAATCTTTCTGAGCAGTCTTAGTGTCGCCCAAGTTCAGGGCAAGCATCCCGTGTGTGTAGCGCGATTCCACGTCGCTCTCATCAATCATCATGATGCGCTCATAATCGGCCTGAGCCAGCGCAATGCTGTCGAGAAGGATATATGCTGCGGCGCGGTTGTGGAGCAATGTCACGGCATTAGGGGTGAGATCGATTGCCATAGAGTAGTTGCGAATGGCCTCGTTGAGTCGTCCTTGTCGTCGCTGAATTGTGGCTATATTAGACAAAAGCAGTGAATTGCTTGGGTTGGACGGTTCACTCTTGATTGCTTGAAGTAAAAAATGCTCTGCTTTTTTCCATTGTTCAGCTTTAATGTATCTTTGTGCCGAATCGACCAGCGCGAAATACACGGTGCTAGTATCAATGGGAATGGTGTTGTCAATCGTTGGCTTCACCTTGATTGGGTCGGGTTTCATGCCTTTCTCAAACTTCATGTTCTGCTGGTTGAGTGCCACACCCGCCTGCCCCCATGCCACTATGGCTAAGGAAAGCATTATTGTTATGTTGATTAAGCGTTTCATTGCATTATATTTTTGGCAAAGATAAAACTCCACACAATAATGACTTCCGGTTGTTTAATATTTTTATAAATGTTTATATTTTGGGAACATCCATATAGATGCAATTATTAATTATGTAATCTAACGATAAGTAAAAAACTGAAAACTGAAAAGCGAAAACTGAAAACTTTTTTGTAATTTTGCATTTTAAACCAAAAATAAAGACAATGTCATTATCATCACTCATGCTTCAGGTGCCAATGGTCAATCCCGACTCATTGCCTAAACATGCCGAGAAGTTGAAAGCATTAACCGACTCAATCGCTGTGTCTCCCGAGAAGCTTCAAGAGAATCTTCAGAACTTTGAGTGGAACAGCGTGATATCAAAACTTGTTGACACAGGCGTGAGCTTGGCTTTGCATCTGCTTGCGGCAATTTTAGTATTCTTAGCAGGAAGATTCATAATAATAAAAATCCACAACCTGCTACGAACCCTTATGCTCAGTCGCAATGTTGACCGCTCACTCACCACCTTCTTGCTAAGCCTCTTTAAGATTACATTCTTCTTTATCCTTACTATAATTGTCATTAGCATAGTTGGAATTGAGACCAGTTCGTTTATTGCCATCTTTGCCTCGGCAGGTATCGCCATTGGTATGGCATTCAGCGGCACTTTGCAGAACTTTGCTGGTGGTGTGCTGATATTACTGCTCAAGCCCTACAAGGTGGGAGACTATATCGAGTATGACAAGTATAAGGGTTTTGTCAAGGAAATACAAATTTTCCACACCATTATCACCACCTACAACAACGAGTCAATCATTATCCCCAATGGCGGGCTCTCGACTGGCACCATCAACAACTATTCACGCGAGAAGTTTCGCCGAGTGGAATGGCGTGTGTCGGTGGCTTATGGCTCGGATGTTGATGTTGCCCGTAAAGTGATTCTCGACCTTCTTGAGGCCGATGACCGCATCCTTAAGCCAGGTAGCGAGGATGCCAACAGCAACAATGACAGCAGCCATGACGATTTGCCTTCGGATAGCGAGATTAATAAGATGCCGTGGTATAAACGATTGTTTTACAAGCATAAGAAGCATCGTGAGAAATTAGATGAATGGCGTGAGGAGAAACGTCAAGAACTAGATGCAAAGTTGCCTAAAGTTAACTTCACGCCTTATGTCTCTCTTGAGAATCTTGACGAAAGCTCTATCGTGTTAGTGGTAAGGGCATGGTGCATTTTTGGTGACTATTGGGCTGTTTTGTACGATATCAATGAGGCAGTGTATAAGCAGTTGCCAGCAAATGGGGTGCAATTCCCATTCCCACAACTCGATGTGCATCTTAAATAAGTGTTAAGTGTAAAGTGTTAAGTAAATTAGGAACTATGAAGTTTATTTCACGACTGATAATGGCTGCAATTGCAGTGACGATGCTTGCAGGATGTGTTGAGAACCTTGACGAGTCGCATTATAGGGTGGAGTGCAAAATCGCCTCTGAGCTTGGTACCGACAGTGTGTCGCTAATGCTTGTGATGGACGACTATAACAGTGTGTATCGTGTTGCGACTGTGGCTCGCGATAATGATAGTCAAGCCTTTGTGTTTGAGGGAAATGTTGAGGCACCTACCATCGCCTACCTTAAATTTAGCAACGACACTGTGCCCATGCTCTTTGTTGTTGAGCCAGGTTTGACACAGATCGACATCTCTCCCAACGGACTGGTGATTAGCGGTGGAGATGCCAATCACGAATATATGACCTACCTGAAAACTCGAAAAGCTATTGCCAACGAAAAGCAAAGGCTGCATCAGGAGTATCTGGGCCACGTCGCCCCTGATTCTACCATCGATGTCAAGCTCGAGCGCCAGTACTTTTCCCGCGACAGTATGCTTACCGACTCACTAGAGCGCATCACTGTTGATGCCATCAATCGTGGGACTGTTGCTTCTACAATAATCTTCGAGCGTTATGTAAAGACCTTAACTAGTAAAAACTTGCAAAATATTCATAAAAAATAACCGTTATTTACTATAAAAGGCCTTTTTATTGGCTTAATATTCTGTCAGTTTTTTGATTATAAAAATTAATTTATATCTTTGCACTCGAAATTTCTTTAGATAATAAAAACCATGCAATTATGAAAAAGACATCTTTTCTACTTCTCACGACAATAATGATTCTAGTCATAGGCAGCTGCAATAATGAGAAGCCTATGTATGTATATATCGACTGTGAGACACTCGAGCTTGAGCCAAAACCATCATTGGTGGTGGCTGATGACGATGTGTCGGCATTCTATAAGTCATTTGATGAATACTCTAGCAATAAACACGATAAAGTGTTTTATGAGATATTAAAGACTAAAGAGGTTTTTGAAGGTGGAAGCGAAGCTTGCGAGAGCGACGAGGCCGATCAGGGTGCAATACCTGTTAGCGAGACCGATGGTGTAGGAGAATTGCTGCCTACGGGCGATTCTGATGAGGCAGGAGAATATAACTATCCTGAACTTCTTGACCCTAAAAACAGTACACCTAATTTCAAACTCTATAGAATAACCGACAAGGGTGCTCGCCAAGTAGCGCAAGATTTTATTGACAAGAAAATCAGTTTTGAGGAGTTCCAAGAGAAAGTAAAGGATAAAGCTGAAATAATCTACGACAATGAGCAGCACAAGGACATCTATGAGAAAGAGTTCAATAAGTGCAAAGAGATAGATTACAATGCCTATGCCAAGATGCGCGAGAAATTCAACAAGAGTTTGCAGGCCGCACAACAGAAGAAAGAGAAATAAAACGTTTAACGTTTTTATAAATAGCGCAAGAGGATGCCAATTTGGCGTCCTCTTGTGTTTTATAGCTTTTACAGTATAACATACTATAGAAAAAGCAGTGGAGCTGTAAGCCGGGTTATGTGGCCGTCACCCGTAGGTGACGCCGCTTGTCATTTATCTGTCTGGACGTGTTGCCACGCCAGTATAGCAGTCTACCCCCCGCCAATAGACGAGCAGCCCTGACGGTGTACTTGACCTTGCAACTCGCAGGTAGTGCGGCGCGCCATGTCGCCGTGGCGCCCGGTGGGCTCTTACCCCGCCTTTTCACCCTTACCGACAAGTGTCGGCGGTTGTTTTCTGTCACCTTAACCCTGAGGTCGCCCCCAGCTTCCCGTTAAGAAATGCGATGCTCTGTGTTGCCCGGACTTTCCTCTCGCGCTCCAGTGGCGCGAGCGACAAGCCACTCCACTGCTTGATGTCAAATCGCGTTTTGCGGCTGCAAAGGTAATGTTTTTTTATCAAACAATTGCCAACAATTAAAAACAATTTTAATGACATAAAAAAATGACCAGTGAACCGTTAAGAAAGTAAGATTCACTGGTCAATTATGGAATAATCAATAATCAAAACTATTACTTCACAGTTTTTGTCACAACGCTTGTTCCGTCATTGAACTCGGTGATTACTATATTCATGCCAGTGAATGGCCTGTTGCTTATTACGCCAGTAGGGCTTACATAACTAATCTTGACCACTTGCTTAGTGATATTTATGTTTTCGACTGCTGTTACAATATCGGCACTTACGGGCATGATAGTGTAGTTAGTGTAATAATCGGTGTCGCTGTAGTGAACCTTAAGTGCTGGAGCCTTCATGACTTTGCTGACAGCGCTCTTGAACGAGCGTTTGGGCACCGAGTTATAATCTTCGGCCTCCCAGGGTTCGTTAACCTTAAATACACTCATCATTTCGTAGCGGGTACCCTCAACAAGGTTGCTTTGCAGCTCGGGATTGAGGCTGAAGTCAAGGCGCACTTTCACTGTGTCTTCAGCACTGCAAAGATAAGGTTCACCCCCCAAGAGTTTATACTTGCCACGCGCCACACCAAGCTCATTGCCAAGTGCTTGAATCTTGTCATAACTCAAGTTGTAAGTGTAAGTTTGATAATCAGTGAAATCTGGGTCGGTAATTCCTGTGGGTACCGAACTGAGAATCATTCGTGGGTTGGTGGCTACATCAACTACCTCGCCTTTCACTGTGTTAGGAGCCAGCACTTGCATTTGGCAAATGTTGCTGTAAAGGTCGGTGTTGTCGCCACAATCGAGTGCGATCCAAGTTGGATACCAGTCTTGATACCAGGTGTAGCCCCACTCGGCGTAGGTGTCGACTAGGATTTGTGTAGCATTGTCGGTTACTAGAATCTGATTGTCGGTCAGCGGCATCACCACATAGAGCGAATCGGCAATTTTCATATTTCCCTCAAGCCCTTCGTAGGTCACTTTCCACAAGCGAGTGCCAGGTGCCTCTTCAATAGTGATAGGGTAGAGCTGATAGTTGTTATTGTAGATTGTGACCATGCCATCGATATTGTATTTCTCGGCGGGGTCAATAGTAGGATAGTCGATGCCAAACTTGTTGAAGCCAGCGAGAGTGACTGTAGTGGCGTTGCCATCGGCGTCTTCCTCGTTGCTGGTGATGGTGAAATTGCCTTGAGAGTCTATCTCGCTTAAGGTTATGCCATTAATCTTCACGCGCATATTCTCGTAGTGGTCGCTCTCAATATAGGAAACATAACCCGTCATGTCGAACGGTTCGGTGAACATGTCATCAACAAGATGAGTCGCAGCGTTGAAATGGGTGGGGTCAGTAATTTCTACAAGACCTTTATAGGTGGTCTTAACGCCTGTCCATCCTGCTGGAATAACAGCACCTACAGGATATTGGCGCACGTCACCATAGACCATTGCGGCGTAGGCATAATAATTCTCATCGAGTTGCATAAGCCACAGGTAGTTGCCCCATTGATACTGCACGTAGGCCTCTGTAGTGAATTGGAACTCGGTGCCGTCATCAAGGGTGTTGATATTAGCAAGCGAGTCGAGTTTAGTTATGTTTGGATCAACAGGATTGGGGTCCTCACCGTTGGGATCATCGATGGGGGGCTCGTCGCTTGTGGTGACTATTACGCTGGCAATTTGGGCGTTCTTGGTGGTGGAATGGGTGAAAGTCACGCTCGAGGTGCTGCCGCTCCATGTGCCTATTGCACCGTTAACGCTGTAGCTGCCCACATTAACAAGCAGGTCAAAGTTTGACGTGTTTGCGGCATTGACTGTGACATTAGTGATGCTGCCGCTCTCCACTGCAAATGTGATGCTTCCGCCCACATAGATGCGCAGCGTGTAGCTGCCCTGTGAGTTCCAAACGCGGGTTTCGGTAGAACCATTCACTGCTGTGAGGCTAACGCCATCTACCGTGATAGTGCCCACATCGGTTAGGTTAACTCCATTGCTCTGCTCAGGAGCGATAATGCCCATAGCCTGCAGACCGGCCTCCGACGAGAAGTCAAAAGTCACCTCATCGGCCCAAGCAGCCATCGTCACTAAGACAATAGCCACTAAAGACAAAAATTTTCTCATAATTTAGTTGAAATATTAGAATGCTTTGAAACTCATGTCGAGCGACTTCACGCTGTGAGTGAGAGCTCCGACTGAAATGTAATCTACTCCACACTCGCCGTAGGCTCGCAAAGTGTCGATGGTGATGCCACCGCTCGACTCGGTTTCAACCTTGCCGTCAACAATTTTCACTGCCTCACGGGTGAGTTCGGGAGTGAAGTTGTCGAACATCACGCGATCTACTCCGCCAGCGGCAAGTGCCTCGCGCAACTCGTCAAGGTTGCGAACCTCAATCTCAATCTTGAGGTCCTTGTTATTCTCTTTGCACCAGCGTTTTGCGCCCTCAATGGCTGCTGTGATGCCACCAGCGAAATCTACATGGTTATCTTTGAGCAGAATCATATCGAAGAGACCAATGCGGTGGTTGCAGCCGCCACCAATCTTTACAGCATCCTTCTCCATTAGGCGCATGCCAGGAGTGGTCTTGCGTGTATCGAGCACCTTAGTGTGCAGCCCTTCAAGCTCTTTCTGGTAACGGGCGGTGATAGTGGCAATACCGCTCATGCGCTGCATGATGTTGAGCATCAAGCGTTCGGTCTGCAGCAGCGACTGCACCTTGCCCTCTACAATGAAGGCGATGTCGCCAGGTTTCACGTGGGCGCCATCCTCAATGTAGGTCGTCATCTTCAACTCAGGGTCAAACTTCTCAAAGACCCTCTTTGCCATCTCTACGCCAGCAAGGATGCCTTCTTCCTTGATTATCAGGCGCGAGCGCCCCATCTCGTCGGCAGGAATGCTACACAAAGTGGTAGCATCGCCATCACCAATATCCTCGGCAAACGCCAAGTCAATCAACTCGTCAATCAGTTCGTCTCTTGTTTTCATATCTGTATTGTTTTATTAATCTGCTACAAAGTTACTACATTTTCTCAAACTTGACTCTGTTTTCTCAAACAATTAAGTACAATTACAAACAATTTCATTAGAAGGCTGTTTTGTAGTCATTCAGCTTGGGTTATTAGGAACAATTTATATTGGTAGAGAGGTAAGGTAAAATTTAAAAAAACACCGCAAGAGATTCTTGTCTTGCGGTGTTCTATTGAATAGAATTATTTATGCGATTTTATTAAAAAACTCTATTATTTTACAAGAATTTTCTTGCCGTTCTCAATGACTATGCCGCGGTAGTCTTTGCCTAAAGGTATACCCATCAAATTATAGCGCTGGTTGCTATTTGAATTGTTGATGTTGAGATAGTCAAATCCTGTTGGAGTGCTCTTCTTGAAGGTGGCGCTCACGGTAACGGGAGCGGCGGGCATTGCAAAGGTGTAGGTGCCATTGTCGCCCTCAGTGAGGTCAATATTAGCGCGAAGTGGCGCGCCCGAAGTTGCATCAATAGTGGCGACGGTGAGCGTTTCCAACTCATAGCCTTTATTTGGGGTCACGGTCAGTGTCACTGTCTCGCCCTGAGCAGCAGTCGTCTTGTCGCAAATTACCATGCCGTTTTCAAACGACTCAGGCAAATTGATGGCAAATGTAGGAACAACGGGGCGTAGTGTGACGTTGGTCAATGCCCAAAGGACATCAGATGAGGTAGTGCTGTCGTAGATGTTCTGTCCATCGGTAAATGCCTGCCCTTCAACAATCTTCATGGTGCATATGGGCCCTCCGTTAGTCAAGTTGCTAATGGTAATTTCATCATCGGCGTTTTTCCAACCGAGGGTGACATTACCATCATAGGTGTAGATGCCGTAATAATAGCCCGTACTTACGGCCGAGAGTTTGCCACCGAGAATGTCAACATTTCCACCATTATATATCGCATTCTTATCTACGGCAATATAGAGAGTGCCGCCAGTGAAAGTGAAGTTGTACCACGGACAAGCACCGGCGCCATCACTTGAGTTCATTGTAACGTTGCCGCTGTGCTGGGCGTAATCGCCATCAATATAGATGCAGTCGTCGTCGGTGTTTATGTTCAGGTGTCCGGCTATGTCGTCATCAAGAGTCTGACCATAGATGGTGAGAGATGATTCCGTGTAACTGCCATCTATACCAAGGCCGCTAACGGGTTCTGTCTCGGTGCCGATGTTCATCACTGCGCCATTGGCGAGGATGATGTGGACATCGCTTTTGAGGGTGAGGGTTTGATTGTAGTTGAGTGTGCCATCAGCAATATACCATCTCTCCTCTCCTTCCATACCAATAGTGGATTCATTGCCAGTGAGAGGGAGTGCATTGGCGGTGTGAACTGTTCCGTCACCATCTACATAGTTGACTTCGTTAGTAGCCAGATGTCCTGAACCGCTGAGAGTGACATCGGCAGCAGGCATGATGAGCGTGAATGCTGAGCTACCGTCATGGGTGTTGAAGCTGGTTTCGATATCAATGGGCTCGCCGTTGGCAGTCGCGGTCAGGTTGTCGATTACAGTACCTGGCATAGCGTTGAGTCTCACTTCCTGGCCTTCGTAAGCTGCAACGGGCAGAGGCTCCAGCAGGTGGTTAAGGCCCTCGCTCTCGGCATCGGTGCTGACAAGGTAGCCTTTGCTTACAATCACAAAGGCTTGTGCAGTTACATCACTTTGTTGTGGAAAGATTCCTAGCAAGTAAGTCTGCCCTGCAATAAGTTTTTTGGGATAACCAAGATTGCAGCCGTGTAAGTTTGGTATTGGAGCAGGCTCTGAATAGATTTCGTAAAGACTGTCGGTCCACACGTTGATGCAAAAGCCATGTGCCACAGTGCTGACGGATGAGAACACATAGTAGTCGGTTTCCTCGGGAGTGAATGATAACGTGGTAACTCCTGCCGAGATTTCAAATTCTTCGTTCTCTCCCATTTGGAGAATAATTGGGTCTTTCGCCCACACCATGGCGGTTGTGAGCAACGCAACAAGAATTAGTAAAACTTTTTTCATGAGTTGTAAATTTTTAGTTAGTAAATAGGTTTTTTCCAATAAAAACAGCACGCTCCAGCCTAGGCTGGAATGTGTCTTAAAAAGATATGAGATTTAAGGGCAATATGCTATTTTGATGAGCTAATAGGCTCATTTATATAACCGTTTAGTATTTTTCCTTTCAGTATCAAAGCAAGTCGCTTTTCTATAATGTAAAATTAATCAAATAATTCGCGTTGCCACACAATACTTAATATTAATTATATATTAGTAACAATATTTTAGGATTAAATCACCAATGCATTAGTAAGGGGACAAGGCAGACTTTGTTCCTTAATAAGTGTAATCACTGACAAAAGCTAAGAAAATTCTATTCGTGGTGGTAAGGCTCGCCTCGGAGGATGGTCATGGCGCGGTAGAGCTGCTCTGTGAAAATGAGGCGTATCATCTCATGGGAGAAGGTCATTGTGGAGAGCGATATTTTCTCGCTGGCACGGGAATAGACTTCGGGTGAGAACCCATAGGGTCCGCCAACTACAAAGACGAGCCTGCGCTGCACGGTCGTCATCTTCTTCTCGATATAACGAGAGAACTCAACTGAGGTGAACTGCTTGCCGTGCTCGTCGAGCAAAACCACGTGGTCGCTCTTGTCGAGGGCAGCGAGGATGTTACGGCCCTCGGCATCCTTCTGCTGCGCCTCGGTGAGATTTTTGGTGTTCTTGGCATCGGCTATATACAGAATCTCAAACGGCACATAGTGCTTGAGCCTCGAGGTGTATTCCTCGATGCCCTTGCTCAGATAGCCACCAGCCATCTTGCCCACTACTGCCAGAGTGATTTTCATAATTATTTCACAAAAAACTTGATGCCTCCAGGGTGGCAAGTCACTGTCATGTCGGTGATTTGTTCCATTGGCTCGCCGTCGATGTGATAGACGTGAGGCTCAGAAGTGTGAATCTTTATCTCGCGTGCCTTGTAGGTATCTACATGGCGGTTTTTATCTACAGTTTTGGTGTAGAGGCTGCAGCCAACTATGCCACACTCGATGCGCTTGAAGGGCTTGATTACGGTGATGTCGAGCAATCCGTCTTGGAGGCTGGCATGTGGGGCGATGTAGGCGTTATTGCCATATTGCGACGCATTGGCGCAAGTGATTACGAACACATCTTCATCAATGATTTCACCGTCAATCTCAAACGAGCAATGGATTGGTTTGTAGTGAGCATAGACCTGGAAAGCCGTCTTGATGTAGTTGAGCGAGCCGCGCTTGGTGCGCTTGGCGTAACGGTCGGCAATTTCGGCGTCAAAGCCCATGCCACCTGTGCACACGAAGGTCTTGTCGTTGAGCGTGCAGTAGTCGCACACCTCTACATGGTCGTGGTTGATAATCTCAATGGCCTTCTTCATATTCATGGGAATCTCCAAGTGACGGGCTAAACCATTGCCTGATCCACAAGGGATTATCGCTAATGCTACATCGCTGTCGGTCAGCGCTGAAGCTGCGCCGTTCACAGTGCCGTCGCCGCCAATGGCTATCACGCCATAATAGCCATCCTCGACAGCCTTTGCCGCAAGGTCGCTCACTCGCATCTCACGAGTCACCAACTCTATTTTCAGGTCAAATTTATTGTGATCAATAATGTCTTCCAAAAGTTGTGGCACATGCTCCTTCTTGCTGTTGCCAGAGAAGGGGTTGATGATTGCCATGAGTTTTTTGCGTTCTTCCATGCTGCAAAATTAGTGCAAACCGAGAGAAGTACAAAATGAAAAGCAAAAAGAATTTCATTTTTATTTCCGAGGTGCAGCCTAATTTATCCAAAATTAGCAAAAAGTTTTCAGTTATCAGTTATCAGAAGAAAAAAGTTTTCAATCTTGTCGTGCAGAACCAATTAGTCCGACAAGTCCAATAAAAAACCGCGGCATCGACTGCCACGGTTCATTAGTACTAACTAACCTTGTTGAAGAGGTTATTTCTTCTTGCGATCGCCATAGCGGCTCAAGAACTTATCAACACGACCAGCGGTATCGACGAGCTTCTGCTTGCCGGTGAAGAATGGGTGTGATGAGCTGGTAATCTCAAGTTTTACCAGTGGATAAGTCTTGCCATCAATCTCGATAGTCTCCTTAGTGTTGACTGTAGAGCGAGTGATGAACACCTCTTCGTTAGACATGTCCTTGAAAGCAACTTCGCGATAGTTGTCAGGATGAATACCTTGTTTCATTTTAAATATATATTTAATTAATTTGTTATACAATAACGGTGTTGGTAAGACACCTAACATTGTAATGGCGCGCAAAGGTACGAACTTTTTTTGGAACTGCAAAACATATTTCTTAAAACTGAAGAAAAATAATCAATTTCTTTTGTGAAAGAGGCAATATCCTATCTTTTGTGGCGATTGTTCACAACTTTTTTGGCACATTATTATAAAGATATTGGAAATTTCTATCTACATTTGCAGTTGAATATGCGCTTGACAGGGAAAATAGGTTTTGTGGTGATGTTGTTGTCTATTTTTTTGCTGGCAACAACGTTTGCTTCATGCCGTCACGACTCTATTCCCAAGGATGTGATTACACAGAACGAGATGTTCACTGTGGGAACCGACAAAGTGACTGAGGGAAAATGGGTTGCCGAGGCTAAGAGCGGCACGCATTTGGTGACCAACTATCAGCAGCCTCTTCCCGACTCGGTACCGGCAGTCATTAAGTTGCGACTCGCCATCAATGGCCATGACAATGAGTTGCGACCAGGCGAGTATCATTATATTGACCTGACAGGTGATACCGAAAATAATATTATTATAGCTTGCGTTGCCGACGAAAAGAATTATTCGACACAAAAAATAGCGC
Organism: uncultured Bacteroidales bacterium; assembly: GCA_902777835.1. Taxonomy (GTDB): domain Bacteria; phylum Bacteroidota; class Bacteroidia; order Bacteroidales; family Muribaculaceae; genus Sodaliphilus. The sequence goes on along the minus strand of CACYVC010000023.1, from coordinate 22,214 downwards.
GTCCCAAAGAGTTGAGGCTGAAAATCGACTTGAGTTCAATTAAGAGCGCTCTGAACGACAAGGGCTTTTTTGTCACACCAACTCACGACACCATCTATGCTGATGACTACAAAGGGGTGTGGATGACCGCCGACTTTGCACCGCTTGATATTGAAGCATCACAGTGTCCAAGTCACTCCGAACTGCTTGTTGATGCAATGCCTTGCATTGGCGACATTTACAATGCCACAATAAACTTATCACCTCAGCAGCTCGACATCAAAAAAGAATGGAAGATGGGTATAACTAATGTTAACTATCCTATCTATAAATCAAATCAAGAGTTGATGGACGTGATACACAACATGTCGATATCTGTTATCAGTTCAGAGTTTGCAGTTCAGAGTTCACAGTTAATTGCAGACACCGATCTGCAATCCCCGAAATCGGATCCCCAATTCATGGCCTCGCAAGAGTGTTATGCCATAGCATTGTCGCTAGCCTACCTTGAGCCACAGAAGTCGATGCAAACTCTGAAGTCAATGGTTACCGACAACATTATTACTACTGGCGATAGTATCGAGGTTTACAACTCACTTGCTAACAAGATGATTTGGGCTGCAGCCGCTTGGGATGTGTATTGCGCAACTGGCGACAAAGAATGGCTTAAGTATTCCTACAACATCATTGTCAAGAATTTAGAAATAATAGAGAACTCTGGACTCCTTAATACCGAGATCGGCCTCTATCGTGCAACTTGCCCCTATCATGTGAGCAGCTTAAGCCAATACTACCCGCCATGGGCTAGTATAGCCGACGTCTTTGAGACAACGCCCTTGATTGCCAACGCTATCATGGAGCACGCCTACCGCATCGTTGAAATGATGAGCGATGAGTTTGAGTTGAATTACCATAGCCCCGCAGCCGAGTCGCTTAAAGACGCTATTAACCACCGCCTCTGGTACGAGTATAAAGGATATTATTCACAATACCTTTATGGTGGTATCCTCAACATGATGTCGCCATGTTCCGACAATATGGGCCAGGCGTTGTGTATCCTTTGGGATATTGCTGAGGACAATCGAGGTGAGACTCTTGTTAATGAGATGCATCTTTCATATTATGGCATTCCGCTTATTTATCCGATCAACATGAGTGTGAAGCCAGAGTTCAACAATGCTGTGATACCAATGGTGCAGGCACTATGGAACCTAGCAGCAGCCCGTAATGGAAACATAGCCATGCTGCGGCGGGGTATAGGTTCGCAAATCAGGCCTCAAGCGCTGCTCGCCAGCTGTGATGCGTACACCTCGGCAACTACTGGCGAACTCTTTAGCGGTGCATTTCCACGCGGTAATGCTGCTGGCAATTTGTCTATGATATATAACGTGATTGCAGGCATGAAATTCTTGCCTAATGGCATAGAGTTCAGCCCTAAGGTGCCAGTATGCTTTGATGGTAATAAGACTATCACGTCATTTAAATACCGCAATGCTGTGCTAGATATCACCATTGAAGGCACTGGCAATGAGCTGAGTAAAATAACTCTGGACGGCAAGGTGCTTGACGACAACTTCATAGGAGGGGACATCAGTGGACATCACACAATAGTTATTACCATGAACGACATATACACTGGCTCGGGTAAAATCACTGTTTCCAAAGACTTGAATTGCATTCCCGAGACACCGCTTTGGCAATGGGATGGGTTCTATGGTACAACCTATAACTACAATGGTGATTACGGATATAAAATCCTTATCAATGATGAGCCACGCTACTCGATGCGCGACTCGGTGCTTGGCACTCGAGACACAGTGAGCTACCGCAGTTTCTCGCTGATGGCGGTTAACAAATATAGCTTCAGTTACATTTCAAAGCCACACTTCATCACCACCACAGCCACCACTCATGAATTTGCAAGGTTCAACCCACAATTCAGTATCAAGCAGCCATTGCCAGGTTGTTATAAGCATCATCCTATCGAGATAGCCGATACATGTTCCTGGCTGTCGATACCTGTCACTACTAACGAGGCTGGAGACTATGTGGTAGATGTGCTTTACAGTAACGGTAATGGACAGTCCACACTATGGGCACCTTGCCAGATGCTAGAGGTTACCGCCAATGGCCATCTTCAGGGTGTGGTGGCCACGCCGCCACTAGGCGAAGGGCAGTGGCTGTCAACGGCATACAGCAGTCGTCTCCTCGTTCGACTACTCAAGGGTGAAAACACCTTGCAGTTGCGCTTGCATCGTGCATCTCCACAATTGGGGTTCCCAGAGCATTTGCGCCTTCATCACCTTAGAATCATAAAGCGCACACCCACACCATAATAAATTTGCAATTAGAAAAGAAAAATATACTCATGGCAAAAGAAGTATTACATAAATTGAGAACCGCATTTGCGTTAGCACTGACTATCACGTTGTGCTTACTCATCGATGTGTCGTGCAAAAAACAAACTAACGCGTCGGGAGAGAACACCTCCAATATCGCCACCTACGACAGTCTGATGCACAAAGCCTACGAAAGTTACAATAGGGCCGACTTCAACAAGTCGATAGAACTCACTCGAGATGCCATGAAGTCGATTTCTAAAAACAACAAGGTGGCGATGAGCGATGCCTACTCACACCTGGCAGCATGCTATCAACGCATTGGCATGAACGACAATGCGCTCAGCAATGCCTTTGCGGGACTAAATATCGACGAAAAACTAAAGGATAACGAGCGTATTAGTGCGTCGTATAGTAACATCGCAAATATTTATCTAGCTGCCCAGCGTCCTAACGAAGCCAAGAGTCTAATTAATAAAGCCCTTGAACTGGAAAAAACTATCCAAAAGCCTAATAGCCGTCATCTATCGAATCGTTATGGTATGGCAGCTGAGATTTACCTCAAGCTAGATGAACCCGACATGGCATTAGACTATATCAACAAGGCCCTTGACATTGATACCACCGCCAACGATTCATTGCAGATAATGCGACGAATGTTGACTCTAGGCGATATATATGCTGCCACCGACAGTACGCAAAAAGCCCTCGACAATTATCAGCAAGCAATCAAGATGTTTGAGAAAAACGATGACAAGTATAACATGATGCTTGCCTACAAAAATCTTGGAGCCCTATATGTGAAAATTGGCGACAAGGCTCAAGCCATGAAATGGCTCAATCAGAGCACCGATATTGCTAAAGAATGTAACGCTAAGAGTGTGTTAAAGGAAAATTATCTGCTGCTTGCCAATATCATGAGTGACCATAACCCTTCGCAAGCAGCAAAATATCTGAGCCAGAGCAACAGCCTTGCCGACAGCATATATAACGAGGCAACCAGCAAGCTTACATCATATTATGCCATGGAGTTCCAAACCAAGGAGAAGGAACACAAGATTGAGGAACAGCAAAGTTCTATCACCGTTCAGCGACTCATTATCACTGCTGCCATCATAGCGGCTTCTTCGCTGCTGGTGCTCTGCATAGCCTTGTTTGTCATCATCATGCTGAGGTCTCGTGCCCGCAAAGCTGAGAAGAACGCTGAGCAGTTGCGCGACCGCTTCTTCACAAATGTAACTCACGAGTTCCGCACACCACTTACCGTAATCCTTGGCGAGGCTGAAGAACTTAAGAACGAAGAGCGCGACGAGACAAAAAAGCCCAAGTATAATGCCATAATCAATCAAGGCAACCATTTGCTGAGGCTTGTAAACCAGCTTCTTAATATCTCTAAAGTAAGGACAGCGATAGGCAGCCTGCCTTGGAAAAATGGTGACTTGGCTGCGCTTGTCAATATGATAGTTGAGAATATGAGTGTGTATGCCGGGCGGCAAGAAACCATGATAGATTTCAGACACGACGATAGTGACTTCAACATCGACTTTGTGCCAGAATATTGCCGAAGCATTTTCACCAATCTGATTTCAAATGCCATCAAGTTTGACTCGCCTAATGGTCACATCATCGTTGACATGAGCCGCAAGAAGAACAATGTGATGGTTTCTATCTGCGACCACGGTTGTGGCATAAATCAAAATGATTTGCCACACATTTTTGACCTATTCTATCAAGGTGATAGTGGGAAATCAGACCTTGGCACAGGAATTGGCCTGGCACTAGTTAAGCAGATGACCGAAGCAATGGACGGAAAAGTTGAAGTTCAAACTCAAGAGGGAGAAGGTACCACTTTCACTATCACTCTCCCTGCAAAGCATAAAAATCGCGAATATCCCAAATGGATACCTAAGATGCTTTCTACAAGTACCGAAGACTTTACCGATCCTGTGCAAGATGCTGTGGAGAAGGCCAATAATGAGATTCTCCTCTCTAGCGACGACAAGCGCATAGCACTTGTTGTAGAAGATAATTCGGATGTCGCTACTTACATAAAGCATGTGCTAGAAAGCACATTCAATGTGATTGTTGCACATGATGGGCAAGAGGGCTTGGAGAAAGCTCGGGAAGTAATTCCCGATATCGTAATCACCGATCTGATGATGCCAAAAGTTGACGGTCTGGAAATGTGCCGACGGTTGCGCGACGATGAACTAGTGAGTCACATACCCATCATCATAGTAACAGCTCGTGATGCCGACAAAGATCGTCTGGAGGGTCTTTCCACGGGTGCTGATGCTTACTTAACAAAGCCTTTCAAGCGTGACGAACTGACAGCTATAGCCGACAATCTGCTTCACACCCGCGATTTGCTCAAGATGAAATATCAGGTTAAACTTACCGGCGAAGAGCCCGAGGTTGTAGAAGTTGCGCCTGAGGAGAACATCGAAACGGTTGACACAACAAAGATTCTTTCCAGCATAGCCCGAAAGAATGAAATCTTCATTGAGAAGGTGAAAGGTATTATCTTGAAGAACATCGCAAAATCAGAACTCAATTCAGCACTAATTGCCGATGCCATGAACTTGAGTCAACGTCAGCTTAACCGAAAGGTGAGCAGTGTGTTGGGGGTCGATACCGCAAGCTATATCAGGCAAATGCGTATATTGAAAGCTCAAGAGCTGTTACTTGAGACCGAAGACCCAGTGGGCGATATTGGATATAACTGTGGCTTTGAGTCGAGTAGCTACTTCTCCAAGATTTTTAGGCAGCATACAGGGCTTACACCTTCGGAATATCGCAAAAAGCACAGTCTTTAACCCTGAATCGATTTAAGGACTGATTTGTTTTTGAACAAGTCTCCTAACACATAAAAGCTACCACCCACAAAGATTGCATCGTTGGGTTGGGCGGCTTTTAGGGCTGCTTTATAGGCATTAAGTGCGATAGGATAATAATCGCCTTTCAAATCGTGTTTGGATGCGAGAGCCTGCAATTCTTGCGCTTTCATCGAGCGTGATGATTGTGCTTGTGTGAAATAGTATATGGCATCTTTGGGCATCATGCCGAGCACCGTGTCAATATCCTTGTCGGCCGAAAAACCTAATACGACATGTAAATGGTCACATTCCAACTCTTGCAGTTGCCGTGACTGTATCTTCCACGCTCCAGCATTGTGGCCTGCGTCGCAAATCACAGTGGGGTTTTTGCCAATAACCATCCATCGGCCCATAAAGCCAGTGAATTGGCACACATGTGCTAGGCCTTTCTTTATTGCACTTTTCTTAATTTTCACACCATTATTTTTCAGTACATTGATGGCGTGAAGCACAGTATTGACATTTGTAACTTGATAGTCGCCGCTAAGTTGGCAGGATAAAGTGTCGTCATTGGTGAAAATTGCTAAAGTGCCATCGCTGTTTTTTGTCGATTTTTTCACAATGGGCTTATCATTAGCGATAATGATAGGGGAGTGATATTCGCGCGCTGTGCGTTCAAACACCTCGCGAACTTCGATTTTATCGGCTTCGCCCACAACCACAGAAACATTTGGTTTGATAATTCCGGCCTTCTCGCTGGCAATCTCGGCAAGGGTGTTGCCAAGGAACTGCGTGTGGTCGATTGAAATATTTGTGATCACGCTCAGGATGGGTGTGATGATGTTGCTGCTGTCGAGACGGCCGCCAAGGCCAACCTCGATGACGGCAAAGTCTACCTTTTGTTGCTTGAAATATTCAAAAGCCATTGCCGTAGTGAGCTCAAAGAATGATGGTTCGCACGGCAGATTGCTATCTAGCCATCGCTCCACAAATCGGCTCACTGTGCGCTTGGCAATCATCTTGCCATTTACACGGATGCGCTCACGAAAATCTACCAAATGTGGCGATGTGAACAATCCCACACGGTATCCGCTTGCTTGCAGTGTTGCAGCAAGCATATTGGCGACCGATCCTTTGCCGTTGGTGCCCGCCACGTGGATGCAGGGGTAGGCACGATGTGGGTTGCCTAGCCAGTTGTCAAGAGCGATTGCAGTGCCAAGTCCTGGTTTGTAACCGCTAGCTCCTTGTCGCTCAAAGGCGGGCAACTGCTTGTAGAGATAGTTGATGGCGTCTTGATATATCATAGAGTTGTCAGTTTTGAGTTGTCAGTTGCGATGACATCGCAACATACAGAATATTTTTTTAAAATAGAAAGAAGCCGGCGATTCCTGCCATGATTATTACGATAATAGGGTGAATTTTAGTGAAATACACAGTGCAAAATGATGCTACGCAAATTGCGATGGAAATCAGCTGCTGGCTGCTGCCAGCAATGCCAAAATTCTCCTTGTTCATCAACAGCAAAGCGGCGCTGGCGATTAGTCCCACTACTACTGGCCGCAACCCCATGAAGGCACCCTTGATGATTGTGCTGTCGCTGTGGCGGGTGATGTAATGGCTGGCATATAGTGTGAGCAGGTAGGGTGGTAGTACAACAACGAGTGTGGCGATTATCGAGCCAAGTACGTTGCCAGTGGTGACATAGCCAATGTAGGTGGCGCTGTTGATACCTATGGGACCTGGAGTCATCTGCGAGATGGCGACGATGTCGGTGAACATTTGGCTGCTGAGCCATCCGTTTTCCACTATTATGTTCTGCACTAGCGAGAGCATAGCGTAGCCTCCGCCAAAACCGAAGAGTCCAATCTTCAAGTAGGCCCAAATGAGTTTCAGGTATATACTCATTGCTCACCCTCCTCTCGTTGCTTGAGTGTGACGTGGGTGTAGTAGATGTAGCCGCCTATTCCGCCTAAAATGATGTAGAGAATTGGGTTTGATACCACAGGTAACCCAGAGTATATTAATCCTGCTACAGCCACGGGGATGATGATGGTTTTCCAACTGATTTTTGCAGCGCGAGCAGTGGTAATAACGGGAGCAATTATAAGTGCCACAACTGCTGGTCTTATGCCCTTGAAGATGCGCGTGAGCACCTCATTGTTCTTGATGGTCTCAGGGGTAAGGAAGATGGCGATGGCAAGTATTATTAAAAACGATGGTAATATTGTGCCGAAGGCGGCCGCCATGCTGCCCTTCACTCCACGTAGCCGGTCGCCAATTACCACAGCGATATTCACCGCCAGTATGCCGGGCATAGCCTGTGCAATAGCAAGCAGGTCGAGAAACTCATCCTTGTTAATCCACTTGTGGTTGTCAACTATCTCACGCTCAATAATTGATATCATAGCCCATCCACCGCCAAAGGTGAACGCACCAATCTTCATGAACGTGAGCCATAGCTGCAAGTATAAATTTGTTCTCATAACAACATGCAAAATTACACATTACTTTTTAACATTGCTCTGTTTTCAAGAAAAATTCTTATCTTTGCAAGTTTTTTATGAGTGAACAACAGTGTCAAAAGGTGAAGAAACTATGGTCAATATTGTCATTGCTGATAGTTGTATCGTCGGTGAGTTTGATTAAAGCTCAAGATACAACAATGGTTACTGCACCCGATACTTTAGCTCGTAAAAAAGGCTTTTTTAAGACCGTATTGAGTTATATTGCTGGAGACCTTGATGCTGATGATGAAGAAGCATCAACTGGTTTGAGCATAATAGGCGGTCCTCATTATGATAGTATGGCGGGGTTTGGAGTAGGTGTCGTTGGTAATTATAGCTATATGATTAAGGGGTGCCATTCTCCTTTGCCGCCTTCCAACTTTTCGGTTAAGGCTGATGTGTCGACGAAAAAATTTTGGTCGTTCAATGCGCAAAATAATATGATTGTCGCTGCCGACAAATACCGCATAAATACCTTGTTGAGGATGGAATATATGCCTGCCTACTTTTGGGGTATGCGTTTTGTCAATGGCAAAGACAATGATAATAAGGTTCGTATGAAACAGTTCCGAGCGATGTTTAACACCAACTTCTTGTTTCGTATCGCTGATGGGCTGTATGCAGGACCATATATCCATTGGGAGTATAATCGCGCCGACTCGATAGCAATACCCGAGTTGATCGAGGGTCAATCGCTGCATCAACGTAACTACGGAGTGGGATTAACTCTCGATTACGACACTCGTGACTACGTTACCGAACCTACAAAAGGTGTTTATCTCCACTTTAGTCAAGTGTTCTTCCCCAGATTTATGTGGAATGGAGATTATGGATTTACAAGGACCGATTTACGGTTCTCTATATATAAAAAAGCATGGCGTGGGGCAATTATTGCAGCCGACATGCGAGCATTGTTTAACTATGGCACTCCCTCTTGGGCCACGATGGCCCTGCTTGGCGATAGCAACAACATGCGCGGATACTACCACGGTCGTTACCGCGACAAGCACATGATGACTGGCGTGGTAGAGCTGCGTCAGAATGTGTGGAAATGGCTTGGCATGGTGGTGTGGGCTGGCGGAGGCACCGTGTTTCACGACTCTCATTCGATGCATTTCCTGCCCAATGCCGGTGTGGGGCTCAGATGGGCATTTCGCAAGCATGTAAATATCAGGCTTGATTATGGCTTTGGCCGCGATGGAGAGAGTGCGTTTATTTTTGGAATTAATGAAGCGTTTTAAACACATATTCACTAATCAGAGCTATATTTACTGGCTCTTTGTGATCATGGCGATATTGCCCAATATCTTCATGTTCTTCACCGAATCGACATCGCTGCTTACGCGTATTGTTCAGATTGTGTTGCCGCTAGGTTTTTATGCCTTTGTGTTTACACTGGCTAAGAAACCCGGAAAACCGTTTTGGTGCTTATTTTGGTTCATGTTTGTAGGCGCTTTCCAAATTGTGCTGCTGTGGCTATATGGCGAGTCGCCAATAGCAGTGGATATGTTCCTTAATGTGCTCACTACCAATCCTGGTGAGGCGACTGAACTGCTGTCGAATTTACTTGTGGCAGTGATTTTTGTTGTTGTGGTTTATGGTTTTGGCATTGCTATGTCGATAGTGTCATGGCGAGCCGAGACCACGCTTACTGACCGCTTCCGTCGCCGCCAACGCATATGGTCATTGCCTGTCTTGGCTATAGGTGCTATTTTAATGATAATAAACGTTTTTAGCGATAGGAGGTTTAAGGCACAAAACGATGTATTCCCGATCAATGGCACATACAACGTGGGCATAGCCATTAACCGTTTTGCCAAGCAGCAGAATTATGAATTCACGTCAAGAAATTTCTCTTATCAAGCTAAAAACTTAAGGCAAGATTCCTTGCCCGAAATTTATGTCCTTGTCATAGGTGAAACATCGCGCGCCGACAACTGGAGCCTCTATGGCTACAACCGAAACACCAATCCTGGCACTAGTTCACTTAATGGGCTTGTGGTGTATCGTGACGCAATAACGATGTCAAACACCACCCACAAGAGTGTTCCAATGCTCATGTCGTGTGCTGGAAGTGAGCAATATGATAGTCTTTATTATCGCAAGGGGATTATCACAGCCTATAAAGAAGCAGGATATCAGACGGCGTTCTATAGCAATCAGCGTCGCAATCACTCGTTTATCGATGCCTTTGGCTGTGAGGCTCACGAGGTTAAATTCTTGAAAGATAAGGTGTCGTTTGCGGTCAATAATTATGATGATGAGTTGGTTGATTGTGTGAAGCAACGATTAGACAGTTACAAAGGCGGCAAATTGTTTATTGTTGTGCACATGTATGGCTCGCATTTCAATTACAAGGACCGTTATCCTAAAAGTGATGCGGTCTTCAAACCAGATAATGTGATTTCTGCCGAAAAGGTATATCGCAAACAGCTTGTCAATGCCTATGACAATTCCATTGTAAATACTGACAAGGTACTATCGTCTATAATACACTTGGTAGATGCTAAGGGTGTGAGTAGTGCTGTTGTCTTCACTAGCGACCATGGAGAGGACATCTTTGACGACGACAGAGGACGTTTCCTCCATGCTTCGCCGTTGCCCACCTACTATCAATTAAGAGTTCCATTGCTGGTATGGACTTCACAATATTATAGCAGCAATTATCCTGATGCAGTCGCCCAACTTAAGGCTCATGTTAGTGCGCCAATATCTACCAATATGGTGGTGTTCCATACATTGCTCGATCTTAGCGGTATTTATTCTCCATACAAAGAAGATGCTTTGTCGCTTAGCAACAAGGCCTTTATGCCCCATAAACGATTGTATATCAACGACCATAACGATTTGCTGCCGCTTGACAGTTGCGGGCTCAAGCAAATTGATATTGATCAGTTCAGGAAGCATAATTTGCAGTATCCTTAGTTATAGGCTGCCTTAACCCTTGATTGCCAACCCCAGAAACTCAATTCTCTTTATTCTGACCTGTTAATAACTTTTTCAAAAAAATATCTCTATTTGAAATAATAATAGGTGGTTAAGTGCGTTATAAATGTGTATAACTCATTAAAGAAAGGCTGCCTATGCAAGAAAACTACACCGAAGAATTAAAATTTCAAACACACGAGGATCAAGTAGAGCATGGACCAAAGCTCTCCACAATTAATTTCCTCAAGCAATTTGCTAGAGCTTACACCGTTACCGCAATCAGCGAGCCAGGACTTGATGGTTTCGTAGCAAATTGAAAAAACAACCTCTCAAATCTGGTGTGATATTCCCAGTGCAGAAAAAAAGACACCACCCATTCATAGCGAAGGGTGGTGTATTCTTTTTCTCAAAAAATTGACATCAATCTTACTTGGTCAATGTGATGATGAAGGTGGCAATTGAGATTAATGTGCCTACCGATGACATTCCTAAGGACAGCGCTGGGGGTACGTTCCAAGACTGGCGCGCACGTGAACTGTTGGGCTCAACGTAGATGATATCGTTTTGCTGCAGATTGAAGCTTGGTGAGACGATCATGTTCTTGTCGTTCATGTTCACAGTTTGGATTGAGCGGCTGCCATCACTATTGGTGCGAACAATCATCACATTGTCGCGGCGGCCATGAATGGTGAGATCTCCAGCTTTTGCAATGGCTTCAAGCAGGTTTAGACGGCCGTTTGTTGCTTTAATCTCACCTGGATTTTTAATCTCTCCCAGAATATAGACTCTGAAGTTTTGGAATCTTACCTCTACGCTTGGTCTCTCGGTGAGGTAGCGAGGATAGATTTGCGAGGCGATATAGTTCTCGGTAGCGCTTTTGCTCATACCGCCCACATGTAGCGTGCCAAGCAATGGGAATTCAATGTTGCCTTTTTCATCAACTAGATAGTAGTACATCGAGTTCTCGCCACCACTGCTGATATTGCTGTTGCCACCAATGTTGTGGACGTAGTCAATCTTGTTAAATGGTTTCACAGCCTCGGTGTTGGAGCTGATGACGTTGATTTGCAGCATGTCGCCTGGCATAACAACTGGGTCACTGGCTTTGGCGGCCGACTGAAGCACTTCTGGTGGCAATTGGTTGGCACCAATCATGTAGGGGATGTCCTTAGTGGTGTTGCAGCTAGAGAAAAAAAGTGCTACAACTGACAGGAGTAATAATAATTTTGATTTCATATCATTTATGGTTTAAATTAATGTCTGAAATAGATATCCGCTTGCAAATTTACAGCATCTTTGACAAATATCAAAATATTTATTGAAATGTTTTATTATATGCCCTTTATATAAGGCTTTAGAGTAATCTTAAAAAGTTGTTAAATCACTATTTTTTTACCATTATTTAAAATAATGTACGTAACTTTGTGGGAATTTTTGGATTCCCTACTATTTGGGGTAATAGAATGAAGATAAATTAATACTTTTCAACTAATAACTAAAACAAGAAATTTACCCAGTGAAAACCTTGAACTTTGAAGACTTGATTCAATTCAGGAAAAAAGCTCAGGCGAACCTGAATGTTCGTGAACTGAGTTATGCTGCTGAGAGTGAGAAAAGCTGTGGACTGGCCGTTGGCACTGAGCACATTGAGTTGCTCTGCTGCGGTGGTACTGGCTGTAAGGCTTCGAGCAGTGCGAAAATTGTCGAAAACCTCAAGGCTGCCATTGAAGCTAATGGCATTGCCAATAAGGTTGATGTGATTGTAACCGGATGTTTCGGCTTCTGTGAGAAAGGCCCTATTGTTAAGGTGATGCCTGACAATACTTTCTACACTCAGGTAAAACCCGAGGATGCCGACGAGATCATTAAGGAGCACGTCATTGGTGGTCGTCGCGTTGAGCGTCTGCTTTATGTTGACCCCAAGACTCAAGAGCATGTAAGCGACTCTAAGCACATGGACTTCTACCGCAAGCAGAAGCGTGTTGCACTGCGTAACTGCGGTCTTATCGATCCCGAGAACATTGCTGAGTATATTGCTCGCGACGGTTATGCAGCACTCTCTAACGCATTGCAGAACCAGACCCCTGAGGAGGTTATTGACATCATTAAGAAGGCGGGACTCCGCGGACGTGGTGGTGCAGGCTTCCCAACTGGTATGAAGTGGGGCTTCGCACGCAACTATCAGGCCGAGCACAAGTATGTGGTTTGTAACGCTGACGAGGGTGACCCTGGAGCGTTTATGGACCGCTCAATCATGGAAGGTGACCCCCACTCAGTAATTGAGGCAATGGCATTGTGCGGTTACTGCATTGGTGCCAGTGAGGGACTCATCTACATCCGTGCCGAGTATCCATTGGCAGTACACCGCCTGAAGATTGCTATTGAGCAGGCTCGTGAATATGGCATGCTTGGCAAGCAAATCATGGGCAGTGATTTTGATTTTGACATTGAGATTCGCTATGGTGCTGGCGCTTTCGTTTGTGGTGAGGAAACAGCTCTTATTCACTCTATGGAAGGTAAGCGCGGTGAGCCAACCCTTAAACCTCCATTCCCAGCTGAGAGTGGCTACATGGGATATCCTACCAACGTTAACAATGTTGAGACCCTTGCCAACGTGCCCATCATCTTGACTAAGGGCGCCGATTGGTTTGCTTCAATCGGAACCGAGAAGTCGAAGGGTACTAAAGTATTTGCTTTGGCAGGTAAAATCAATAATGTGGGCCTTATCGAGGTTCCAATGGGCACTACCTTGCGCGAGATTATCTACGACATCGGTGGTGGCGTGAAAAACGGCAAGAAGTTTAAGGCTGTTCAAACTGGTGGTCCTTCAGGAGGCTGCTTGACCGAGAAACATCTTGACATCCCTATCGACTACGAGAGTCTTGGAGCTGCTGGCTCAATGATGGGATCGGGTGGTATGATTGTTATGGACGAGGACGACTGTATGGTATCGGTTGCCAAGTTCTACCTTGAGTTCACCGTTGGTGAGTCTTGCGGTAAGTGTACTCCCTGCCGCATCGGAAATAAGCGCATGCTTGAGATTTTGACCCGCATCACTGAGGGCAAGGGCACTATGGAAGATATTGATCACCTGAAGTCGCTCGCAGCAACCATTAAGGATACTGCACTCTGTGGACTTGGTCAGACCTCTCCAAACCCTGTATTGTCAACAATCGACAATTTCTATGATGAATATGTAGAGCACGTTAAGAAGCACACTTGCCGCGCTAAGCAATGTAAGGCTCTCTTGACCTACACCGTTAACCCAGAGAAGTGTAAAGGCTGTGGCGCTTGCGCACGCAATTGTCCTGCCGATGCTATTATGGGCGATGTTCGCAAACCTCATGTTATTAATCCATTCAAGTGCATCCGCTGCGGTATGTGTCAGTCGCGTTGCCACTTCGATGCTATTAAAGTTTTCTAACGACACACGATAATTTTCATCATGGAAGAGAAATTGATAAAACTTACTATAGATAACCACGTAGTGGAAGTGCCTAAGGGCACTACATTGCTGGAGGCCGGCAAGCTCGTCGGCATCGATATCCCCACATTGTGCCACATCGATCTTAAAGGCACTTGTGTGAAGAACAAACCTGCATCTTGCCGCCTTTGTGTAGTAGAAGTTGAGGGACGTCGCAACTTGGCGCCTGCTTGCGCTACTGCTTGTATGCCCGACATGGTGGTTCACACTAACTCGGGTCGCGTGATTCGCGCTCGCAAGACTATCGCCGAGCTCATCCTTAGTGATCACCCCAACGATTGCCTCACTTGCCCCAAGTGTAGCAACTGTGAGCTTCAGCGCTTGGTAATGCGTCTTAACATCCGTGAGATGCCTTACAACGATGGTGAGAAGAGCCAGCGTAAGAACGAGGTTACTCCAGCCATTACCCGCAACATGGAGAAGTGCATCTACTGCCGCCGTTGCGAGAGTGTTTGTAACGAGGTTCAGAGTGTGGGCGTTCTTGGCGCCATCCGTCGTGGTTTCGACACTACTATCGCTCCAACCTTCGACCGCATGTTTGTTGATACCGACTGTACCTATTGCGGTCAGTGTGTGGCTGTTTGCCCCGTGGGCGCTCTCACCGAGCGTGACTACACCGATCAGCTAATGGCCGACATCACCGACCCCGACAAGGTTGTTGTTGCTCAACCCGCTCCTGCAGTGCGTTTCGCTCTCGGCGAGGAGTTTGGCGTGCCTGGCATTGTTACCGGCAAGCTGGCTACCGCATTGCGTGACCTCGGTTTCGACTACGTGTTTGATACCGACTTTGCTGCCGACCTCACTATCATGGAGGAAGGTGCCGAGATTCTTGACCGTCTCAAGAAATACCTTGCTGGTGACAAGAGCGTGAAACTGCCTATTATGACTTCATGCTGCCCTGCATGGGTTAACTTCTTTGAGCACAACTATCCCGACCTGCTCGACTATCCTTCGAGCGCCAAGTCGCCAGCCCAGATGTTTGGTGCTGTTGCTAAGACTTATTGGGCCGAGAAGATGGGCATCCCACGCGAGAAACTAGTGGTTGTGTCAATCATGCCTTGCTTGGCTAAGAAATATGAGTGCGGACGCGACGAGTTCAAGGTTAACGGCAATCCCGATGTTGACTATAGCATCTCGACCCGTGAGCTTGCTCGACTCATCAAGCGTGCTAACATCAACTTTGCTCAGCTGCCCGAAAGCGACTTTGACAGTCCTCTCGGTGAGTCAACAGGTGCTGCTGCAATCTTCGGTGTTACAGGCGGTGTGATGGAAGCTGCTCTGCGTACTGTTTATGAGGTTTACACAGGCAAGACTCTGCCTCGCATAAACTTCGACCAGGTTCGTGGATTTGATGGTATCCGTGAAGCAACAATCGACATCAACGGATTTGACCTCAAGGTTTGCGTGACTCACACTCTCAGCAATGCACGCATCATCATGGACAAGCTCCGCGCTGGCGAGCTCGACTACCATGTGGTTGAGGTGATGGCATGTCCTGGTGGCTGTATTGGTGGTGCTGGTCAACCTTATCACCATGGCGACTTCAGCGTGATTCAACAACGTTGCGATGCTCTCTATGCTGAGGATGATGGCAAACCATTGCGCAAGAGCCATGAGAATCCCGACATCCAGAAGCTCTACAAACCTCTATATATTATGGCAAAAGCAAAAGAAATGAAATTGGCATGTAATGTCATTGAGCAGGTGGAGGCCATCTGCGACAAGCATGGTAACAAACCAGGTGAGCTCATTAATATCCTTCATGAGGCACAGTCGATGCACGGCTACCTCCCCGAGGAGATGCAGCGCATTATCGCCCGCAAACTTAATATCCCAGCTTCTAAGGTTTATGGTGTTGTGACTTTCTATTCGTTCTTCACCATGACTCCTAAGGGCAAGCACCCAATTTCGGTGTGCCTCGGTACTGCGTGCTACGTGCGTGGTTCTGAGAAGTTGCTTGAAGAAATCAAGCGCGTTCTTAACATCGAGGTTGGTGAGACTACCCCTGACGGCAAGTTCTCACTCGACTGCTTGCGCTGCGTGGGTGCCTGCGGTCTCGCTCCAGTGGTAACCATTGGCGAGAAGGTTTACGGACGCCTCCAGCCTAAGGACGTTCAAAAGATTCTTGAAGAGGTGGATAACTAATTTTCCACACCTTATTATAATAAACGGTCATGCCTAAGCGGGCATGACCGTTTTTATTGGTATCATTATTTCGACAATGAGTTTTTTTTGTTATCTTTGTGGTGCAAAGTTGTGATTAGAATTGGTTTCTATCACAACGGTGTTGATTTACAGATAATTAACTTGTTTATTAAATCAAAGGTTTGATTTATGCCAGAGAACAAACAACCTAAAACGCAAGTGAAACAGATGCCAGCTGAGCCACAGGAAGTCAGTAGTGGATTAAACTATGGTTTGAAGGCTCACGACTATGTTCAGGTGCAGTGCTGTTCGGGTAAAGCATGTCGTAAAAACGATAGCGAGCGCATCATCAGTCTTTTCAAGATGATGTTGCATGCCCACGGCATCGACGATATGGTCGATGTTGTGACTTCGGGATGTTTTGGCTTCTGTGCCAAAGGTCCTATAGTGCGCATTCTTCCTGATAATATCACCTATACGCACGTCAAACCCGAGGACGTGAACGTTATTGTAGAGAAACATGTTGTGCGAGGCGAACTCGTTGATGAGTTAAGATATGTGGAAGCGGCAGTTCATCACCTTGAGGTGGAGTCACAACAATGGAGCTCCTTTAAACGCCCTGTTTCGCTTGACTCAATGCTCAACCACTATATTTATGAGATTGGTGGCAAGCCGTTTCTGAATGTGCTGTCTTACGTTATCGACTCAGAGAAATGCCGTGGTTGCACTGCTTGTAAGCGTAATTGTCCGGTCAATGCAATTAGTGGCGTTGTAAAACAGCCCCATGTCATCAATCCATATAAATGCACGTGCTGCGGCAAGTGCAAGACTAAGTGTAAGTTTGATGCTATCGAAGGTCCCATTGGTGTGCTTGATGAGCGCAACTCTATCAACGATGTGCTTGCCGACATCAAGAACACTGACAAACTGGTTGTTGCTCAAACCGCTCCGGCAGTGCGTTTTGCACTGGGTGAGGAGTTTGGTTTGGCGCCAGGAACTGTGGTAACTGGTAAGATGGTCACTGCGTTGAGGCAACTGGGTTTTGACTACGTGTTTGACACCAATTTTGGTGCTGATTTCACCATAATGGAGGAGAGCGCCGAACTCATTGACCGCCTGAAGCGTAAAATGGCTGGTGACCCCGACGTGAAGTTGCCCATGACAACATCGTGCTGCCCAGCGTGGGTTAATTTCTTTGAGAATGATTATCCCGACCTACGCGAATACCCATCCACTTGCAAGTCACCAGCGCAGATGTTTGGCACTTTGGCAAAATCTTATTGGGCCGAGAAGATTGGAATTCCAAGTGAGAATATCTCAGTAATTTCAATAATGCCTTGTGTGGCAAAGAAATATGAGTGCGCTCGCGATGAGTTTATCTATGACGGCATCCCTGATGTGGATTGCAGTATCACTACGCTGGAACTTGCCGAAATGATTAGGAATCATGGCATAGACTTCGTGAACTTGCCCGATAGCGCGTTTGATGACCCACTCGGCAAAGCTACTGGTGCTGGGCATATCTTTGGTACTACTGGCGGTGTGACCGAGGCAGTGTTGAGGACGGCCTACGAGAGATTTACAGGTAAGACGCTTCCAAAATTGGAGTTCACTCAAGTGCGAGGCATGGACGGCATCCGCGAGGCTACAATCGACATGGATGGCTTTGAACTTAAGGTGTGTGTTGTGCACACTCTTAATAATGCCCGTATTGTGATGGACAAACTCCGTGCTGGCGAACTCGATTACCATCTCGTTGAGGTAATGTCATGTCCAGGCGGTTGCATTGGTGGCACTGGTCAGCCTTACCATCATGGCGATATTTCGGTGCTTGAAGCAAGACAGCGTGCCATGTATGCCACCGATGTCACTAAGATGGTGCGCAAGAGCCATGAGAGTCCTGCTGTGATGGAGATATATGAAGAGTTTCTCGGTGAGCCATTAGGCAAGAAGTCACACAAACTCCTTCACACTCATTTCCGCGACAAGTCTATACTTTCGGATTAACAACAAAAAAGTAACCAAAATTTTGGTTACTTTTTTGTTGTGTTTTACGGCAGCGACACTTTGTCGAGGATGCCTTGCAAACGGGCAATTGCAAGGCCATAGTTGGTAATTGGCACGCCTTGCTCTTGGGCACGTACTATGCGCGAGAGCATTAGGCGGCGGTTGAACATGCACGCGCCGCAATGGACTATCAGGTCATATTTTTTCAGGTCGGCAGGGTAGTCCTTGCCGGCGTGTATGTCGAAGGTGATTGTCTCGCCAAATCGCTTGCGTATCATACGCGGAATTTTCTCGCGGCCTATGTCTTCGCTCATTGGGGCATGGGTGCAAGCCTCAGCGATGAGCACTCGCGACTGCGGTGTGAGGCGGTCAATAGCTTTAGCTCCTTCAATCAGCACATCGATATTGCCTTTCTGCCCTGCCATAAGTACCGAGAACGAGGTTAGAAGACTATTTTCTGGCTTCTGTTCATAAACTTGCGCAAAGACTTGTGAATCAGTAATGATGAGTGCTGGTGCTAGACACATTGCTTTAAGGGTCTGCTGAAGAGTGTCTATTCCGCAGCATGTTACTATGCATCCTTTGTCGAGCAAGTCGCGGATGGTCTGCACTTGTGGCAATATCAGGCGCCCTTTCGGTGCTTGCGGGTCTTGTGGCATCACAAGCAGCACGGAGTCGCCAGGTTTGGCAAGACCTGCAGTAAGGCTCGTCTCCTCGTCATCGCCAGCGGCATGGGCAAGAGCATTGCGCAGGATGTCGATGCCCTCATGATTCTTGGCACTAACAGTTATTGGCATAATGCCAAGGATGCTATTTATCTGTTCAGCAACCTCTTCTTTATTGCCAATGGCATCTACTTTGTTTAATACCGCCACAGTGGGAATCTCGAGGCGTCGCAACTCGTCAATCCATTGTTTCTCATAGTTGAGGTCGCTGGCTTGGTCCATAACAAGTAGAGCCATGTCGGCTTGGTCAAGAACGCGGTGCGTGCGCTCGTTGCGCAGCTCACCTACGTTGCCCTCGTCGTCAAATCCAGCGGTGTCGATGAGCATGCAAGGCCCAAGTGGCAATATCTCCATGGCGCGATTCACGGGATCGGTGGTCGTGCCCGCCTCGGGCGAGACGATGGCTACCAGCTGCCCCGTGATGGCATTTAGCAAGGACGATTTACCCACGTTTCTTCGTCCAAAGATGGCGATGTGACGTCTAAGCGACTGTGGTGCAGAGTTCATTGATAGCTTTTTATTAGTTGCGTTAACAACGCGACAGACAGAACTTGTTTTAGAACCTAAAGTCGCGCTCGCCATTGGCGATGTCGATAAGGCGGCGGTTAGCAAGGTTGCGGATGCGGTCATCGGGCAACTTCTCAAGCTCGCGACGGATGAGTGCCTCACCTTTCTCGCGGGTGGCTGGACTGGCGTAGTCCTCGAGGTATTCCTTGAGGGTAATCATTGCGTTTGGAGTGCAGCAGTAGCTTATCTTGCCGCGTTTCACTAGCGACATGAAGCGGTCGCCAGTGCGGCCCTCGCGGTAACAAGCGGTGCAGAAACTTGGCAAATAGTCGATGTCGAGCAGCCAAGCAATCACTTCGTCGAGGCTGCGCTGGTCGCTCACGTCAAACTGAGCCGTGTCGTCGTGGCGCTCCTCGGTTGTGTATCCGCCCACGCTAGTGCGCGAGCCTCCACTAATCTGCGATATACCCAGGTCTAGCACTTTCTCCCTCACCTTTTGTGACTCTCGGGTGGAAATAATCATGCCTGTGTAAGGAGCTGCAAGGCGGATAATGGCGACAATCTTACAGAAGATGTCGTCGGGAAGTGTGTCGGGGAACTGGTCAAGCGAGATGTCGTCGGCAGGGCAGATGCGTGGCACGCTGATGGTGTGAGGACCCACTCCCATGCGTGCCTCCAGGTGCTCAGCGTGCATAAGCAGTCCCACTAGGTCATAGCGGTAAGTCGTCAAGCCATAGAGTACTCCGATGCCCACATCGTCGCAACCACCTTCCATAGCGCGGTCCATTGCCTCGGTGTGATAGCAATAGTCGCTCTTAGGACCTGTGGGGTGCAGTTTCTCGTAATTCTCCTTGTTATAGGTCTCCTGGAAGAGGATATAGGTGCCGATGCCAGCCTCTTTGAGACGGCGGTAGTTCTCGACTGTTGTGGCAGCGATGTTCACATTCACACGGCGGATGGCACCATTACCCACTTTTGTGTCATATATCGTTTTGATCGATTCAAGGATATACTCGATAGGGTTCATCTTGGGATGCTCGCCGGCTTCAAGTGCAAGGCGTTTGTGTCCCATCTGCTGCAGAGCAATCACCTCTTGGCGTATCTCTTCTTGCGACAGTTTCTTGCGAGGAATAGTGTGGTTTTTGCCGTGATAAGGGCAATATACACAACCATTTACACAGTAGTTCGACAAGTAAAGTGGAGCAAAGAGCACGATGCGGTTGCCATAGAGTTTCTGCTTCACTTCGCGTGCAAGGTTCTCAAAGCGTTCCACCAAGTCGGGCTGGTCGCACTCGAGCAGCACGGCAGCTTCGCGGTGGGTGAGGCCTTTGCATGTAGCAGCCTTGTTTATTATTTCTTCAATCAGAGAGCGGTTGCTGCGGTTCTTAGCAGCATATTCCAGCGTTTCCATAATTTCGCCGTGGTCGATAAATTCCTCGGCATGAGATGATTTTGGGTTGTACATATGTAAATAGTTAATAGTTCAGAGTTAATAGTTTATAGTTTTATGTCGGACTTGTCGGACGATTCAAACGTATTGGATGTAAACTTAACACTTAAAAATAAAGTCACCGCGGTTCCAGTTGATGTGATAACCTATGGTGGCGAGTTGAGCTTCAAGTAGCGCTATGCCCTCGGCGGCTTCAGCATTGGAGATTGCTTTGCCATCGTAGAGATTATAGTTCTTTCTCACGCTGACAGGGGAGAGGTTGGGCATCACCACATTTGCGCCAGCCATTATTCCCATCGTCCTGCCATTGGGATCAATCGTGTTGAGTGCTGTCGTGCTCGGTATCAAGGCATTGGGAAACATCAAGCGGAAGATGCTGTATAGCCGACAGGTGAGGTCAGCGCTTCCAGTAGCATACTTGCCCAGAGGTGTGTCGTGCTGAGGCACGAACGGTCCCAGACCTATCATCTCGGGCTTAAAATGCTCAATGAACTCAATGTCTTCCACAATGTTATCAATAGACTGCCATGGACTGCCCACCATGATGCCGGTGCCTACTTGGTAGCCTAATTCTTTGAGCCACATTAGGCATTGAAGTCGGTTCGTGATCGACATTTCGTCAGGATGCAACTTGCCATAGTGCACAGCATTGTGGCTCTCGTGGCGTAGCAGATAACGGTTGGCGCCAGCCTGTTTCAAAGCCTCATAGACCTCTCTAGGCCATTCGCCGAGTGACAGTGTGATAGCACAGTCTTTCCACCGTTGCCTTATCTCGCTGACCAGTTCCACAAGCCATGGCGCCTTGTCGCGAGGGAGTTCACCCCCTTGCAGCACAAAGGTTCTGAATCCTAGTTCATACCCCTGTTGGCAGCTTTGAAGCACCTGCTCGGTGGTGAGCACATAACGCTCCACCGCCGTGTTGCTCTTGCGTATGCCACAATACAAGCAGTCGTTGCGGCAAACATTGGTCAGTTCCACCAGTCCGCGCACAAAGATTCCCTTGCCAAACACCTCATCGCCAACCTCACGGGCTTGCCCATGCAGATAGGCAACAACGCTCTTGTCGTTACACTCCAACAATGCCTGGTAGCTACTGCTATCCAAGTGCTGTTGTTCTCGCAAGATGTCAACAAGTTCTCTCATTATTGCAACTTGCAAAAATATAAAATCCCTTTTATTGTTCCAAATCTTTTTCATAGATTTTTCCCAATTTCTCTATTATGTTCACATTATGTAGAGTCAACTGGCAAGTGCAAAATTAGGCAAAATGTTTGAAGAACTCTATCTTTGGTGTTGAGAAATTTAGTTTTTCCCTTGGCCTTCTATTGAG
>CACYVC010000022.1 GCA_902777835.1 uncultured Bacteroidales bacterium | reverse complement strand
GAAACGTTTCGACGCTTGGAAGGCCGAGAAGGACGCTAAGCTCGAGGCAGTTCGCAACAAAGTTCGTGAAGACAAGAAGGCCGCTGGCAAGCAGCGTCTTGAGGACGAGGCTAAGAAGAATGAGGCTAAGGCTGAGGCCGTAGCTCAGAAGCGCGCCGAGATCGCTAAGGCAAAGGCTGAGGCCGAGGCTCAGGCTGCTGCTGAGGCACAAGCCGCTGAGGACGCCGCTAAGGCTGCCGACGAGGCTCCCGCCGAGGCTCCCGCCGAGGCTCCCGCCGAGGAAGCTCCCGCCGCTGAGTAATACTCCGGCACGCCACACAATGCCTGTGGCACTTCTTTGTGATTAACTTATAAGGCAACGCCCTGACGGATTTCCGCCAGGGCGTTGTTGGTTTAAGGTTGGTGTAAATTGATTGCTCAAACGCCGTGCCTACGGCGCAATAGATCAACTATACCAAGGATTCATTTGAATTATTTCTATCATTTATATAATCGTTAGGATACAACAAATGCCGTCATAATCTTTGTGATTATAACGGCTGTGTCTTTGAATGTGCGTGCGGCCTTCTCGGCGGCACGTGCTGTTTACTGCCCTCTCGGGTGAGAATTATTTGTAAACAGTGTCGCTAACAGTGAGGCTGTAACGACCTTTAGCGCGACGGCGAGCGAGGACCTTGCGTCCATCGGCAGTGCGCATGCGGTGACGGAAACCATGCTTGTTAGCTTTCTTGCGGTTTGATGGTTGGAATGTACGTTTCATTTTATCTAACTTTTTGTTTGTTTTGCGATTTCGGACTGCAAAATTAGTGCTTTTTTTGAAAACTACCAAGAAAGTTGCAAAATTTAGACAAAACTTTTTGCATTTTTTCTGATTTTTCCCTGATTTTGGATAAATTAGGCTGTGTTTAGGCAATAAAAATGAAAAAAAATTCTTTTTCATTTTGTATTTCACTCAACTTGCACTAATTTTGCACCTTATATTGGATGAAGAACTGAAATTTTTACAAATTATAGAACGAAAATTTAGATTATGATTAACGCTCAAGACATCAAAAACGGAACCTGTATCCGTATGGACGGCAGACTTTATTTCTGCATCGAATTCCTTCATGTAAAACCAGGTAAGGGAAACACATTCATGCGCACCAAGCTCAAAGACGTGGTTGACGGCCGCGTGCTAGAGCGCCGCTTCAACATTGGCGAAAAGCTTGAAGACGTGCGTGTGGAGCGCAGGCCTTATCAGTACCTGTATATGGATGGACATGACGCTATCTTCATGAACCAGGAGACCTACGAGCAGATTCCTATCCTTAAGGAGGTTATCACAGGCGTTGACTTCATGAAAGAGGGCGACGTAGTGGAGGTTGTTACCGACGCTTCGACTGAGACAGTGCTCTATGCTGAGATGCCAGTGAAGACCGTACTCGAGATCACTTACACCGAGCCAGGTCTCAAGGGCGACACAGCAACTAACACCCTCAAACCTGCCACCGTTGAGACTGGCGCCACCGTTAAGGTGCCCCTGTTTATCAACACAGGTGAGAAGATCGAGGTTGACACTCGCGACGGTTCTTACGTAGGCCGTGTGCGCTAAGCTGCCTCTATAACGATAAAAAACTCCTCGATGCTTTATGCTTCGAGGAGTTTTTGTATTCTAGAATCTCTAAAGCGATATTATTTTATCACCATCTTGCTGGGCTTTCTTGCCGATGCTGAGCGCATGATGTAGATGCCTTGTGGCAGGTAGATGAAGTCGTCGTTATTGACCACATCAATGTGTTTTACAAGCTGTCCGCCGGTATTATAGATAGCAACATCGTGATGCGGCTCGCTGCACTTGATGAGTACGCCTCCACTGGTTGGAATGAACGCAATGGGTTTGTCGGTCTCTATACCATTAATTGCTGAGTAGGCCACTGTTATTACATTAGACGGGTTAGAGGTATAGCCCAGTCGGAAACTTTGGACGGTGTAGGTGTGAGTTTGGTCCGGCATGAGGTCGTTGAAGAGATAAACGGTCTCTTCGGTTGTGAACTGGTCACTCGAGACGATGTTGTTATTGTCGTCATAGACGATTCGGTTCAGGATGTAGTAATCAACTGTCTCGGGGGCTTCTTCCCAGTGTGCCACATAGTTCTGACCCTCAATGTCGGTGGCTGGCAAAGCATTGATGGTACTTAAAGTGGGTACAGGAACACATTCTGCCATAATGTCGGCGCCGTAGCTGCCAGTGAGGCCGCCGTCGTAGATGAGCAGTCGGCATTTGTGATTGCCAAGTGTGGTGGGATTGTATGTGATTACCAGTGGATAGCCTTGCTCGCTGTTGGCAACGCTGCGTGGAATAGAGTTGACTGGTATGCTGAACATTCTGGCGTCATCGCGGAAGAGCAACACAGAGAGGTCTTCTCTGAGGTATTGTCCTTTCACATAAACCGTTACGCTTAGGCTTTTGCCAATTGCCACCTCGCCCATTTCGATTACTGTTTCCAGATTTGGAGTAATGAGCATTGGGTCGCCTTGAGGTTCCTCTCCGCTTTGGTCCACATAGAATGCCTCGCCCTGGCGGTCACCCCAGATGTACTCGGCAAGCAACGGGTTGTCGATGAATGGGTTGCGGTTGTTCTGAATTTTATACACAGCATCGTTGCGTGCCACCTCTTTGTCACTCACGGGGTCTTGACGCGACCATTTAAGCAGCAGGTTGATAGACCACTGGTTCAAGGTGAGCCAAGAGGTGTTAGACACCATATAGGTGTATTTCCAGGTATAGTCTTGATAGCAAGTTGCCATATAGAAATAGGTGCGTGCAAAGTCGCCCTTGTACTCGTCGTCGGGTTCAAACACGGTGGAGCATCCACCGCCCTGTCCTGCTACTGGAGAACCTACCTTTGTGCAGCCATTGTTGTAGTATGCCGTCGAAACCTCGCCAAGAGGGTAGTTGTTCTTCGCAAGATTGGCTTCTCCATCGCTGGGGTATAGGTGATTGAGGTCGGTGTAGGCATCGACCTGTGTGCCTCCCCACCAGCTCTTGGGAAAAGAATGTTCGCGGTTCATGCCGCTTACTGCACTCGATCCGCGGAAGTAGCGAGTGATGTTGCTATACATGTCCCACACTTGGTTGGGATTCTCAAAGTGGCAGTCGGTACTCTGGAAGTGATACCATAAGCTGCTATATGTCATCACGGTGTGGTTTTTGAGCAGCTGGTGCACAGCGTTTTTCAGGTCTTGTCCCCGCTTGCCGTCGATGCTGGAGTAATAACCAGTTGGCACATTTGCGTTAGCAACGAAGGCTACCAAAGCAGCAAGCAATAGAGTTATATTCTTAAGGTGTCTCATATTTTTTTGTGTTGATTCAATAAATGAATTGTTTTTGTATGGAATTTATTCAGGAAGAATCATGTAGTAAGGAGAATCAACTGTCTTAATAAATTCGAGTTGATTATTGAAATCTTTCCATTGTGATGCTTCATAGTAGAGTTTTATGGTGCCTTGTGGAACGTAAAGGCTACATTTGGATTTGTCGATCTCGTCAAAGACGTTCTTTCCCATCTTAACATTGCTCACATCCTCAATTTTGCAGATGATATATTCAAGATTATCCAAACCTTTGAATGCCCACTCGTCAATTGCTGTCACTCCGCTGCCAATAATCACTGACTTTATCTTCTTGTCGTGCAAGAAAGCGGCGTAGCCAATGTGCTTAACTGAGTTTGAAATGGTGACAGTCTCAAGGCTGTCGCAGCCGCAGAAGGCCCGTTCACCAATACTTGTCACCGACTCAGGAATATCGACTTCTTTAATGCTCTTGCAGTAGAAGAAAGCCTGACTGCCGATTTTAGTTACCGATGTGGGAATGTCGGCTTTTTTTAAGTCGTAGCATCCATAAAATGCTTCATCTTCAATTGTAGCCACCGAGTTAGGAATCTTGGTGTCTTTGCAACCTGCTACAAGTGTGTTGGTAGCGGTCTCAATGATAGCATTGCATTTGTTGCGTGAATCATATTTCTTGTTTTTTTTCTCAACCTTAATCGAGTTCAAAGCCTTACAACTGCTGAAAGCTCCATCACCGATGCTGGAGACTGAGGCAGGTATTGTAATGGTCTCAATGCCGCTGCACTCATAGAAGGCTTTAGGGCCTATTTCTTTGAGTGTTGAGGGTAGGGTGATGTTTTTTAGACTTGTGCAGATGCTGAAAGCCGCCTCGCCAACCGATTCAAGTTTATTGCTCAATTCCACCTCTTCCAACCAACGGCAAGCGCTGAATGCCGACTTTTCAATTTTGGTCACCGAGTTTGGCAAATATATCGATTTTAGAGAACTGCTACTGAATGCCCACTGTCCAATGCTTTTCACTTTTGCAGGAATTAAGATGGAATTCAATCCACTCTCGGCAAACATATAATCGCTAATCTCGGTCAAATCGGGAGGCAAAACCACTTCTTTGAGTCTGGAACAATGGCTAAATGCTCCCATGCCGATGGTTGTTACGGTAGAAGGGATGCTAACTCTTTCAAGCTCGGTATTGCACATAAACGTCTCTCGATCAATAGCTGTGACTGTATAGCGCTTTCCATCATGATTGACTACTGAAGGAATGACGATATTGCCGATATATCCTTTCTCTTTTGGCGCAGGAGCGTCGTAAGCAAACATGATTAGGTGCTCATAGGTCATGGTGACGCTTTTGCCATCTTCATTATAATTGAAGCACAAACCGCCCTCTTTGAAGTCGTAGGCCATTACCATGACAGGAATTATAGCAGTCAATAATCCAAGAAAAAATTTATTGAGACTATTCATGATGATGATGTTTTAAGAGTTATGAATGTGTTTTGATATTTTCATTTGCAAAGATAATATAAATTATTAGAAACATAAAAAATCCACTCTTTTTTTAGAGTGGATGTTAGATAGAAGGAGAGAGGGTGTGTTTACACGCAGCAATAATGCTTAGAATGGTGGTG
Organism: uncultured Bacteroidales bacterium; assembly: GCA_902777835.1. Lineage (GTDB taxonomy): Bacteria > Bacteroidota > Bacteroidia > Bacteroidales > Muribaculaceae > Sodaliphilus. Next base: position 39,328 of record CACYVC010000022.1, on the reverse strand, counting down.
CTTCTTCGTTGCTGTCGCGTAGGAAATCGGGGTTGCCTATGGGCATGTCGTCCATAGTTGGCGGTGGAGCGCCGATGTTCATTGGTGCCTCTGTGTTCTCACGGTTCATGCGCGACTCATACACTTGCTCAGGGGCGTTAGGACTTTCGGCAAGGCTGTCGTCCCAGTTGTCGAAGCGTGCAAACCGGGCAATAAATCTCATCTTGATGGTGCCCACCGAGCCACTGCGGTGCTTGGCGATGATAAACTCAGCAAGGCCGCGAATATCGTTGCCTTCGCTGTCCTCAGTTGAGTGGGTATAGTATTCTGGGCGGTGGATGAAGCACACGATGTCGGCATCCTGCTCTATGGCGCCACTCTCACGCAGGTCGCTCAGTTGCGGGCGCTTGCCTTTGCGGTCGTCTCCGCGCTGTTCCACGCTGCGGTTGAGCTGTGATAGAGCAATGATGGGAATATCAAGCTCCTTGGCTAGCTGCTTGAGCGAGCGTGAGATCGTGCTTACCTCCTGCTCACGGCTGCCAAATCGCATGCCTGTGGCATTCATCAACTGCAGGTAGTCGATGATAATCATTTTTACACCGTGCTCACGCACAAGTCGGCGTGCTTTGGTTCGCAGTTCGAAGATCGACAGCGATGGCGTGTCGTCAACATAGATTGGAGCAGTGTATAGCTGTTTCACTCTCGACATTAACACGTCCCATTCCTGTTCGGTGAGCTGGCCGCTCTTAATTTGCTCACCTTTAATCTCACACACATTGCTGATGAGTCGGTTCACGAGCTGTATGTTCGACATCTCAAGCGAGAACACAGCAATTGGTGTGTTGAAATCTACAGCCATATTCTTGGCCATAGAGAGCACTAACGCAGTCTTTCCCATAGCAGGGCGGGCGGCAATGATGATAAGGTCGCTGTTCTGCCATCCTGATGTCACCTTGTCGAGCTCGCGGTATCCAGTGGCGAGACCGCTAAGGCCACTCTTGCGGTTACTGGCATCCTGAATCTTCTTGATAGCGTCACTGATGATGGGGTCGATTTGAATCACGTCACGCTTGAGGGTGTTCTTCGACAATTCAAAAAGCTTGCCCTCGGCTTCCTGCATAAGGTCATATACATCGATGGAGTCGTCAAAGGCAAGAGTTGAGATGTTGGAACTGAAGCTGATTAGTTCTCGTGCTAGATATTTCTGCGCCACGATGCGTGCGTGGTATTCTATGTTGGCGGCACTCGATACGCGTCCTGTGAGGTCTGAGATTCTTATTGCCCCTCCTGCCTCTTCAAGATGGCCATCCAGTCGCAACTGTTCGGTCACTGTGAGCATGTCGATGGGTCGCTGCTTCACGCCCAGCGCAACAATAGCTTCGAAAATCAGCTGGTTGGCATAATCATAGAAGCATTCGGGCTTGAGAATGTCGCTCACTACCGAATAGGCATCTTTCTCGAGCATCAGTGCACCAAGCACAGCTTCCTCGATGGCGATGTCTTGTGGCTGTGTCTTGCCCAGTTCGCTCAACACTTCGCTTTCGTGCTGTGGTTTCTTTCTATTGTAGTTTCGGTTTTTTGAAGATTTTCCAGTTTCAAATTCCATGATGGTCGTGTGTTTTTTGTTTTGTGACTGCAAAGATAGAACACAATTGCTCATACACAATAATTTTTCTTGCCACTTTTATCAACAAGATGTTAACAAGAGGAGATTGCTACTCTTCGCTGGTCAATCAATAGCTGCGTTTCGTTGATTATTGATGTCTTTTTAAAAAAAATATACACATTATGCTATATAATATTCAGATTTTTTGCTTATATTTGCAAAATTATTAATATGGCAAATCAAATCTTCTGAAATATTAATCATAAACTTTTTTTAATCATGAAAAAAATCTACTTATTTCTGATTGTTGCGCTGATTGCTAGCGTGGCAACTGCCAAGGTTGATTACAGCCAAAAGTATTCAAAAATGAAAAACGACCGCTCAGTAATGGCATCCTTGCCTGATGGAAAGGCGATAGTAACAACCGAGACAGCTGCTCCCGACAACATGCCACTGCAACTCAAGGCTCAACCTCAGGAGGGCGAGACTTACTACTTCCGTCCTCATGGATCGTTCTATGTAGGTTACAACCCCTTGCAGTCGCGCGTGTACTACTCTCCTTACCTGTACATGCCCAACTACCGTGACGTGACCTTCCTCGGCACAAAAGTTGCCGATTGGTCTTATCAAAAGTGGGACCGCACGGTTAGTGCCCGTCCTTGGATTACTGTTGAAGATCAGCAAAACCTTACCCTCAGCTTTATAACCGAGACCGACTCGGTGCCCTATATCTATGATGATAGTGGTGAGTTCTGCTTGATAGGCCACAACTCGAGTGATGAAGAAGTGCCTATCACACTTTATGCCCATCACGACATCGCCACCCGCTTGGCTACTAACACTAATGGTTCTGAGGGTTGGTTCGCTTCTCCAAAATATTGGGCATCGCGTGACCGCGACTTGAATTATAGCGGTATCACACGCTATCTCACTGGAGCGCTTGATTCAGATGGTGGAACTACTGCCTTCTGGTTTGGTAAGAACTTTACCGGCTGGAACGGTTGTGCTATCTACTGCGAAAAACCCGAGAATCCCTACGTGCTGCGTGGTGCCGCAATCCGTTATGCTTTCTACATGAGCACAGAACCCGTTGAACTTACAATGCGCATCTACAAGGTTGTTGACCATGAGGCTCGTTTGTTGGGTCTAGGAGAGATGATTGCTGAGGCTAAAGCCACTCTTCCTGCTTCTGTAGGCGAGGAAACTTCGGGCGGCCTGTATTTCACTTTCACTGAGGTTGATGAGGAATATGGGCTCGTTTCGGAGATTACTCCCGAGATTGACGATGAGATTTATGTTGTGCTTACCGGTTACGACAATGATGCTATCCAAAGATTTGCTGTGCCTCTGTGTGCCGACGTTTGGGATGAGGGTATTGGCGAGACAGGTTACAATATCATGTTTGATGAGGATGGTGTAATTACCAATGCTCGCAGTTTGAACGCCATGTTCTCTGGCTTTAAGGGATATAGCGCTCCTGGTATCTTCCTTGATGTAACCTTCCCATTCATTATCAACAATTACACCAACGACCCAAGCGTGCGCAAGTATGATGCAGCAGGTAACTTAATCTATGATGGTACCGACAACTTGTTCTATGGCAGCAACTTCTCGGCTTATACAACAGAGCCCTCTGAAATGTGGGACATCACACTTGCCGATGGTTCTGATATTCCAGATTGGCTCACACTTACTCCTGAGGATGAGTATGAGGATGGCGAACTTACAGGTGAGGTAAACGTAGGCATTGAGGTTGCTCCTCTGCCTACTGGTCTTGAAGGCCGCAAGGCTGTGGTTCGTTTCCGCATCCCAGGTCACTATCATGACCTGACCATCATCCAAGGTGAAGTTCCTGAGGTACCAAGCGAGTTCTATCTTGTGGGAACTTTCAATGAATGGAATCAGAATGAGGATGGTGGCCGCTTAGTATTCGTCGAGACCGAAGAGGAAGGCGTTTACGAGGCTCAAGGCGACCTTGAGGCTGGCGCTGAGTTCAAGGTTATCACTCCCAACGGCGATGGCTGGACATGGTATGGTGGTGTGGATGAGAACAATGTTGGCTACTTCTTGATCAACAACGATTTGCTCAACGTGCCATTGGCAATGGTTGACGGCTCTAACTTCCGCATGGAGAACGGTGGCAACTTCACCTTCACTATCAACGCTAATGACATGACCCTCAAAGTTGTGGCTAACAGCACTCCCGCTGTTCCTGGCGACGTGAATGGTGACGGAGAGGTTACAGCTGCCGATGTTACCGCACTCTACAGCTGGTTGCTCAATAGTGACAACAGTACGCTCGTGAATGGCGACCAGAATGGTGATGGCGAGATCACAGCAGCTGACATTACTTCAGTATATAACATCATGCTTGGTAGTAATTAAGAAAAAACTAGATAATATTATAAAGGAGAAGGTTGGTGTTGCCAGCCTTCTCTTTTTGTGTTTTTGGCATCGATAGCATTAAACTTTTTAAGAGTAATCAAGTCAAAAACAATAAAATAATCACTCTTTTAGCACGTTATTATTATATATGGTGAATGCGTGCCTCTTGCCATTATGAAATCTGTGATAATCAACAAAAATTATATCTATGCGTAATCTACTGTCAAAACTTATTTTAATCCTTACCGTTATGGGATTATTTTCTTTTAATGCTCACGCGCAGGATGAGCCCGATTTCGACTATCCGCAGCAGGTGAGCAAGGATGCACTCGCGCAGCTGAAAAAGGCGCAGAAGAGCGGCGACGGCCAAATGATGGTCGATGCCCTTGTGAGGTTCTCGATTGCCAAAGGCAAGGTGTCGCAGGAGTCGATGGACACTGTTATCACGCAAATTGAGGACGTGAAGAAAAAAGAGAAACGTGCCGATTACAAGGCCATTCTCAACTATCTTGAGGCATGTGTCTTTAACGACTATGTGCAGGCTTACGGCGTGCGTGGTCGCGAGAATGCCGTTGACGAGACTCCCGCTAGTGACTACACCGAGTGGGATAACGAGCAGTTTAACAACAAAATCAAGGAATTGATTCGTGCTTCACTTGCCGACGAGGAGTACCTCAAGCAATGCCCCATAGGCAACTACAGCAAGGTGTTCATCGATGGCAATGCGATGGGAGCTGTGTATGTTCCCACGCTCTTCCAAGCCTTGTGTGTGAACAGCTTAAAATTGTATGAGTATCAGGATAACGATTTTGAGAAAGAACTTGAGCAGCGATGGCTGCACTCTTGCCAGGAGGGCACTCCTGAATGGATGTTTGCGGCAACCAAGACTAATGCAATACAATATGACTTTGCCGAGTACCAGAAGTACAAGGACAACGAGCACAGTGCCATGTTCTTGCTCAACTGCTATGCCAAAGACCATTATAGCGACTTGAAGGAATATGTCAACCGTTTCCCCAATTCTTATTACACTCCAGCGGTTCAAAATGTTATCTATAATGTTGAGAGTCAGAGTGTAAGTTTGCATTACGACCAGCACCAGACAAATAGCGACCCTATTAAGGTTCGTGTCAGCTTCTCTAATGTGAATGATGTGGAGGTGCGAATCTATCGCATCCCCGACGCTGTATATAAAGCATTTGAGAATGGTTCAAACAAAATCTCTATTAAAGATTTAGAGTTTGTGCGCTCTCACAAGTTGCATAGCCCGGGGGTGGTGCCATTCAGCAATGAAGTGAAAGAGGAACTGCCGCCGTTGCCTTTTGGCAGGTATATAATAGTGGGTGCATTCACCAATCGCGAAGGTAGAGAAATTGCTGACTCTGATATCAGGAGCTACGATGTGGTTGTCGTTCACAACCTCACCATGTTCACCGCTGGAGGCGAGGGCTTTGATGACAAGGTGTTCACAGTTGACACTCGTTCGGGCAAGCCTCAGCAAGACGTGAAACTCGACATTGTGAGCTGGTATAATGATAAAAAGGACAAATCCTCGGCAACTACCGACAAAGATGGTAGCGCTGTGCTTCCTAATGAGAAGCAATATTACAGCCACAACGTAAAAGCCACACAGGGCGATGACAAGTATAGTCCTGAAATAAATATTAGACCATTCAGTAGCGGTGAGCCTTACAGCAACGTCACAGCTCGCGTGTTTACCGACCTTAACATCTATCGTCCTGGCGAAACGATGAAATTTGCTGCTATCCTTCACATTATAACCAGCGAGGAGATGAGTCCTCTTGAGAACAAGAAGGTGCAGGTAATTCTTTATGATACAAATAGCAAGGCGGTTGACACACTTGAGGTCGAGAGTGACGCCTTTGGACGCATTCAAGGCGAGTTCAAGATTCCTACCGACCGCATGAATGGACGATTCTCGCTGAACTTCAGAACAGGAAAGAAATATAACGAGTATCTCGCGTCACATTCAATCAATGTTAGCGAATACAAGGCTCCCACGTTCACCGTGTCATTCCCCGACGCGAGACAGGTGTTCACTCGCAACCAACCAGTGAAAATCACTGGCAAGGCGCTCACTTATAGCGGAGTACCAGTGCCAGGCGCAGAGGTGAAGTTGCGACTCTACCGCAATGAGTGGAGCTGGTGGTGGAGAATGTCAACAACACGTGGCGAGAACGTTATCGACACCGTGATGACTACCAACGACAGTGGCGAGTTCACCCTGGAGCTCCCTGCATCGGCTTTCAAGGAGAATGAAGCGTCATACTACTATTACAACTATGTGCTCGACGCCCAGTGCACCAACGGTGCCGGTGAGTCGCAAGAGGGAAGCCACTGCTTCATCATTGGCGAACGCCGAGGTATAGAACTCTCAGGCAACAAGGATTTCAACAATGTGGTGCCATTGAAGCTGCCGCTCACTTTCAACAGCACCGACGAGAATGAGAAGGGTGTGGAATGCTACTACAAGGTGGAAGATGAGAACGGCAATGTGGTGGCATCGGGCAACATCAACAGTGAGGATCCTGTGGTAGACCTTACTAAGTTGCCTTCAGGCAAGTATAAAGTAACTGCCAATATGCTTGGCGACAGAGAGACCACTTCTTGCTACCTCAATCTCTATCGCAAGGGCGAGAAAACAAGTCCTGTTAAAGACTCTCCTATGTGGTTGCCAAGCGACGGACGCAGCGTAGATGACAAAAATGTGGCTCATATCACCATAGGTACAGCAACACCTGAGGCTTATATCTATTACATCGCTTCTTCGGCCGAGAAAGTGGAGAAGCAGGGATGGGTGACAATGAAGCAGGGTATGAACGACTTCACCATCGCTCTACCTAACACGCCAGGTGGATATCTCAACATCAAGTTCTACAGCGTCGCAAATAATGAGGTTTATACTCAGAGTGTGCGCATGAACGGCAACGTCAAGGCTAAGGCCTTGAAGGTGAAGGTAAACTCTTTCCGCGACAAGCTGCTTTCGGGTGAAAATGAGAAATGGTCATTCACTCTCGTTGATGAGAACGACAAGCCTCAACCTGGCGCTATGGTGCTTGAGATGATGGATAAGGCTATCAACGACATCAGCGACAACACTTGGTCGTTCCACCCCGCTGTTTATGGAAAACGAGTGTTCGCATTTAATGTGAATCGTCTGTTTGGAAGCATCAACAATAGTCCTTCGTGGAGCCATAAGAGCCTAAGTACCAATAGCGCATCGATTGCCGAGTTCAACACCTACGATGAGAATTTCTTTGAAGGCTTTAGGGCTTATGGAATGCTTGGCGCTGCGCGTGGCATGGTTATGTATGATGCAGCACCAGTTCCTTTGGCTAAGGCAAATAGCGCAATTAAAAGCAAAGAGTATAATATGGTTGCTGATGAAATTGCCGAAGAGGAGACAGTTCTCAATGAGGTGGTTGTAACCCAGGGTCCAGTGAAAGTTGATGATGCAGCTCTCGATAAGGTGCAGCTGCGAGAGAGCGACGTGAAAGTGGCACTTTGGAAGCCTATGCTCGTGAGCGATGATAAGGGCAATGTTTCGCTTGAGTTTGAGGCGCCAAACTTCAACACCACTTGGATTATGCAGGCTATTGCCTACAACAACGCTCTCAACACCGACGTGCTCAAGAAAGAGGTTCTCACTAACAAACCCGTGATGGTGAAGTCGAGTCTGCCACGCTTCTTGCGTCAGGGCGACAAGGCTCAGTTGGCGGCAAGTCTGCAGAACTCTACCGACAATGCTCTGCCATGCGACGCTATCATCGAGCTGTTCAACCCACGCACCGATGAGGTGATCATGCGCAAGAGCTTCAATGAGAACATCGCGCCAAATGGCACCAACACCCTCAAAATCGACTGGGATGTGCCCGACACAATTCCTTTCGTAGGCTTCCGTGTGAAGGCCGCCACTGGCAACTTTGGCGACGGCGAGCAGGTGATGATTCCTGTGCTTCAGGCTATCTCGCCAGTGATTGAGACTCAGCCGTTCTACATCGATGCCGCTACGCCATCGTTCACCGCTCAACTGCCGCAGTTTGCTAAGGATGCAAGAGTGACACTTGAGTATTGCGACAACCCTGTGTGGTACTGTGTTCAGGCATTGCCCACCATCTTCAGCGACAACTACAAGGTTGCCACATCATTGGCTCACAGCCTTTTTGCTGTGACATTGGCACAGGGTATCGCCAAGTCGCAGCCAAATATCAAGGAGGCGGTTGACTACTGGAAGGCCAATGAGCAAGACTCCACCCTCGTGTCGATGCTCGCACGCAACAGCGACCTCAAGATTGGCACCCTCCTCGCATCGCCTTGGATAAACGAGGCCGACCGCCAAACGCTGCGCATGTCGCGCCTGAATGAGCTCTTTGACGAGACTCTCATGGCTGCCGAGCACAAGCGCATCGTCGAGAGTCTGCAACGCCTGCAGATGAGTGACGGCGGTTTCACTTGGTTCCTGTATCCAAATTGCCAGTCGTCGCTCTACACTACCGAGACAGTGCTTGAGCTCATCGGCGAGTTGCGTCACTTGGGCTACCTCAAGGACGATGCCGACATTAATAATATGGTGAAACGTGCGATTGTCTATTTCGACAAGGAGTATCTGCGTGTTTACAAGGAGCATCTCAAGTACAACAAGAACAACCACAGCGGTTTCAGCGACTATGTGTATGTTCGCACTCTTTATCCTGAGTTCCCCGTTACTGGTGAGAATGAGAAGATGCTCAAGAACTGCCTCAAGGCGATGACCAAGGACTGGAAGGGCACTTCGCTGGGCAATAAGGCCTACTATGCTATCACGCTCAACCGCAACAACTACCAGAAGGTGGCCAAGGATATTGTCGAGTCTATACGTCAGTTCTCGCTCAACAAACCTGAGATGGGAATGTACTGGGACAATGTGCAGGCAGGATGGCGCTACCTTGACAAGGTGGCTGTGACTTCTACCATTCTTCAGGCTTTCAATGAGGTTGACCCACGTCAACAGGAGATTGACCAGATTCGTAAATGGATGCTCTTGATGAAGCAGACCAACGACTGGGGCTCAAGCAGCCTCGCCGCCGATGCCGTTTACAGCCTCCTCGCTACAGGCAGCAAGTGGCTCGAGCGCAACGACGCGCCCACCATCACCATCGATGGCAAGCCCATTGAGTTCGACAAGGTTGACACTTATCTGGGCTACTGCCGCAAGCAGATTCCCGCCACTTCGCTCGCTACGCTCAACATCGAGCGCCACGGCGCAAGTCCCGCTTGGGGAGCTATCTACAGCCAGTTCAAGGCCGAGATGAGCACAATTGAAGAGGTGAGCATCTACGACCTCTCGATACACAAGGAGTTCTACGCCTATAACACCGACGGTACTCTGCGCCGCGTAGAGAACTTCAAGGTGGGCGACAAGATTCAGGTGCGCACCGTCATCAAGAACGCCAAGGATCTCGATTTCGTGACAGTGAAAGACGAGCGAGGCTCATGCTTCGAGCCAGTGGACAAGCTCTCGGGCTACCGATTTGCCGACGGTTCTTACTACTATCTTGAAATCAAAGACAGCGAGACCAACATCTTCTTTACCAGCCTTGACAAGGGCACTCACGTGATAAGCTACGACGTCTTTGTCACCGCACCAGGCAAGTACAACGTGGGCATCGCTACTGCACAATGCCAGTACGCCCCACAAATCACCGCCCACAGCGCTGGCTCAGTAGCTACTGTAGAGCCATAAGAAGAACCATTATTAAACAACAAAGGAGCGCAATCGCGCTCCTTTGTTGCTCTATAGTTGAGTGTTGAGAGGGGAGAGTTGGGAGTTCATAGTTCACAGTTCACAGTTCATAGTTGATCTCTTCCTTCCACATTCCACTTTCCACCTTCCACGCGCCGCAGGCGCTTACCTCAGATTTTCCCTTCCACTTGGTAGCTGTAGAAGTTACCTCGGCACACGATGATGTGGTCATCGAGAGGGATGCCTATGGCGTCGCAGGCGCGTTTTACTCGTTGAGTGAGGGTGTCGTCCTGGATGCTAGGCCTGGGATTGTTGCTCGGGTGATTATGAGCGAGGATTATGCTGCTGGCGAGGTGGGTGATGGCGTGCTTGAGTATTATCTTCTCATCGCCCACGGTTGCTGCTATGCCGCCAGTGCTCACCAGTTCGCGGCCTTTCACATGCTTTGCTCGGTCGAGCAGCAGTATCCACATCTCTTCGTGCTCCTTGTCGAGCATGAAGGTGCTCAGATAGCGGTAGGCGGCATTGGCATCGGTGATTTGGAAGTCATCGTCAAATTCCTCACCTTGGAACCTTCTCGCAATCTCTATGGCAGCCAGTATTTCCACTGCCTTCACTTCGCCCACGCCACGGTACATGCGAGCAAGGTCGCTGTATTTGTGTCGGGCAATCTTGTATATCTTGTTGTCGTGGTCGTTGAGGATGCGCTGGCACAGTTCCACCACACTCTCACCCTGACTGCCGCTGCCCAGGATGATGGCAAACAGCTCGGCAGGCGACAAAGTGGAGAACCCATATTTCATCGCCTTCTCGCGTGGACGGTCATCAAGCGATGTGTTAAACTTCAACGCCCGTGACTTAATCTCGTTTTGTTCCATTGGTTTATTTTCTGTATTTCCTAGATTATCTAGAGATTCTAGACTATCTAGAACCTTAAACTTAACACTTAACCCTTAACACTTAATCTCACTTTCCCTTGCGCATGGCAATTTCTTCGTTAATGTCGCGGCCGTGGCCCAGGAGTATTTTCCACACAAAGGCCTTGATGAAGCCAAAACCGTAGGCTCCCAACTGAACAAAACTCGTTACTACCGCAAGGCAGGCAATCTTGAAGCTCTTGGTCTTGACAAGGGCGCTCACCCACAGCATCACCACATAGAGCGCCAATGGCAGAATCGCCCACCAGCGCCAGAAGATGGCGAGCAGAATCAGTGCCAGGCATCCCAGTACAAACACCGCCGGCAGGCAATGCACGAGTTTCAATGAGTCAGGGTAGAGGAGTTTCAGTGTGATGCGCGACATGCCGAAGACGTAGGTTTGGCGTGCAAATTTCTTCAAATCCACACGGCGCTTGTGATAGACATAGGCGTCACGAATGAGGCGTGTGGAAAATCCCGCTTGACGCACTCGTGTGCTCATGTCGATGTCCTCACTGAACATCTCGCGGAAGCCGCCCACTGTCTCCCACACCTTCCGCGAGTAGCCCATGTTGAACGAGCGAGGCACGAATTTCTCGAGCTGCACTTTGCCGCCACGAATGCCGCCGGTGGTCAAGAATGATGTCATAGAGAAGTTTATGGCCTTCTGCACGTCGGTAAAGTCGTCGCTTGCCGCGTCGGGACCGCCGAAACAGTCAACCGGTTCGCGCTCGAGTTCAGCTTTCAATATTTTGAAATAGTCCTTGGGAATCACGCAGTCGCTGTCGAAGAAGATGAAATACTCACCGCTGGCGCGCTCAATGCCGTAGTTGCGGGCTATGCTGCGGCCCTCGTTGTCCTTGTAGTGGTAGTGCAGGTCAAGGCGGTCCTCATAGCGCTTAGCCACGTCCTCGCATCGCACCGTGGAGCCATCCTCCACAAGATACACCTCAAAGTCCTGGCACGACTGCTCTACCAAGCTCCGCAACAAGTCATCCACCTCCGTTGGGCGGTTATACACAGGTATTATTACCGAAAAATAGGGCATAGCGATTGGTTGTTATAAGATAGAGGCGACTTTCACTTTTTCCTCCATCGCTTTTTTGATATAAGCATTAATTGACATGCCTGCTTGTTTGGCAAGGATCGCAATTTGTCGATGAATAGTTGGTGTAAGCCTTACGTTCAAATTCCCTGTATAGCATTTATCGGGTTCTATCCCTTCATCGTTGCAATAGGCGAGATAATCGTCAACGGCTTCATGGAAAGCAGCAGTCAATTCTTTGACACTTTCTCCCTCAAAGTTGACAAGCCCATTAATCCCTTCTACTTTTCCAAAGAAAACTTGGTCTTTCTCGCTATATTCAACCGAGCCGATATAGCCTTTATAACTCATTGTATTCATAGCCTTTTGTCTTTTCTGCAAATGTAACTAAAAAATAGTTGCTATGCAAGTTTTTTTTGATTTTTCATTCAAACTGCAAGAGAATGATCCCTCAAAAACAGCCTAAATATTTTGATAATTCATTGCAATTCTTTATTTTTGCATATTAAAACATAAACACTGACAAATCATGAAGAAATTATTTATCTTATTATTCATTGCAGCCACATTTAGTGTGGCGGGTTATTCACAAACCTATCATTATGATGTGAATGGTGATGGTGTTGTCACAGCCGCCGATGTGACAGCTCTTTATGACTCTATGCTGGGCAATGTGCCAGGGGGCGATCAGTTCGATGTGAATGGTGATGGTTTGGTCACAGCCGCCGATGTGACAGCTCTTTATGACTATCTTTTGGGCAATGTGCCGAGTGGCGATGAGCATGAGTACGTTGACCTGGGCCTGCCCAGTGGCACGCTGTGGGCGACGATGAACGTGGGTGCCAACAGCCCCGAGGAGTATGGCGACTACTTCGCCTGGGGCGAGACCACTCCCAAGGATGTCTATGACTGGAGCACCTACAAGTGGTGCATGGGCAGCAATACCACAATGACCAAGTACTGCACAAAGAGCAATTATGGTTACAACGGCTTCACAGACGGCAAGACCGAGCTTGACCCCGAGGACGATGCCGCCTATGTGAACTGGGGACCGGAGTGGCGCATGCCGTCGCTTGAGCAGATTCAAGAGTTGTTGGATAATTGCACGACACAGTGGACCACGAGAAATGGTGTGAATGGTCGCTTGTTCACGAGCAACATCAACGGCGCGTCGTTGTTCTTGCCTGCCGCTGGTTACCAGCGGGATGGTGATCTATACTACGGTGGAACGGACGGCGACTATTGGTCGCGTACGCTCTTCTTCAGTAGCCCAGTCCGCGCTTACTACTTGTACTTCTATTCGGGCTTTTATTCGGACACCGTGGGCTGGTATCACTACTACCGGTGCAACGGTTCTAGCGTTCGGGCTGTCCGAGTGGCGCAGAATTAGCACCATCTTCCCTAAACACTTGCACTCTGGCATGGGCTGCGAGCCGTGAGGCTTGGGGGCAAGAACAGGCGACATCAGCCGCCGCCCCCAAGTTGAACAAGTGCAGCCCATGCCAGCAGTTTTTCCTGATTTTCCGCAAAATGGTCAACGCAAAAGTATAGGGGTGCATTGTGCATTGAAGTAACTAACGTGAGTTAGACGAATTTACTGTTTGATAATCATTGCGTTAGCATCTCACTCTCTAAGGCTCCCACCCCTCTGCCTTTCAGGCACCTCCCCTCAGGCAGGGGAGGAATTGGGGTAGGGGGGAGTGTGATATACTCAAGGAATTACAATTTATCAATTGTCATACCCCTCAGTCACAATGTTGGGTAGAGTTGCAATGCCTACGGCACCACACGCTGAGCTTTGCTCAACTCGTGTTTTGCAATCTCCCCGAGCACTTCGTGGTTCGTGCCAGCTCCCCTATCTTAGGGGAGCAGCTGAAACAGAAAGTTATTTTCGTCGGACTCACGTTATCTATGATAGTATTTTTTGAAAAAAGAAAAAATGCTTACCTTTGTGGTATCTTCAATACATTAAAACTTTACAATCATGAAGAAATTATTTATCTTATTATTCATTGCAGCCACATTTAGTGTGGCGGGTTATTCACAAACCTATCATTATGATGTGAATGGTGATGGTGTGGTCACAGTAGCTGATGTTACTGCAATCTACAACTATCTCTTAGGGAATTTGCCTGTTGAACCAACTGATGACAAAGAGTACGTAGACTTAGGTCTTCCCAGCGGCACATTGTGGGCAACTGTGAACATTGGCGCAAATAGTATGGAGGATTACGGTGACTATTTTGCCTGGGGTGAGACAGCACCTAAATATGTATATAACTGGAGCTCTTACAAGTGGTGTAACGGCAGCGAGCGCTCGTTAACCAAGTACTGCACAAGTAGCAGTTATGGTACTGTTGACAACATGACAGAGCTTGATCTTGATGACGATGCCGCATATGTGAATTGGGGACCTGAGTGGCGCATGCCATCACAGGAGCAGATTCAGGAATTGATGGATAACTGCACAACATATTGGACCACAATAAATGGTGTAAATGGTCGTTTGTTTACTAGCAACATCAACGGCGTATCGTTATTTTTGCCTGCTGCAGGCTACCGCTACGAAGGAACGCAAGCAGGTGTAGGATCGCGTGGTGACTATTGGTCGCGCAATCTCCGCATATCTATACAACCCTACGCTTTGTATATCAGTTCGAGCAGTGTGGGTATGGAGTACGGAATTCGGGATCACGGATTTACAGTGCGTGCTGTGCGCGCTTCTCAGAAATAGCACCTTTCTACCAAACACTTGCACGTTGGTCAATGTAGGGACATGGCGTGCCATGTCCGTCTTTCGAAAAAGAGTTGATCAAATGTTGTGCGTTTAGGACAACGCACACATTGTCCCTACACCATTAGGATTCATGACACACCAATTTTTTCATCATCGCAATAGAGATTGTAGAAACCTCTTAAGAGACGAAACGTCGAAGACGCGGTGCATTGTGCATTGATCATTCTGCATTGTGCATTGAAGTGACTACCAGGTGCCGTATTCGGCTCTTGCTGCGTCGATGCGCAGGAGGATGAAGAGCATGATGGTGAAGCCCCAGAGCGAAGAGCCTCCGTAGCTGAAGAAGGGTAGGGGTATGCCAATCACTGGCACGAGTCCTATTACCATGCCTATGTTGATGGTGATGTGGAAGATGAGTATAGCCGCGACACAGTAGGCATAGACTCGTCCGAATGCGGTGTGCTGCCTCTCAGCGATGGCAATCACTCGCAAGATGAGCACTAAGAACAGCAGCAGCACTGCCGAGGCACCGAGAAATCCCTCTTCCTCGCCAATTGTGCAGTAGATGAAGTCGGTGTGCTGTTCGGGCACATAGTTTAGCTTGGTCTGAGTGCCTTGCAAGAAACCTTTGCCAGCAAATCCTCCCGAGCCAATTGCAATCTTCGACTGGTTAACGTTGTATCCTTTGTCTTTAACATCCTCCATTATGCCGAGAGCGACCTTGATGCGGTTCTGCTGGTGTGTCGCCAGCATGTTATTAAACACAGCATTTACCGAGAACATAAAGATGATAGATACCACAGCAAAGGCAATTGTGATGAGTATCTTATTGATGTCCTCACGGAACATAGCGATTAGTAGATATATGATAGACAAAGGGATAACGGTGAAGAAGAAAACATATCCGTTGATGTTGACACCCAATGCTGAGAGTCCCCATGCAAGCAGAGCACTGGCAATGTAGCCTAGTGCCACGTTGCGTCCAGGTATCATGGCACGGCAATAGAAGAACAGCATGAGAACAATCGTAATCATCACGATGGTGAAGACTATAAATGAACCCATTGGTATGCCCATTATTATCTCGTTGGCAAACTTTAGCATTATGACAAAGAACGACACTGCTGCAAGGATGGCATATAGCACGAAACCGCTCATGCCCTCACGGTAAAGCACAAAAATCAGCGAGATAAAGACTAGAGCTGAACCTGTTTCGCTCTCGAGTAGGATACAGAAGACTGGGATGAAAATGATTGCCAGTGGCGCAATGTAAGTGCGCCAGTGCCCGAGCTTAAAACCGTAGGTGCTGAAAAGCTTTGCCAGCGCCAGGGCAGTTGCTGTTTTGGCAAACTCGGCGGGCTGAATACTTACCGCACCAAACTTAAGCCACGAGTGCGAGCCTTTGATGTTTGGCGCCAGGAAGGCCGTGGCAATGAGGATGACAATCATTATTATATATATGAGGTAGCCATAGCCCTCATACATGCGCCTGTCAATGAGTAGTAATGCGAAGCCTATGACAAATGATAGTCCTATCCAAAGAAACTGTTTGCCTGAATAGGTGTTGAAGTCAAAGATGCTAACCTGCGACATGCTATTAGTCGTGGCGGCATAGATGCTTATTGCTCCTGCCACTACGAGAATCAGATAAAGCAGCACGGTGAACCAATCGACCGAGGCGAGCAGTTTGTTGCTCTCGTTGTTATCCCTTGTAGTGTCCATAGCGTGATGTGCTGATAAATCTAATTGGGTTTATTACTACCGCTTGTTCGCGTTGTTGATGGTTCTGTGGCTTGTTGTCGCGGGATGGGACGTTTCTTGCGGTTGTGGCGGGTTGTGCGGGCTTGGCCTCGGCGGACTTCTTCTGGGTGTTTTCCATCCATGTACCGTCGCTCCACTTGCTGGCTCTCTCCTCTATCTCGTCGCTGGAGCCTCGCAGGTATCGTTCCAGCATCATTGCTCCAAGTGGCACAGCTACTTGTGCACCGAAACCACCATTCTCGACATAGACGCAGATGGCGATTTTTGGGTCATCTTTAGGAGCGAAACCCATGAACACAGAGTGGTCTTGGCCATGTGGGTTTTGTACGGTACCTGTCTTACCGCACACGTCAAGGCCCGGCAAGTTGGCTCCACGGCAGGTACCTCCAGTAACTGCCATTCGCATACCAGTTGCCACTTCGTTGTAGTATTGCGGATTGACTTTGGTGTGGTGCTGCACTGTGTATTGCTCAAGCACTCCCACGTCGCGTATGTTCTTCACCACGTGAGGCGTGATATAGTAGCCACGATTGGCTATTGTGGCACCTAGATTGGCGATTTGCAATGGTGTGAGCATCACCTCGCCCTGACCTATGGCGATAGAGAGGATTGTGTTGGCGCCCCATTGGCCTTTGCCTATCATCTTGTCGTAGAATTGCGCGTTAGGGATAAATCCGCGGCTCTCGCCAGGCAAGTCAATGTTGAGCTTGTAGCCAAATCCCATCGATACCATATAGTCTTTCCACAGAGTGAACGATTTCTCGAGACTGCCATATTTGCGGTTGTTGAGCATGTAGTAGAGTCCCCAGCAGAAGTAGCCGTTGCACGAGGTGGCGATGGCCGGCTGCAAGGCGATAGGGGAGCCGTGACCGTGACATCCGATTCTCAGACCTTTATTGATATATCCTCTGAAGCATGGATAAGACGTGCTAGTCGTGATGATGCCCTCTTGCAGCAGCATCAGGCCCTGAGATGGTTTAAATGTTGAGCCTGGAGGATAGGCTGCCATGATTGAGCGGTCGAAGAGTGGTTTGCTTGGGTCATTGACGAGGTCGGCATAGTTCTTGCCGCGATCTTTGCCCACAAGCAGCGCAGGGTCGTAGTTGGGGCTAGTGACAAGTGTGAGAACCTCGCCCGTCTTTGGCTCTATCGCCACAATAGCGCCTTTCTTGCCGCGCATGATTTTCTCACCAAACTGCTGTAGGTCAATGTCGATGCTCAGTTGCAGGTCTTTGCCGGCAATTGGTGCCACATCGTCTTTTCCCTCGTTATATCGTCCCTTGTTGCGTCCTCGAGCATCGCGTATGAAAATCTCTTTGCCTTTGGTGCCTCGCAGGTATTTCTCATAACTCTTCTCCACACCCAGGTCGCCGGTGTAGTCGCCAGGGATGTAGTAATTGTCGCTGTCGCGCTCAATGTCATCGGCATTTACCTCGCGAATGTCTCCCAGGATATTGGCTGCCGACACGTAGTTGTAGCGGCGGATAACGCGTTGTGAGATGTCAAACCCAGGGAAAAGGTATAATCTTTCCTGCAGGCGGCCAAATGTTAGCGAATCGAGGTTCTGTACCAGCGGTTGGGGTGTTACGGCGCTGTAGTTGCGGTTTTTCTTGGGGTCGCTCATGTTTTTCCACAGCAGGTTGAAGTCCTCGCGCTTGAGCTGTAGGATCCAGCACATGGTAGTGGTGTCAAATTCTGTCACGTCTTTTGGTGTGATCACCAGGTCGTAGGCTGGCTCGTTATACACTATCAGTTTGCCGTTGCGATCATAGATTTGTCCACGTGATGGGTGGGTGATTTTCACCGAGCGCGCGTTGCTCACGGCGATTTGACTATACTCGTTGCTTGTGATCTGCAAGTCAAATAGCTTACATAGGTATATAGCGACAATGACGACAATAAAGCCGCCAATCACATACTTGCGTTTCTCGAGATTATAGTCTTTTCTCACTTTCGGTGCTCACTAAACTGTCGATACCAAAAATTAATAAAATGGATAGCGCGCTACTGGCCACAATGCGTGCCAAGGTGAGTGGGAAGTTGTGAAGAGTGAAAGCTTGTGCCATGAAAAGCACAGCGCAGTATATGAACACCAGAGTTGACAGGTACTTCATATAACTTGAAATTCCCACTGTATCGACCGAAGGCACTGGGTCGCCTTCCTCATCCTCGCGCATGACGATGAAGAAGTTGAACACAGGCTTTCGTGTCATAGCCATAACAGTGCATGCCAGCGAGTTCATTCCTTGGGTGTTGTTGAACATATCAATGAAGAGTCCAAACAAGAAGGCTATCGTGAGCGTCCAGTTGATGGAGTAGTTGACGGGTAGTCGCAAGATTAGGTAGATGTAGATGATGGGCATTGCCACACCAAAGAGCACAATCTTGCTGCAAACCACCTGTGCCACAAGCAAGCCAATGAAAAGGAGAAGAAAATTAAAAAGTGTATTCTTCATTACTTCATCCCTCCTTCCTCTTTAAGGGTTGTAGCATCGTTGCTTTCAAGCTGTCTGAGCTCGTCCTTGCGGTTGTTCTTTATCACGTGGACATTGCTCAGGCGGGTGATGTGGCAGGTGAGCTTCACGATAAGTCTCATGAAGCTGTCGCTCTTGGTGGTGGGCGATACGCTCTCTACCACACCTACTATGAATCCTGGTGGGAAACTAAGCGAACTGCTGCTGGTGACCACTGTGTCACCCACATGATATTCTCCCACCTTAGGTAGGTTCTCAAGTATAGCATGGTCGGTGCTCTTTCCGTCCCATACCAGCACGCCAAAGTTGCCGTTGCCCTTTAGTTCACAGGTGATTTTAGTGTCGGGGTGCAACATCGACATCACGCGTGCTGAATGGGTGTTGACGGCATCAACTATGCCTACCACGCCGTTCATGTCCATCACGCCCATGTAGAGCTCAATTCCGTCGGCGCTGCCTCGATCGATGGTGATGTAGTTGCTTGGATTTACCACGCTGTTGCTAATTACGTGAGCCGAGATGAAGGAGTAGTCGCCTTCGCCGCACACTGCCTCGCCAGGTTTGGCTCCATATTTCAGTTCTAGATCCAACAGCTGCTTCTCTAGCTGTAAGATGCGTTGCTTCTGCTCTGCGTTGCGCATGTTTAGGTCCTCGTTTATCTCCTTGAGGTGGAAATAGTCGGAGGTTCCATTCACGACCTTAGATATCGTTGCAACCGTGCTGTTGGCCGAGGTTAGATACACGCTCTGCTGAAACGGGTTGGAACGAAACAGCAGCACGAGGCTCACAATCACATAGAAAGCGAAGAAGAACCACGCGCTGTTTTTTATTATGAAATTAATTAGATTGTTCATCCGTCATTAGTTCATAATTCACAGTTCATAGTTCACAGTTCACACTTGTCCGACAAAACTATGAACTCTTAACTGTGAACTTTTAACTATGAACTAAAGAGATTATCGTTTTAGGAACTTGAAGCGCTTGATGTTCTTCAATGCCACGCCAGTACCTTTTGCTACTGCGTGCAATGGGTCGTCGGCAACATGGAATGGAATGCCAATCTTGTCGGTAAGTCTTCGGTCAAGACCACGCAGGAGCGCGCCGCCACCAGCCAGATAGATACCATTCTTCACGATGTCGCTATAGAGCTCGGGAGGTGTCTGCTCGAGTGCGCTGAGCACGGCAGCCTCAATCTTTGAGATTGACTTCTCGATGCAGTTGCATATTTCCTGATAAGAAACGGGCACCTCCATTGGCAGGGCAGTCATTTGGTTAGGACCATGCACAATGTAGTCTTCGGGTGGGTTGTCAAGCTCAGAGAGGGCAGAACCCACGTTAATCTTGATGAGTTCGGCGGTGCGCTCACCCACCTTTACGTTGTGGGCGCGGCGCATGTGCTCACGGATGTCCTCGGTGAGGTCGTCGCCGGCGATGCGTATGCTCTTGTTGCTCACGATACCTCCCAGCGAGATAACGGCAATCTCAGTGGTACCACCACCTATATCGACTATCATGTTGCCTTCTGGAGCCAGCACGTCGATACCTATACCGAGAGCGGCAGCCATAGGCTCATAAATCATATAAACGTCGCGGCCTCCTGCATGCTCACTGGAGTCGCGCACGGCACGAATTTCTACCTCGGTAGAGCCTGATGGAATGCAAACCACCATGCGCAGGGCAGGTGAGAACCAGTGATTCTTTTGGCTCACTTTCTTGATCATGCCCCTGATCATAAGCTCGGCGGCGTTGAAGTCGGCAATCACACCATCGCGCAATGGACGCACAGTCTTGATGCCTTCGTGCACCTTGCCGCGCATCTCGCGGGCTGTCTCACCCACTGCCATCAGTTTTTGTGTCTTGGTATCTAGAGCCACTACCGATGGCTCATCAATTACTATCTTGTCGTTGTGGATAATAATTGTGTTGGCTGTTCCCAAGTCAACAGCGATTTCTTGTGTAAATGAGAATAATCCCATGTCGTTATTTCTTTTTGTTGTGGTGCGGTCAAATGTTTGCTTTTCAGATGTTTATTCAACTTTTGCACACCTTGTTAATATCAATACCTTATTATCAGAGTGCAAAATTAGTGCAAGTTGAGAGAAATACAAAATGAAAAGCAATTTTTTTCATTTTTATTTCCAAAACAGAGTCAGATTTATGTAAAATTAGTCAAAAGAGAGCAATATTATTTTAAACATAAATTTGCGACCTCGCTCTGAATATTCCAGTGTGAGGTCGCAAAGTGTTTCTTTTGGGGATAAACTACAGTGTTCTATCGATATCATCGAGTCTTCCGCTCCATAGGTAACGTTTTGTCTCGTGAGCAATTACACCAGAAAGCAGAAGGAGTGCGACAAGGTTAGGCAGCGCCATGAGAGCGTTCATGATGTCGGCAATGTTCCACACAACACCTAGGCTCATTACACAACCCATAAAGCATATTGCAAGCCAGATGATGCGGTAATAGATGATGATGCGTTTACCACCAATATACTCCATGGCTCGCTCTCCGTAGTAGCTCCATCCGAGGATGGTGGAGAAAGCGAAAGTGAGAATGCCAAATGTGAGGATTGGAGTACCTACGTATGGTATCATTCCGAAGGCTTTCTTGGTGAGCAATCCTCCGTCATGGAAGTTGATTTCGGGATAAGCTATTATGCTGGTGGTGAGTACCAGTCCAGTAATGGCACACACAACTACAGTATCCCAAAATGTGCCAGTAGAACTTACAAGTGCCTGTCGCACAGGGTTACGAGTCTGCGCGGCAGCTGCTACGATAGGTGCGGAACCAAGTCCTGACTCGTTACTGAATAGACCTCTTGCTATGCCATATCGTGCTCCCACCATGATGGCAGCTCCTGCGGCTCCACCTACTCCTGCCTTGAGCGAGAAAGCATCTCTACAAATCCAGCATATTGCCTGCCACAGATACTGGTGGTTGATGCAGAGGATATAAAGGCATCCCATCACATAGAGAATTGCCATAAACGGAACCAGAGCTGAACATATCCTGCCGATACTCTTCACACCGCCAATTATCACCACTCCAACGAGTGTCATAAGGCAAATGCCAACTAAAATGCTTAAGTAGAATTTAGGTTCTAAATTAAGTCCCAGCGCATTGTTTAGCCATGCTGCGGTGCTCGCCACGCTGCTGTTGTCGCTTAGCAGGATGGAGAAATTCTCACTTATGGCGTTGGCCTGCACACCGTTGCCAATGCCAAAGGCGGCAATAGCGGTGAATATGCAGAAGAGAATTGCCAGCCACTTCATATTGAGACCACGTTCGAGTGCATACATGGGTCCTCCAAGCATGGTTCCATCGCTAGTCTTGACGCGATATTTCACTGCTAGCAGGCCCTCACCATATTTTGTAGCAATGCCAAAAACACCTGTTAACCAGCACCATAGTACGGCGCCTGGACCTCCTAGCGATACTGCCGTTGCCACACCGATGATGTTGCCGGTGCCTATGGTGGCAGCCAACGAGGTGGCAAGCGCCGAGAATTGGCTCACGTCGCCAGTGGAATCCTTGTCTTTAGTGAAAGAGAGCTTTATTGCGGTGAAAATTTTGCGTTGAGGCACACGGAGTCTGAATGTCAGAAAAATATGAGTGCCCAGCAAAAGTATAATCATTGGCCATGACCAGATATAGCTGCTTATGGTTTCAGTAAGTTGCTCAAGATTCATGTCAGTTTTCGGTTATTAGTTCTTAAATTGCAAAATTACTGCTTTTGAGTGAAAACACAAAGAAGTTTTTGGGTTTTTGACGATAAATGGCTATATTTGCGTGTTTTTTTACAAAACATGCCTGATGATTAAAAAATTAATACTTCTGTTTTCTATGTGTTTCGCTTTGGTGGCGATGGCTAATGAGCCTTACACCATTTATCCTGTCCCTCAGCGCCAAGTCCCATTATCGGGAACTGCATCCTTCTGCAAAGATGTGAACATCATTGCCGAACCTGCTATAGATGAAGCCACTGTGAACAGGGCAAAGCAGGTGCTTGAAGAACATGGCCTAACCCCATGGACGAGAATAGGAGGAACTAACCATATACCTGACCGTATGTCAGTTCTAATTTTGGGTGTCAATGGTTCAAACACTGTGTTCGATAAGCATTTAACCGATTTAACCGGTGTAAAGATTGATAAAAGCATATTTGATTTACCCAAATATGACCGTCACATATTGAGCCTATCGGTTGATGAGGAATATGGTACTACGGTAGTTGCTATATTGGGCGAGAATACCGATGCTGTGTTCTGCGGACTTGCATCGCTCGAGCAGATGCTTGACCAAGGCACAACCAACTTGCCATGCGTCACCATCTACGACTATGCCGACGTGAAAAACCGCGGCATCATCGAGGGCTACTATGGAGTGCCTTATAGCGCCGAGGTGACGAAGGACCTGTTCCGCTTCATGGCTCGCTACAAAATGAATACGTACATGTATGGAGCCAAGAGCGACCCTTATCACTCGCGATACTGGGGCGACCCTTATCCCACGGTTATCACGCCCGACCAGCAGCGCATTGGTTACCTCACTCAAGACATGATGCGCGACATCACAAAGGTGGCGCAAGAGAGCAAGGTGAACTTCATCTGGGCAATCCATCCCGGCAATGCGTTTGCCAATGCCGAGGACCCGCAGGTGCTCGACAAGATAATGACGAAGTTTGAAAGTATGCACCAGTTGGGCGTTAGGCAGTTTGGCGTCTTTGTAGATGATGTGGGCGTTCCCAGCGACCCAGCTATCATGAGGCTCTGCGCCGACAATCTTACTGCGCTACAGCAGCGTATCGACGACAAGTGGAACAAAAAGGGCGCATCTGCCACCGACACTGTGAAACCACTCCACTACGTGCCACAGCTCTATGCTCACGGATGGGTGAGCCAGGAGCGTGCTCGTGAGTTTTATGAGTCGCTTAGCAGCACTCCGAGCAAAATCAACATCTATATCACAGGTCGCGACGTGTGGTCAGTGCCTAATAACGGCGATTTAGCACTTGTCGGCTGTTGGTTGGGGCGCGACTTGAGTTGGTGGTGGAACTATCCATGTAATGATCAGGACCCCACCAAGCTCTTTGTGATGGACACCTACAGCAACTTCCGCGACGAGACACATATTAACAACCTCACAAGCATCGAGAAAAAGCTGATGGGTGCCAACACCATTATCATCAACCCTATGCAGCAAGGCGAACTGTCGAAAATCGCCCTCTTCAGCGTAGCCGACTACACTTGGAACAACAGTGCCTTCAACAGCCGTTGGAGCTGGGAGGCGGCTATCCCTGCTGTGGTGGGCAAGGACCGCGCCGAGGCGTTCAAAAAGCTGGCTCCCTACCTGCGCTATTATGATAACGATGCTATAGGTTACACTATCGACAACTACTACAAGTCGGTAAAGAGCGGCAAAGCCAATCACAAGTCGCTGCTCAACGAGCTGCGCGGGGTGAATGAGGCATGCAAGGTCATTAAAGCGATGAAAAACTCCAGCAACGAGAGCGACCGCTTGCTTTATAACGATGTGCGCCCCTGGCTTCTCAAGCTTGAGACGATGGCAGCCGAGGCCATAGCTCATTTTGAAAGCAACGATGAGACACTTGTCGATTACGACAATAACCCCGACTTCCAGTTTGAGACCCTTAATGGCATGGGCGAGGATATTTCGCTCAAGGTTCTCACTGCTGAGCCGGCAAATAAGCTCCTGATGCCTTTGCTGGAGTGGCTGCGAAAACACAGTAAGAATAATCAATAATAAACTACACAATTTTTTAATTATCACTATGAAGAAATTCAGATTACTATTCACACTGCTTGCAGTTGCGGCTATGTATTTAACTGCTAATGCTCAACTGCCCAAAGCAGTAACCTATGAGGGCGACCCCATGCACACGCAGTGCTACACGCTGCGCAACGGCATGAAGGTGTTCCTAAGTGTAAACCACGAGTCGCCACGCATCGCCGCTCACATCGCCGTGCGCACGGGCTCACGTAACGACCCCGCCGAGACCACAGGTCTGGCTCACTACTTGGAACACCTCATGTTTAAGGGTACTAAGCAGTTTGGCACCAGTGATGCTGCAAAAGAGGCTCCTTATCTCGATGAGATAGAGGCGCGCTACGAGCAGTATCGCAAGGTCACTGACCCTGCTAAACGCAAGCAGCTCTATCATGAGATTGACAGCGTGTCGCAGATTGCCGCGCAGTACAACATCCCCAATGAGTACGACAAACTCATGGCTGGCATTGGCGGCATTGGCACTAACGCCTACACCAGCACCGATGTGACCTGTTACACCGAGGACATCCCAAGCAACGAGGTTGACCGCTGGGCACGCATCCAGAGTGATCGCTTCCGCAACATGGTGATTCGTGGTTTCCACACCGAGCTCGAGGCTGTGTATGAGGAGAAGAACATAAGCATGGCTAAAGACATGAGGAAACTTGATGAGGCACTCAATGCCAAGGCGTTCCCTGGCCATCCCTATGGCACCCAGACCACCATCGGCACCCAGGAGCACCTCAAGAACCCCTCAATCACCAACATCAAGAATTACTACAACAACTACTATTGCCCAAACAACATCGCCATCTGTATGGCTGGTGATTTTGAACCCGAAAAAGTGATTGCCACCCTCGACAAGTACTTTGGTGACTGGCAGCCTAATAAGAACCTCTCTCGTCCAGAGTTTGCTCCTCTCAAACCCTTGACCGCACCTGTCGACACCACTGTGCTGGGTCTGGAGGCAGAGTTTGTGACCCTGGCATGGCGTTTCGAGGGCGGATCTTCGTTGCAGAACGACACCATCGAAGTAATTTCCGAGATGCTCAGCAACGGCACCGCCGGACTTATTGACCTCAATCTAAATCAGCCACAAAAAATTATGGAAGCTGGTGCCTATGCCGATGAGATGGCCGACTACTCACTGCTTATGCTCATGGGCTATCCTAATGAGGGACAGAGCCTTGAGGAAGTTCGTGACCTAATGCTTGGCGAAATTGAGAAACTGCGCAAAGGCGACTTCGACGACGACCTGCTCACCAGTGTGGTCAACAATACCAAGCTGCAGTATTTGAGAGGCATGAACAGCAACGGTGCACGTGCCAGATACCTTGTTAATGCCTTTATCAACGGCATTGAGTGGAAGCAGGTGGTGGGCCAACTCGACCGTATGAGCCACATGACCAAACAGCAGATTGTGGATTTCGCCAATCGCCACTTGCTCAACAACTATGTGTGCGTCTATAAGCGCGAGGGCGTTGACACCTCGGTTAAGAAGATTGAGAAACCCGAGATTACTCCTATCCCCACCAACCGCGACAAGCAAAGCGACTTCGTCAAGAACATCATGGCAGAGACCGTGGAGCCCATACAGCCACAATTTGTGGATTTCAAGAAAGATATGAATATCTCGCAGACTAAGGCCGGCCTGCCACTGCTCTACAAGCAGAACACCGACGACGACCTGTTTACACTCGTTTATATGTTTGACTTTGGCAATACCGCCGACTTGCGTTACGACCTGGCGTTCAGCTATCTCGACTATCTGGGCACCAACACTATGACTCCACAGCAATTCAAGCAGAAACTCTACAAGCTCGCTTGCAATGTGGGCTACAGCGTTTATGACAACAAGACTTACGTAAGCCTCAGCGGCCTCAGCGAGAATATGCCTCAAGCAGTAGCCTTGATTGAGGATCTGTACAAGAATGCTAAAGTTGATCCTGAGGCCTATAGCCGCCTTGTTGACTTAATCCTCAAAGCTCGTGCTGATGCTAAGAGCAACCAGGAGCAGTGTTTCGCAAGACTCATGGAGTATGGTCAGTTTGGACCTAATAATTCCTACACCAATATCCTCAGCGAG
Source organism: uncultured Bacteroidales bacterium (assembly GCA_902777835.1). GTDB lineage: Bacteria > Bacteroidota > Bacteroidia > Bacteroidales > Muribaculaceae > Sodaliphilus. The sequence continues at coordinate 12,807 of CACYVC010000022.1, read as the reverse complement.
GAGCAGCTTCGCAATACTAATCCCTCCGAGCTGCTCGACCTGGTGAAGAACCTTGGAAGTATGCAGCACACGATACTTTACTTTGGACCTATGAGCGAGAAAGACTTCTCGGCAAGCATCTCTAAGCTCCACAAGACGCCAAAGGATCTTCTAGATGTTCCATTTGGTATGGACTACATGGAGCAACCCACTCCCGAGACCGAGATTCTGCTAGCACCTTACGAAGCCAAGAACATCTATATGGTGCAGTACAACAACAACGAGCGCGACTGGGATCCATCACACGCCCCTGTAATCAGTCTATTTAACGAGTATTTTGGTACTGGCATGAACGGCATCGTCTTCCAGGAGCTGCGTGAGGCACGCGGATTGGCCTACTCGGCTGCCGCTATATATAATCAGCCATCACGCATAGGTCATAAAGAGGATGTTTACACCTATATCATCACACAGAACGATAAGATGATGGATTGTGTTGATGAGTTCAACAAGCTCATTGCCGACATACCACAGAGCGATGGTGCATTCAACCTTGCTAAGGAGTCGCTCATGAAGAAACTCGCTAGTCGCCGCACCACTCGTTTTGGTGTTTTGCAAAGCTACATTGCAGCCAAGGAGCGTGGCATTGACTATGACATCTATTCCAAAGTATATGAGGCACTACCCAAGCTCTATCTCTTCGACATCGTTGACTTTGAGAAGGAGAACATGGCAGGCAAACCCTATCGTTATCTCATACTCGGGGACGAAAAAGAACTCGACATGGACCGTCTCCAGAAAATCGCCCCAGTTCAACGGGTTAGCCTAGAGGATATCTTTGGATACTAATTTAGTTTATAGTTAAGAGTTCACAGTTCATAGTTTCTATTGACTGCGAAAAGACTATAAACATTTGAAACAAAAAAATCCTGCTCAAATCAAGCAGGATTTTTTTTGTTTTGTATAAAGCGATATGTGTGTCTAGACTGCAACTTAGGTGATCAATAAGTTGATAATAAAAAATATTTGGTTAATTATTTGGTTATATCATTAGTTATTTGTATTTTTGCCAAAAATAAGGTAGTACTTTATATTTGTCAAATATCATATTACAATCATGTATAACAGGATATTATCTCAAGAATTATTGCGGCTGAAAGATATTTTTAAGGTTGTCACGATTACTGGACCACGGCAATCAGGTAAAACAACCTTGTGCAAAATGGTATTTCCTCATTACCACTATGTGAACCTTGAAGATGAAACCGTTGTCAATGAGATGGAACTCAATCGTAAGGTTTTTGTGGAAAAATATTGTAATGGTCTCATAATTGATGAAGTTCAGCGTATGCCTGAAGTGTTAAGCACTGTGCAAGTAGTTGTTGATGCTAATCCCAACGCAAATATTGTACTAACGGGAAGCAGCAACTTGCAACTTTCACAAAAAGTCTCTCAATCGCTTGCTGGACGTACGGCAATGCTCACATTGCTGCCATTGGCTGTTGGGGAGTTGAGCGAAAATGACTGTTCACTTAGTGATTTCGAGATAATGTTTAGAGGTTTTTATCCCGCTGTGTGGGGCAATGGAGCGCCTGCAAGCGATATATACCGACACTACTACAACACCTATATTCAGCGCGATATTCAGCAAATAATGAATGTCCGTCATCTTGCAGAGTTTCGTAAGTTTGTTATTATCAGCGCGTCAAGGGTAGGGTGTGAATTCAACGCTCGTAGTATAGCCGATGAGCTTGGCATGTCTCTTCCCACAATTCAAGAGTGGATGAATGTGCTTGAAGCAACCTATATTTCATTTAGGCTGCAGCCATTCTATCGAAACATAGGTAAGAGGCTTGTGAAAACTCCCAAAATTTATTTCTACGATACTGGCTTGGTATGTTACCTGCTTGGCATTAATAATGCCCACCAACTTGAGACACATCCCTTGCGAGGTCAGATTTTTGAAAACATGGTAGTGACAGAGTTCTTGAAACATAGGTATAACCATGGTTTGGATAACAATCTATTTTTTTATCGAGACCGAAGTCAGCGCGAAGTTGATGTGGTTCTTGACTACGGATTGCAATCTCTTAAAGCATTTGAGATAAAATTGTCACCTACAATTCATACAGACTTTTATAAGAATCTTCAATATTTCAGATCACTTTTCAAGCAGGAAACTTTATTGACACAAGTGGTGAACACAAGTACTGATAACAACACCGACAGCGTCACAGGTCATATCAATTATCGTAATATTGAAGATCTGCTTACCAAGCAGGAGAAAGGTTGAATTTGAGAATCAAACCATTCATTAACAAAAAAATCCTGCTCAAATCGAGCAGGATTTTTTAAATTATGCATTGTGCATTATGAATTATGCATTGATTTAGAACTGCTTGGCGGCAGCCATTACCACCTCGCTTAGGGTGGGGTGACCGTGAATGGCTTGTGCCATGCGGTTGACTGGCATATTGGCGTTCATCGCTGTCACAGCCTCTTGGATAAGGTCGGCGGCATGTGGACCGCAGATGTGGCAACCCACGATGGTAAGGTCTTCGCTGCTGACAATGAGTTTCACCATTCCGTCGGTCTCGCCCATAGCAACAGCCTTACCGTTGCTGCGGAAGAATGACTTGGCGGTAACTACCTCGATGCCCTGATCTTCGCACTGCTGTTCGGTGAGTCCCACCATTGCCAGTTCGGGAGTGGTGAACACTGCGCTTGGCACGATGTCGAGTTTAACGTTGCTCTTCTCGCCAAGGATGTGAGCGAGCGCCACGCTGCCTTGTGCGCTTGCGGCATGTGCAAGCATGCAGCGGCCGTTCACGTCGCCAATGGCGTAGATGCCTTCAACGTTGGTCATCATGTTGTTGTCAACCTCGATGCCGCGGCGGCTGGTCTCTACACCTGCAGCCTCAAGACCTTCGGGTAATACTGCCTGACGGCCTACCGACATCAGCACCTTCTCGGTAACAATGCTCTTGGCCTTGCCCTTGTGATCGAAGGTGATTTCGAGACCATCATCGGTCTTGTGGATGCCGTTGACAGCGGCCTGGGTGAGAATGTTCACGCCACGCTTGCTCATAACGGTCTTCAGACGCTTGGCGATGTCTTTGTCGAATGGAGGAAGAATCTCCTTCATAAATTCGATTACAGTCACTTCCACGCCAAAGCTGCTGAAAACGCCGGCAAACTCCATGCCAATCACGCCACCGCCCACGATGCACAGGCTCTTGGGAAGCTCTTGCATAGCTAGGATGTCGTCGCTGGTTATCGCAAGGTCGGCACCTTCGATAGGGAGTCCGCGAGGAATTGAACCAGTGGCAATCACGATTGCAGGGGCGGTGTATTGCTCCCCTGCAACGTCGATTGTCTTGGCATCGACAAATTTTGCCTCGCCATTGACAACGGTGATGCCTTCGCCGCCCATAAGCATTGCCACGCCATCGCGCAGTTGCTTAACGACTTCTTCCTTGCGGGCAAATGCGACGCTATAGTCAACAGTCACCTCGCCAGTGGTAACACCAAACTGCGCTGCCTCGCGCACGGTGTTGATGACCTCGGCATTGCGGCACAGCGCCTTGGTGGGGATGCAGCCTCGGTTCAGGCAAGTGCCACCCAGCAGGTCGCGCTCCACAATCACCACTTTCTTGCCGTGGTGAGCGGCCTCGGCGGCCATCTCATAACCGCCGGGACCTGCACCTATTATAATAATGTCGGTTGAAATCATAGCTCGTCAACGCTCAGGAGTTCGCGATAAGTAACAATCTGCTTCAGGGCAGCCTTAGTGTCGTCGAGACGGCGCACTGGGGTGTTGTGAGGAGCAGTCTTCACGAGCTCGGGGTTCTCTTTAGCCTCAATGGCAATCTTCTTCATCACCTCAATGAACTCGTCGAGGGTCTCCTTGCTCTCGTTCTCGGGAGGCTCAATCATCATTGCCTCGTGGAAGAGCAGTGGGAAGTAGATGGTGGGAGCGTGGAAGCCATAGTCGAGCAGACGCTTAGCTACGTCAAGGGTGGTGACGCCAGTGCTCTTGTCCTTCAAGCCGTCGAAAACAAACTCGTGCTTGCACACGCCGTCGAGAGGCAGCTCATAGTAATCTTTGAGCGACTCCTTCACGTAGTTGGCGTTGAGAACTGCAAGTGGACCTACGTTCTTAATCTCGTCGCGGCCCAGGGTTAGGATATAGGCATAAGCACGCATCATCACGCCAAAGTTGCCCAAGAATCCGCTGATTGAGCCGAGTGAGTCTTCGCCATCCTCGATGTGATACCAATAGATGTCATCGGCAATCTCCTCGCGGGTTACGCGTGGGTTGGGGAGGAATTTCTCCAAGCCCTCACGCACGCCCACAGGACCGCTGCCAGGACCACCGCCACCGTGAGGTGTCGAGAAGGTCTTGTGCAGGTTGATGTGCATGATATCGAAGCCCAGGTCGCCAGGACGGCACTTGCCGAGCATTGGGTTAAGGTTGGCACCATCGTAGTACATCAAGCCGCCAGCCTCGTGAACGAGTTTGGCTATCTCGGCGATGTTGTGCTCAAATATACCCAAAGTGTTGGGGTTAGTCATCATCATACCAGCGATGTTCTCATCGAGTAGGGGTTTCAGATCCTCAACATCGACTGTGCCATCGGCACGGCTCTTAACAACCACCACCTCAAGGCCGCAAACTGCAGCACTGGCGGGGTTGGTGCCGTGAGCGCTATCGGGGATGATAACCTTCACGCGGTTGGGGTTGCCATTGGCAAGGTGATAGCTGCGCATCACCATTAGACCGGTGAGCTCACCATGAGCACCTGCGTAGGGGTTAAGGGTGAACTCTTTCAGGCCCGAAAGCTCAGCGAGCGAGCGTTGCAGGTTGTAATATACTGCTAAAGCGCCTTGCACGTTCTCCTCGTCCTGCAAAGGATGAAGACCGGTGAATTCTGGCAGAGCGCACATCTGCTCGTTGATTTTGGGGTTATACTTCATGGTGCAGGAACCCAGTGGATAGAAACCAGTGTCAACACCGAAGTTGTTGTTGCTCATATTGGTATAGTGGCGCACCACGGTCATCTCATCAACCTCGGGAAGGCAGGGAGCCTCTTGACGCTTGAGAGCGTCGGGCAGGTCGGCGAGTTTATACTCTGCGAGCTTGTTCTCGGGAAGGCTGTAGCCTTTGCGACCCTCTTTCGAGAGTTCGAATATCAGTTTGCCATAGAAAGTATTATTCATTGTTCTTGTCCTCCTCGCCTTCTTCGATAAATTGGTTAATAGCGTCGATTAGGTCGTCAATGTCCTCTTTGCTCACTGTCTCTGTAGCGCACATGAGCAGTTTGTCGTCATCGATAGGAACACCAGCGGCGTAGGCTTGGTTAAGCCAGCTCAGCAGGTCATCGATGTTGAGGGTAGATTTCACTACAAACTCATTGAGGAATGGCTTGTCGGGATATTCAAGCTCAAACTTGCCAGTCTTCACGAGCTGATCGGCGAGGTAGTGAGCGTTGCTGTAACTGATCTCGTTCACCTCACGCAGGCCTTGCTTGCCCATGAGTGACATATACACGGTCACGAAGAGCGCCATCAAGCTCTGGTTAGAGCAGATGTTGCTGGTGGCCTTCTCGCGGCGGATGTGCTGCTCACGCGCCTGGAGAGTAAGCACGAAGGCGCGCTTGCCGTCGGCATCGGTGGTAGCACCCACGATGCGACCTGGCATCTTGCGGATGAGCTTCTTGCTAGTGCACAGATAACCAACGTAAGGACCGCCAAAGTTCATAGGAATACCCAGACTTTGTCCGTCGCCCACTGCGATGTCGGCTCCCCACTCAGCAGGAGTCTTGATCACGCTCAATGCGCTGGCGGGGCAGTTCATGATAAGCAGAGTCTTGTGCTCGTGGCAGAAGTCGGCCCATCCGGTATAGTCCTCAAGTATTCCGAAGAAGTTGGGCGAAGCCACGATAACACCTGCTACGTCATCGGCACCAACCTTTGCCTCGAAGTCGGCACGGCTAGTAACACCGTTCTCGGCCTCTATCATCTCTACTTCGATGCCGTGGAACTTGGCGTAGGTCTCAACCACGCGAATGACGAAGGGGTTAACAGTTTCGCTGATAAGCACTTTGTTGCGCTTCTTGGCGTTAGAAACCGCCATCATCATTGCCTCGGCAGTGGCTGTGCAGCCGTCATACATCGACGCGTTGCTCACCTCCATGCCAGTCAACTCAGCCATCATGCTCTGATACTCGAAGATGTATTGGAGGGTGCCTTGCGAAATCTCAGCCTGATAGGGAGTGTAGCTTGTTAAAAACTCGCTGCGGTTCACGATATCTTGAACCACGGCGGGAGTATAGTGGTCATAAACGCCAGCGCCCATGAAGCATTTAAGGGCGGTGTTGTCCATTGCCAGGTCGGCGAAGAAATTGCGAACCTCAATTTCGCTCATGGCACGTGGCAGGTCATAGTCGCGCTTAAATTGCAGCTCCTCGGGGATGTCCTTGTAGAGCTCGTCGAGCGACTTGAGTCCGCACTTGCCCAGCATTTGGTTCACATCGTCCTGGGTGTGTGGGAAAAATTTATAGTTCATTGTTTGCTTATGTGTATTTTGTTGTTTTTTTAATGAAGAAAAGCCAAGTGCTGGACACATCGATGCCAGCCACTTGGCTTAGATGATGAGTTGTGTGTTACTCGCCGATGAAAGCTTTGTAGGCAGCTGCATCCATCAGGTTGTCGAGTTCGCTCTTGTCGCTGAGTTCTACCTTGATGATCCAGTTCTCAAAAGCGTCTTTGTTGATCAAGCCGGGCTCGTCGTCGAGAGCCTCGTTAACCTCAACAACAGTACCGCTTACAGGGCATACCAGGTCGCTGGCGGCCTTTACGCTCTCTACTGCGCCAAAGTCCTCGCCTGCCTCAACCTCGTCGTCAACCTCGGGCATATCAACGTAAACCACGTTGCCAAGCTCGTGCTGAGCATAGTCGGTGATACCTACATAGCCAAAGTCGCCTTCAACTTTTACAAACTCGTGTGACTCGCTGTAATAGAGTCCTTCAATAATTTTACTCATAATTGATAGAATGTTATTATAAAATAGGTTTTGTTATTTCATTTGTCCTTACTTAACACTTACTACTTAACACTTAGAACTTATTTTTTGTAGCTCTTGTCGTGGAATTTCTTCTTCACAACGGTAGCGTCGAAGTATTTCTTGCGGATGTGTACCTTAAGTGGAGTGCCAAGCTTGCCATAGGCGGCATCAACGAGGGCAACAGCGATGCTCTTGTCAACCGAGATGCCACGGTAGCCAGTGGTAACGTAGCCCACAGGCTCGTCGTTCTCGTTGCAAACCTCATAGCCGTGACGAGGAATAGCCTTGTCATGGAGTTCGAGTCCCACGAGTTTCTTGGGAGCACCCTCAGCCTTCTGCTGAGCGCAAACGTCTTTACCGATGAAGTCTTCCTTGTCGAGCTTAACAAAGAATCCGAAGCCTGCCATGATTGGGGTGATGTCGGCGGTCAACTCGTCACCGTAGAGTGGCAGACCCACCTCGAAGCGCAGGGTGTCGCGGCAGCCCAGTCCGCAAGGCTGAACGCCTGCAGTCATGAGCATGTCCCACATATCTTGGATGGTCTTGTGGCTGGCATACACCTCAAAGCCGTCCTCGCCGGTGTAACCGGTGCGGCTCACGATGATGTTGTCGCCATGGTAATCTACACATTTGAAGGTGTAGAATGTCAGGTCGGTGCAGTCGAGATTGAGGACAGCCTTCATGGTCTTCTCGGCCTCAGGGCCTTGCACTGCGATCTGTCCGTAGCTCTCGCTCTGGTTGTCAACTTTCACGTCAAACTTAGCTGCCTGCTCATTGATCCAAGCCACGTCCTTGTCGATGTTGGCGGCGTTGATAACGAGGAAGTAGTCGTTCTCGCCCATGGTGTAAACCAGCAGGTCGTCAACAGTGCCACCAGTGGGGTAGAGCATCATGCCATACTGGATGCCGCCCACTTCCATCTTGGTGATGTCGTTTGTGAAGATGTAGTTTACAAACTTCTGAGCCTCGGGGCCGGTGATGTGAACCTCGCCCATGTGAGAAACGTCAAATACTCCAACGTTGTTGCGCACTGCATTGTGCTCCTCAACGATGCCCTTGTACTGTATGGGCATATCAAAACCGCCAAAGGGAGTCATCAACGCTCCTAAGGCAATGTGCTTGTCGTGAAGACAAGTGAATTTAATTTCACTCATAATAAGTTGTTTTTTAAGATATAAGTATTGTTATTAAATTGTTAATCAGTTTATTAGTTTTCAAAAATTAAAGTCTAAAAAATCATCCAATGATTCAAACTCTAATTTCTCCACAAAAGTACATAATAAAAATGAGATAAAATAATTTAAGCTTAAAAAATTAATATTATTTATTAACAATCTCAACACAAAAAACTCGCCACTAAGTGTGGCGAGTGGAAAAATCTTATCATGTTATTGGTCACTTGTCGTCGTAGTGCCCATAGGCTGTAAGGACAATTACTACAACTTCAGTTTCAAAAATGCGATATACTAACCTGTGTTTCTTTGTTATTTGGCGGCTCCATCTTCCCTCAGGCATACCCTTGAGAGGCTCTGGATGACCGATACCTGTCTTAGGGTGTATTCTAAGTTCGTCAATAAAACGCTGAACCTTAGCAAATGCCTTAGGCTCATATTTCGCAAGTTTTGCAAGACCTAAATTTGCCTCGGGTGTGAATCTAACCTCATACAGCATAGCCACATCGTTTTAGCATGTCGGATAGAGATTCCCCAGGTAACTGCGTGGTGTATTCTCCTCTTGCATATTGAGCCTCAGCGTCCTCGATATGCTTGAAGAATTCCTCTTTTGTCATCTCGGTGGGATCATTTTTCTTTGCCACAAGCTTTTTCAAGTATTTGGAGAGCTGCTTCATCAACTTCTCATTGTCTGCAATCTCGGCCATATCACGAAAAATCTGGACATTTATTTCACTTGATGTCATAATTCTTACATTTTTTTGATTTCTGACTGCAAAGTTACTAAAAATTGCGAAAAAAACAAACTAAGATTCTATATTTTATTCTCAAAAAGCAAGTTCAGCAATTGCTCCTTAGTGAGATTCATTATCACTCTAGAGAGGTCTAAATTGCTCAATGCTTTTTCTATCTCGGTTTCAGTGAATTGGTGGCCTTTGAGGCGGGAGATTATGCTGTCTATGTCGCCCAAGAGGAAGAAGTCGCCGGCGATGTTGATGTCGCGGATGATGTTTCGGTTGAGCTCAAGGGTGATTTTGAACTCTCCCGCGCCCTCAATTCTGCCGCTGCGCTCCATATTGCAGCGAGGGTTATTACCCAGGATGAACTCAGGCGTGAGATAGCCAGCCTCGATGCGTTCAATTGATGTTATGTCATTGTCATCAAGTGTTATATCTCCATCGCATAGGGTGCTGTGGGCGTGCTGCTGAAACTCCTCGATGCTCATTGTGAGGTAGCGGTTGAGGGTGGTGATGTGGCTTTTCACGCTTTTCACCCCTTTGGAGTCGAGCTTTGTTGCCGATGGCGTGATGGCTTGAACCATGTTCTCCATGTTGGTGTCGTAGAGCATGGTTCCGTGTACGATACTTATGCCTGGCAGGTGATAGAAAGCGTTGCCGCTCACCTTCTTGCCCTCGACCATGATGTCGTTGCGGCTCGTGTCGCTGGCTTCAAGCCCCAAGTCCTTGAGCATCGCCACGATGGCGTGGGTGTAGCGTGCAAACGTGGTGGTCACATCATCGCTGCGGGTGATGTAGCTGAACATAAGATTGTCCATGTCGGCATAGACGCATCCGCCACCGCTCTTGCGGCGGTAGTACTCGATACCGTGTTCCTTACAATATGCAACATTTACCTCGCTGTCGATGAGTTGCTCGTCGATGCTTTTGTCGTCTTTGAGCAACTGTGCAGCATGCTCCTCCATGGCGAGATAGAACGTGAGCCTGCGCACCTCATCATAAGGCAGTTGTAAATATTTCATAGTCAATTAAAACGTTAGAACAAACCATTGTTGGTTACGAATGGGCAAATTAAGACATATTTTTTGATGTCTGCAAGGATTTTGTTCAGGATTTGTAGCCCGACAAGAAAAAAACATTTTCGAGCTGTTTTTACTTGATGCTTAATTGTTTTTGCAAAAAATTGCTGATTTTCTTTATTATTATAATTATTTTGAATAATTTTGTAGAATATAAAAACAAATTATTGTTGATAGATTGATTATGAATTAAAAACTAATAAATTATGAAGAAATTATTTTTGTTTTTCATCATTACCCTGACTGTGGTCACTGCCAAGGCTCAGTATCTGTCGATAGGTAATCTCAAGTATTATATAACCGACGATTATGGCTATACTGTGGAGTGTGTGGGCCTGTCGAGTGCCGGTGAGAGCGCTAATCCCACCGAGATTGACCTCCCCGGCAAGATAAATTATGGCGGTTCTACCTATACAGTGACCGATGTGAGAGATTATGCTTTCTCGGGCAACACAAGAATCACAGTGTTGAAAGTGTGTCATGGCGTCACCAGAATTGGCTACCATGCTTTTTCGGGCTGCACCTCGCTCAAGTATGTCTATCTTCCCAGTTCGGTGACTCTACTTGACAACTACTCCTTTGCCAACACATCTAGCATGACGCAGTTCAACTATGCCTCTCAGAGTGTTCCCACGTTCTATAGCGGCACATTCTCGGGCATGCGCTCGGCGTCTCTGGTAGTGTCGACGTTTGAGGCCAAGACGGCTTTCAGTTCCAACAGCACGTTCAGTTCTGCCTTCAGCAGTATCAATGCCAATGGTCGTGGTGCCTATGACTTCTCTTCTGGCTCAGGATGCTATGTTGTGAGCGGCAGCAACACCTGCATGCTCGTGGGCTTACTCTCCAACACCCCCTCCATCCCTGTGAGCGCGACAAATAATGACAACTATACTTATGGTGGTCTCACATCACCCGAATACTACAAAGTCACTGTGGCTGCTCCTCGTCTTGCTGAGTTGAGTGAGAGGCAATTGAGCCTCACCTCCTTCACATGGCTGGGTTCCGAAGCCAAGAAGATAGGCATTAGCGCTTTCCAGGGCTGCACGGCTTTGACCACCGTCAAGGTGAGTGCTGATACCCTCGACAACTATGCATTCTACAATTGCCCGGCAATCACCACTTTGCAATTGTATGAAACAGGCAGTGAGAATAATGGTGTGAAACGCATCAATTCAATGGCCTTCGCCTACGACCATGGGCTTGTAAACGTCTACATACCATCGAGCGTCATCTATATGGCCGAGGGCGGCAACATGCCATTCTACATGTGCAACAATTTGGAAAAATATACAGTCTCTTCAAGCAACCAGTATTATGCCTCAACGGGTTATAGTAATCTCTATAACAAGTCGCTAACCAAGCTGATACACATGCCCAGGAATGGCGGCGGCACAAACTACTCCTATTTTTTGAGTGGTTATCAAATGGAGCAGCCATCGACGCTCACTGAGATTGGTGACTATGCTTGCTACTATCACAATAAATTACAACAAGTTGTGCTTAATTATGGAGTTAAAACAATAGGGAACAACGCTTTTGCCAATTGTGATAAACTCACCTACATGCTCATTCCAAGTTCGGTAACTAACTATAAAGCAGACTCTTTCTATGGCCTGTACAGTCTCACAGACCTCTATTTGAACCGTGATAATTATCCTTCGCAACTTGCTGACCTCGTTAACCGTGGTAACATCAATCTGCATGTGCCTTACCCCAGGGTTAATTATTATAAGAATACGTCGTTAGGCTCATCCTTCAAGTCAGTTGACGGTAACGCCTGGGACATTTATTCTGAGAACCTGTTTTTTACTGTGACAAGCACTGAGCCTTACTCCGACCCCAATAATACTGTCAATTACAATGGCGGACAGGCGAAACTAGTGCATGGCCAATCGGTATATGTCAATAATAAGTACAATTTATATGGTATCCAAATTTCCCATTCTTTAAATGTTGGGGGCGATCTTTATTGCCCTACTGCCATAGAAAAGAACTACTATCAAGTTCTGAAACAAAATTCTTCAACTGAAAATATCATTTATTATGCACACACAATTAAGGAGGTTGAGGATTCGGCATTCTACAACTGTCAAAACTTGAAAATCAGCAATGGCTCGTTAAACCATCTTAAAACTATAGGCAAGGCGGCATTCTTTAAAACCACTAATCTAACGTCAATGAGCTTTAGTGACGTGGAAGTGATCAAAGAATATGCCTTTGACCACTCGGGGCTCAGCGGCGACATTGAGCTGCCTAAGATACGTAATGTAGGTCTCAATGCGTTCTTCTACTGTCCTGGCATAACAAGCATGACTTTCTACGGTGAGCCCTATCTGAGCACTGCTTGCTTTGGCTACAATGCCAGCAACTGCCTCTACTATGTCGACGCCTCACAATATTATCGCCTCACTCATCAGCAATACACATGGTACATCAGTGACGACATGACGACCGCGGATGAACGTATGCGCCCCTTTGTGAAACTAGACAATGACACTCGCATCTTCTCGTGCCATAAGAGTGTGGAGCAGCCTGCCGGAGGCAGCTTCTACACCATACCGTCGTATGACGCATCAAAGAATCGTCTCAACACGTCGAAATGGAACGGTGCCATTCCAGCTTCTACAGCAATGCTCATGAAGGGGAGCAAGGGACAGGTCTATAAGTTTAAGAATTTAGGAACATCGACCGCCACACCCACCAACATGCTTGTGCCAGTGATAAACGATTATTTTGTAAACACCGTCGGTGGTTATCTCTACAATGAGCAGAC
>CACYVC010000021.1 GCA_902777835.1 uncultured Bacteroidales bacterium | reverse complement strand
AGGGTCCCACCTCTTCCCATTCCGAACAGAGAAGTTAAGCCTCACCACGCCGATGGTACTGCGAAAGTGGGAGAGTAGGTAATCGCCCCCTATGGAGACCCAGGAATCCGTTCCTGGGTCTCTTTTTTTGTTCCCTTTTTGTTTCCCTTTTCCCTTTTTGTTCCCCGCGCGATATTCCCTTCACCGCCCAGAGCCTAGCCGCTCCTCTGAACGCCGCGCTTGCGGCGCAATACTGAACAACAACCACGCTTGCTTTTTTCTTTTACCTCTTTCCTATCACTTTCCTATCTTCCTATTATTCTCTTTTTCCCTTTCTTTTTTGATTGATTTGTAAAAAAATATTTTTTTACAAAAAAATTGCTCAAAATTTTTTAATTTCACATAGTTTTGTTAATTTTGCACCGTAAAGTTAAATTTTGGTCGTTTGTTAACAGATTGCGGTGTTTTTTGCTGCGTTAACGACTTTTTTTGATGTTTTTTTGACACTGAAATGAAGAAATCTACCATTTGGATCATGACAATTGTGATGGCAGTCACCCTTCTTGGGTTGCTGTTCATGCAGATTATGTACATTGAAAAGATGGTAAAGATGCGTAACGACCATTTCCGTGAGTTGGTAACACTGAGTCTCTATAATGTGGCTTCGAATCTAGAACGTGACGAGACAAAACATTTTCTTGACACACATCTTGACAATACTCAGTCGAAGATGATGAACATCAACGGTGGTCAGTTCAATTCTAGCGATATTGATTTCAACCCGAACCAATCGTTTGTTCCGCCTACTAGAAAGCGGTTTGGAAACGAGAATAGTTTAACACCTAATTTGGGTTATGATCGTAGCCGCCAGGAGACTCTTAAAAACGAATATCTTTATCAGAAGGCGTTACTCAACGAGGTAATTCTCAATATCCTTGAGCATGCCAGTGACCGTCCGATTGCTGAACGGGCCGACTCTTCAAAGGTTCGTTTTTACATAGACATGGAGCTTCAGCGCAATGGCCTTAAAATGCCGTTTGAGTTTGCTGTTGTCAATCGTTCGGCAACGATTGTATATTGCACTAATGGTTATGAGCAGAACACGAATAAGGTAGATAATATCTATTCACAGATTCTCTTCCCCAAAACAAAAGACAGCAATATCACACTCAATGTGGTGTTCCCTACCAAGAGTGATTATGTGTTCTCTTCCATTAAATTCATGCTGCCATCTATTGCTTTCACTTTTTTACTGATGGGGCTCTTTGTGTTCACTGTCATACTCATATTTAGGCAGAAGAAACTCAGTGAGATAAAGAACGACTTCATAAACAATATGACCCACGAGTTCAAGACGCCCATTTCTAGCATTTCGCTGGCTGCTCAAATGCTCGATGACCCTGCTGTGGTCAAGAGTCCAGCGTTGCTCAAGCAGGCATCGACGGTGATAAAGGACGAGACTAAACGTTTGCGCTTCCAGGTAGAGAAAGTGTTGCAGATGTCGATGTTTGACCGTACTAGTGCCACTATGAAGCTTCAGGAAGTGGATGCCGACTCGGTCATTTACAGCGTGGTCAATACCTATAATCTTAAGGTGGAGAAATTTGGGGGCACGCTCACTGCCAATCTCAACAGCGACGACCCTATAGTCAATGTAGATGAAATGCATTTCACTAATGTGATATTCAATCTTCTTGACAATGCCATCAAGTATCGTCGCGAAGATGTGGCACCTAAGCTTACGGTGAGCACCAGTAACCCCGATGACTCTCACATCACCATCGTTGTGGAAGACAATGGCATAGGCATCAAGCGTGACGACTTGAAGAAGATTTTTGAGAAATTCTACCGCGTCTCTACTGGCAACCGGCATGATGTGAAAGGCTTTGGATTGGGTCTAGCCTATGTTCACAAGATGATAACCCTCTTTGGCGGCACCATCAAAGCCGAAAGCGAAGTGGGTAAAGGATCGAAATTTATTATTACATTACCACTATATAAATAAGAAAACACTATGGACGAAAAATTGAGAATTCTTTTATGCGAAGATGACGAGAATCTTGGCATGTTGTTAAGAGAGTATCTTCAGGCCAAAGGTTACAACGCCGACCTCTATGCCGATGGCGAGAGTGGCTACAAGGCCTTCCTTAAAGGCAAGTACGACATCTGCGTGCTTGATATCATGATGCCTAAGAAAGACGGCTTCCAGTTAGCACAGGAAATACGCACTATCAATAGCGATGTACCCGTAATCTTCCTCACCGCCAAGGCGCTTAAAGAAGATATCCTCGAGGGCTTCAAGATTGGTGCCGATGACTATATCACCAAACCATTCTCGATGGAGGAGCTCGTGATGCGCATCGATGCTATCATGCGCCGCGTAAAGGGCAAGAAGGGCAAAGAAATCACTATGTATAAGATTGGTAAGTTTACCTTCGACACTCAGAAGCAAGTGCTCATAGTCGATGACATGTCAACCAAGCTTACCACCAAGGAGAGCGAGTTGCTGAGCCTCCTGTGTGCTCACGTAAATGAGATTCTTGAGCGCAACTTCGCCCTCAAGACTATCTGGATTGATGATAACTACTTCAACGCTCGTAGTATGGATGTGTATATCACCAAACTGCGCAAGCATCTCAAGGCAGACCCATCAATCGAGATTATCAACATCCACGGCAAGGGCTACAAACTTATCGCTCCAGAGCCCGAAGAGAAGTAGGCTTTTGGTATTCAGTTTTGAATTATCAACTTTAAATTAATAAGTTCACGAGACACTATTTTGTGCCTCGTGAACTTTTTTATACTGTTCATCTTCAAAAATATTGATTTATGAAATCTGATTTTCAAAATCTGAAAACTTTTACTATCTTTGTAGTTTAAAACACCAATCACATTAGCATGAACATCCTTTACAGAATATATCACTACTGCATAGCGGCACCTATAGTGCTGGTAATCACCATTATCACTTGCATAGTCACCATCATTGGGTGTACTTTCAACAGCAACTATTGGGGATACTATCCGGCAAAGTGGTGGGGTAGGGCCATGTGCTTCTTCTTTGGGGTGAGAGTGAAAGTTGAAAACCGCAACCTCATCGACCGAAATAGTGCTTACGTTTTTGTTGCCAACCATCAGGGTGCTTATGATATTTTTTCCATTTATGGATATCTGGGTCACAACTTCAAGTGGATGATGCGCAAAGGTCTTCACAACTTTCCTCTCGTGGGATGGGCGTGTCACATGGCTGGTCACATCATGGTTGACAACCACTCAGCAAGAGGTATCATTAAGACCATGAACGATGCCAAAAAACGTCTATCTAAAGGAATGTCGATTGTTGTCTTTCCAGAAGGTCGGCGCACCGACGACGGTCACATCCACGCATTCAAGCACGGCGCTTTTAGGCTTGCAAAGGAATTTGGATTGCCCATTGTTCCAATTACAATCAATGGATCATACAAAGTGATGTCGCGCACCATGTTCCACGTGCAGCCTGGCACTATCACTCTCACCATCCACGAACCCATACCACATGAACAATTCGGCGACACTATTCAGGACCTCACTCAAAAAGCTTATGATGCAGTAATCTTATCGCTACAAGAGGAAAACAAGTAAGCATAACATATTCTCGTACAAAAAATAAAATCGACAAGGAATTAAACCTTGTCGATATTTTTTGATATGAGATAAACACAAATTATTCAGTACTTACTCTACGACTCTTCCTTTGGGGGCGTTTCGGTCATCGGCTAGTTCTATGATTTGGCAGCCGGTGATGCTTCCGTTGTCGAGAGTTAAGCGGATAAGGGTGCGCACCTTCTGCCAGCCTTGACGTCCTGCCGCACCGGGGTTAATGGTGAGCACGCCCAGACTGCGGTCGGGAATGACTTTTAGGATGTGGCTGTGCCCGCACACGAAGATTTTGGGCTGCACTAAGTCGAGTCTTGACTTGATGCCTGGAGCATACCGTCCCGGATAGCCGCCAATATGTGTCATCATCACTTTAACTCCTTCGATTGTGAAAATCTCGGTCTCCTTGAAGCGCCGGCGCAGGTCCTGTCCGTCGGCATTGCCATATACAGCACGCACCTGTGGCCCTATCGACGCAATCATGTCGATGAGAGCCTCGTTGCCGATGTCGCCTGCGTGCCAAATCTCGTCGCAGTCGGCAAAATGCTCAGCATACCGATCGTCCCAGTAGCAGTGGGTATCACTTATGATTCCGATGGTTTTCATTATTTAGTGGCGTTTAGTTGCGTTTGGATCGTTAGATTTTCTCGAACCACCACCAGTATTACCACTACCGGTATTACCACCGCCAGTGTTGCCACCTCTTGTGCTAGTGCCTGTTCCGCCTCTTGTGCTGGAGCCCATACTGCCTCCATCAAGTTTTGGTGGCTGCTTACCGTTCTCGCCACTATATTTGCCTTCGGGGTCAGCCTCTTTGCCTTCGGCAGCAGCTTTCTCGCGTTCTTTTTGTTCAATCATCTTCATCTCAGCCTCTTTCTCTGCCCTCAACTTTGTAATTTCATCGGCCGACATGTCCTTGGTGTCAATTCCTTCGAGCACGTCCTTTTTGTTCTGTTTTTCTCCTTCTTTGCCTTCAGCCAATTCATCTCCAGGCTGCTGGATAGAACTGTCGAAGGTGCGGTAGTAGTTGGTGGTTAGCACTTGGAACTCGGTGCGTCGATTGATTTGGTCGGCTGCTGCTCGGTCTTCTTTTGATAGAGCCATGACGAAGGGTTCGCTTAGCGTATCGCCCTCGTTAAACTGAGGGTAAAGGCGTGCGATGCGCTTTGTCACCACCTTGGGCATTGACCTGCCATAGCCATGAGATTGTAGTCGTGCGCTGTCGATGCCAGCAGCGATGAGATAATCAACAACACTCTTGGCTCGTCGGTCGCTAAGTTTGAGGTTATACTCATCGCCACCCACACGGTCGGTGTGAGCACCCATCTCGATGGTTATGTAGGGGTTATCATTAAGCACTTGCACCATTGAGTCGAGGGCAGCCTTTGACTCAGGTCGCAATGTGGCTTTATTATAGTCGTAGAAGATATTCTCAATCACCTGTGGTTTGTCCATAGCGGCAAGGATGAAATCGACGTTATACTCGGCGTCCTCCTCTTCTATGTCGCTGGTGAACTGCTGGCGGCCATTGAGATAGCCATTAGCGCCTGCAAGCATCACATAGCTCACACCGCGCTGAAGGTCAAAGCGGAACGTGCCGTCGGGCTTTGCTACAGCTTTTTGGTTACTGCCGTCGTTACCCACGATGCGTATGATGGCATTAGGCACTGGTTCTTCGTCCTTGTCGAGTACATATCCCGATATCCACACTTTGAGGTCGGGTTTCTCGAAACTGAAGATGTGGTCATATCCGCGGGCATCCTTGCGGTTGCTCGAGAAGTAACCTTTCTCGGCCTCGCCCTCGAAGGTGATGCCGAAGTCGTCGCCGCTGCTGTTCATTGGCGACCCCATATTCTCGATAAACCACTTGCCCGAGGGCTGAAGTCGTGCCCTAAACAGGTCAAGTCCTCCAAGTCCTGCGTGTCCGTTGCTTGAGAAATAGAGGGTACTATCGTTGCGCACGTATGGGAAGCGCTCATCGCCAGGGGTGTTGATTTGGTCACCCATATTCTCAAGGGTGCCATGACCATCGCTAATCATTACTCGCCAGATATCCTTGCCGCCTTGTCCTCCAGGCATATCGCTTGAGAAATAGAGCCATTTGCCATCGGTGCTCACGGCGGGGTCATTGTAGGCCGAAAGGGTGTCGGCGGTAATTTCAAACTTAGCTGCGCCAGTCCACTTTGCCTCACTGCGGCTTGCCTTGTAGATTTCTACGCTTGTGCCTGAGTCGGTCTTGCGTGGCGCTTTGGCAAAAAACATAGTCTGACCGTCGGGTGTGAATGCTGTTATGCCCTCGTCAAACTCGGTATTGAGGTCTCCCTCCACAGGCTCGGGGTTGCTCCACTTGCCCTTGTCGTCCTTTTTCGAGAAGAATACATCGCAGTTCTTGGCGCCAGTGATCTCGCTCTTGGCTGTGCCTGTTGCTTTCTCGCGCGAAGAGGTAAAATAGAGTATGTCGCCCTTGCTGTCGAGGAACATGGGGCAGAAATCGGCACGGCGTGAGTTAAATAGACGGGCACTCTTCACGATATATCGACTGCCTTCTTCACGCACTTTAGGAGCTATCTGACAGCCGCGGATGCCTTCTTTGGCCTGCCAGTTCTTGGGTGCCGTGTCAAGATATGCCTTGTAGTTGCGCTCAGCAAGGGTGTATTGGCCTTCCATCTGCTGCGCTTGAGCTAGATAGAACGGGATAAGGCTGTCCTCCCATTCATAACGCTGTGCATTCTGGTAGGATGCAGCAGCACGTGCGCTCTGGTTCAGGTGGCGGTAGCACTCACCGAGCATAAACGCCACCTCTCCGCGCAGGTATCGATCTTCCTTGCGACGCAGTTTGTTGTAGATTTTTCGGTAGGTCTCGGCGGCAGCATAATACTCGCCACGCTCGTATTTCTCGTCGGCATCTTTCATCTTTGCAGTCTTGCATGAGGTGATTTGCACACCAGTTGCAAGCATGAAAGCCGCAAATATTATGTAGAGAATCTTTTTCATGTTTATGTTATATAACTATAATAAAAACGCAATCTCCCCGTCCTTTATTGCACGCGCGCGCGATTTAGTATTTTGTTTAAAGAATAGTGTATTATGTTAATGGCGACCACGCCTAAAAACTTGCTTAAAGTGTTTTTGTCATTAAACTTGCAAGCATCATTTATTGTCTAAAGAGGAAAAAAGATATATTATGAAAATTTTCAAGAAAACCGTTCTGTTGCTGGCAATGATTGCGTTGCCGGCACTTTGTTATGCACAACCCGAGGTGTGCAAAGTAACATTTACTGGAAAGCAACCCACCATCAAGGACTTCGCCCGTGCCTACTGCTCGCAATCTGAGGCAGGGAGTTTTGAGAGAGAAGCACTTGCAGCTTTTACTAGAGGTAATGCTAAGCGGGACAATGTCGAGTGCATTGTAGATACCAAAAATGGATATGTGCAATACAGAGTAGTCTCGTTTGATGGCACTGTCACCACACTTGAGATGTGCTATTGGAACTGCGACAACAAGAACGAGAAATTGGTGGCGGTAAATTACATTGATTCATCTATGGGCTTTGATGAGAGCTTTCTTACCTTCTATCGCTACAATGTGAAAACCAAGAAGATGAAGCTTATCGAGGCACCATTCGACCGCGAGCCCAACGCAATTGACCTCGTGGACCAAGAGAAGGCTGACAAGGCCACTGTCGATATGGTGCTGAGCGCAAGAAACGAGGACTCCAACAAGTACCAGCCAAGCTTCAGTCTGCCACGTACTGGCAAGGACATCACGTATCGTATGGCTGACCCAACTGCTATCCCTAAGGTCTTTCAGCGTGAAGGCAAACTGGTGTGGGACGGTAATGGTTTCTGCCCAGAAGACTAATCTAGTTGTAGCACTAAACACAAAAAGCGCCTGAGGGCGCTTTTTGTGTTTATGTTGTGCATTAAGATTTATACATTTTATTCGTTACCGAGCATGATGTTGTAGATGATTGTTATGTCGGTTGTTGTGATGAAGCCATCACCGTCAATATCACTGGTGGTGATGAAGGTCTCATCGCCCTCGAGGAGGTAGTTGTATATGCAAGTGATGTCGATAGTGGTAACCTCACCGTCGCCATTTACGTCACCAACGATTACAGCATTTGGATCGAAGCCTAGCTGCTGGTCCATCCATGTCAGGCGGTCGTGAATCCACTCCTTGAGGTGGTTGACCTCATCGTCGAAGTTTTGGGCTATGTACTGGTTGGGCCACACATATTGTCCCCAGCGAGGCCATGCCTGGCTGTTGCGTGCCATAGCGCCTTGCTCAGTAAGTTGAGTCGC
This sequence comes from uncultured Bacteroidales bacterium, assembly GCA_902777835.1. Lineage (GTDB taxonomy): Bacteria > Bacteroidota > Bacteroidia > Bacteroidales > Muribaculaceae > Sodaliphilus. The sequence continues at coordinate 34,674 of CACYVC010000021.1, read as the reverse complement.
CATCGAGTCGATAGTTGCTATGATGCGGTCCTCGCGCATATTTGCACGACGGCACTGTGCCCAGCGTTGCTTTAGCAGGTTTTGGTAATATGGGTCTTTGTTGAGCTTATACCACCAGAAGGGCACTAGCTGTGTGTCGTTATTCCAGTTGAGGATGTCGTTGTTTTGATATACCCAGGTGTTGGTGTACCATCCGTTGTAGTAATCGCTGTTGCCAAAGGCGATATTGAAGTCCCAAAGCACCATCTTGAAGCGTGGGTCAGCGCTGTCGCGTAGTTTGAAAATCTTTGAACTGAGGCGGTAGCCATCAACGTTGTGTGATATTTCTTGAGCAATCTGGAAATCGACAAACGACATCACGTCCATATATTGGCGGTAGCCAGTTTCGGGGTCGGTGTAGTTTGACGAAGCAAGAGCGTCCTCCATCTCATCAATCTTTCCAGTAATATAGTTGTACTGAGTTTCGGTCAAGTCCTCATATTCTGGTTCCTTGAACTGATAGTTGATGTAACGGTAGTTGATCCACTGACCGTTCTTTGTCATGGGGTGATACTTCGAGGTGTAGGTAGGCTCATCGGTGCGGTCAACCTCGAGCAGGTAACCGCCAGTGAGTTCGTCACCTTCCTCGCCAGGGTCATCAAGATTGAGACGTTGCTTGCCTTTGGTTGGCAACTCGCACATGATGTAGATTCCATAGTAGATTCCGTCGAGATAGAGTTCGCAGTACTTGCCCATTGGGGTGTAGTACATCCAGGGACGCTCGAGGTCAAAGATGAGCAGGTCGCGCATCATGCTCTTGTCGTTGTAGGGAGCGAGCAGAGCCCAGTTGTTGTCCTTGCCCATACCTAAGATTTTCACTTTCTGCTTGGTGCCGCCCTCCTCTAGAGGTGCGTTAAGCGGTCGGAAAGAGTATGGCTTCTTATCGCTTGCGTCAAACGAGGAGTTGCCGCGATACTTTAGTGCTACATATCCTTCGTAGTCAATAGTTTGTCCAGGGTGCGCTATGGTGTCGGCATAGTTGAGGTTGCCATCGCCATTGTGGATAATTTTCATGCGCGCCGTGATGCGCTCTTCGCGGTCGATAGTAGCTCCATCCACATCCATCCACACGATGGGTAGATTGGTCTGAGTGAGTTGCACATTCTCGTTGTCGGGTGGATAGTTGGGATTCCACCCCCATTGTGCATTAACCGATGTCATAGCCATCAGTGTCATTACGAAAAGTAAAATACGTTTCATGTTGATTTGAGTTATTTGTTAATATTTTTGTTATTTTTCAATCCAGTCGTTGTTATCTTTGATTAGAGCGATGAGACGTGGAATGGCTTCGGCTTCGGGAATGTTTTTCTCGATACATTCTTTGCCTTTGTAGAGACTGATTTTTCCAACCGCAGCACCAACATAGCCATAGTCGGCGTCGGCCATCTCGCCTGGTCCGTTCACCACGCATCCCATTACGCCAATCTTGAGGTGTGTAAGGTGCTGGGTGGCTTCCTGAACTCGGCGAACGGTGGTTTGAAGGTCAAACATCGTGCGTCCGCAACTCGGGCAGGAAATGAACTCGGTTTTGGTGGTGCGTAAGCGAGCTGCTTGTAGAATTGCGAAGGCGTAGCCTACTACTTCGTTTTGGTTCTCATAATCGGGTGCTTCGAGCCACACGCCGTCGCCCAAACCATTGAGCAATACTGCTCCCAAGTCGACTCCCGCCTTTACCTGCAGCCACTCGTTGTCGCTGTCGAGATATCCGTTGTGCAGGATTACGGGACAATTAATGCCTTTGTCGATAATGGCATGAATGAGGGCCTGTTGGCATCCGCTCACGTTTATATTGTCGGGGCTAATGATTAGCGCCACATTGTTGCATTCCTTTAGGAATAGTAGTTTTTCCACTGGAGTGCTGGCAGCCACTTCAAGCCACTTGAGGGGGGCATCGATTTTGTCGTTCCAATTATTGATGGAGAAAAGGGGAGAGGTGTTGCTCTTGCCGTGATATATTGCGGCGGGAACTATGAAATTGTCGCTGTCGTTAAGAGGACCATTTTTGCTGAAGAAGAAATCGGGACGACGGTTGCCCGCTACGTCATCAGGACTGCAAGAAGCGATGACGATGGGTGTTTTGCCACCCACCAAGCCATTGATGCTACTGCCCATGCGTCGCTTGGGCAGTAATGGATCAAAGTCCTTACTGTAATTTCCATTGATGTGAGGATGATTCTCTCGACTTGCAATGTAGTCAACGAGTTTGTTGGCAACAGGCACCTCGAGTTCAGGATCTTCACTCAACGATACACGAATGGTGTCGCCAAGTCCCTGACTCATTAGAGCGCCAATTCCTACAGCACTCTTAATGCGTCCGTCTTCGCCAAAACCAGCCTCTGTAACTCCCAGATGCAGCGGGAAGTGCATGTCTTCGGCATCCATAGCGGCGACGAGCCGTCGCACCGCTTCGACCATGACTACTACGTTGGAGGCCTTCATCGAAATTACCACATCCATGAACTTTTGCTCCACGAATACTCGCAGATATTCCATCACGCTCTCAACCATGCCTGGTGCAGTGTTACCGTAGCGACTCATTATGCGGTCGCTAAGCGAACCATGGTTCACCCCAAGTCGCACTGCAGTGCCATGCTTGCGACATAGGTCGATGAATGGCAACAGCGAGTCGTGTATGCGATGTAGTTCGGCTTGATACTCTTCTTCGGTGTAAGTTAGGCTTTTGAATTGACGTGCGGGGTCAACGAAGTTGCCAGGATTGATGCGCACCTTATCGGTGACCTGAGCTGCTGCCATGGCAGCTCTTGGATTGAAGTGTATGTCGGCCACCAGTGGCACATTGCATCCACGCTGGCGCACTTGCTGGCGAATGATGCCAAGGTTCTCGGCTTCACGCACTCCTTGTGTGGTGAGTCGCACATAGTGTGCACCAGCCTCAGCAATACGCATGATTTGTTCCACACTCGCCTCTATGTCGTTAGTCGAGGTATTGGTCATAGACTGCACCCTAATGGGAAAATCACTTCCCAGCGGTGTGTTGCCAATATTCACAGTAACAGTCTTGCGGCGGCAATAGTTGAAATAGTTCATAGTTTTTAGTTCACAGTTCAGAGTTTTCCGTTCTTCTAAAAAAATCTAGCCATTTTATCTTTTATCCAAAGAGTCGCATCATTAGTGAGACGCAAATCAAGCCATTTAGGAATCCGGCGATTACCTGTGGCAGGGTGTGACGTTTTAGGAGAAGGCGAGCACTGCCAAGCAAGCCCGAAAGGATGATGGCAATGAGAATATAAGCTACCATCCAAGGTCTGCTAATGATTTCAAGTTCCATGGCGTCTATTTGCCACAACAGAGCAAGTAGTCCTCCTATGCCGGCCATGTGAGCACTGATTTTCCACCAAAAGTTGACAATGGTCGAAATGAGGCATGCCAATGCACCTCCTGCAAAGAACATCACCAGCCATGTAGGTTCATGAGAGTAAATCACATGAAATACTGCCACGCCATAGTAGATTGTGCCGGTGATATAAGGGATGAGTCGCTCTTTGCGGCTTATCAAGCGCTTGTCTTTGATAACCTTGAAGTTGTGCAGTACAGCAATGGTTATCATTGGGAAGATGCAGGTCAAGGCAAAAATGATGAGCAGCAATTTAAACCTGTCTCCTGTGACGTCGAGGAGTTTAGGTGATATGCTGAGTGCCATTAGTGTGCTATAGGTGGGAGTGAGCAGAGGACTGAGCATAGTGGAGATGAACTTCGCCATCTCGTCAAGAATTCTTATTCTTTTTATTCTTGAAACCATTGAGTGAAAGATTACAATGTTTTTCTTTGTCTTGCGACAGGGATAAGGAGGTTCTCGCGGTATTTTGCCACTGTTCGGCGCTTGATGTTGTATCCTCGCTCTTGCAGGATGTTGCAGAGTTTCTCGTCGCTGAGAGGCTTTTTCTTGTCTTCATTCTCAACGAGTTCTTTGATAATCTCTTTTACGGCAGTTGCAGATGTCTCACTATCGTCAAGACTGTTGCCAAAGAAGTATTTCAAGTCGAATATGCCCCAATTTGTATCTACATATTTGTTTTGCCTTGCTCGTGAGATGGTTGACACGTCATATCCTGTCATCTCGGCGATATCGTTGAGCACCAATGGCTTGAGGGTCATTGTGTCGCCCGTGATGAAAAACTCCTGTTGCTTTATCATTATGGCCTTCATAATGTTGTAGAGTTTCTCTTGCCGCATCTTGAGCATCTCGATGAAACTGGTTGCTCGCTCATATTGTCGCTTGATGAGTATATCGTTGTCGCTCTCGCTAGTAGAAGCGCGTTTTGCGATGCGCTGATATTCAATCTCGTAACTTTCAGAAATCTGAAGTTCTGGAATGTCGTTGACAAGAGTGAGGTTAAGCTTGCCGTCTTCATTGCTTATCACAAAATCGGGAGTGATGTGCTGTGCGTTGCTCATTCGTTCACCAGTGCTGAAGATGTTTCCAGGACGGGGATTTGTGCGTTTGATGATTTTGTCGGCTTTGTGGAATGTTTCCTCATCAATGTTTAAAGCATTGAGAATCTTGTCGTAGTGGTGACGCTCGTATTCCTCGAAATGTTTATCAACGATGGCGTGGGCAATCTGTGCTATTTCGATGTTCTCGCCTTTCATGTCCTCAATTTGCAGCAATATGCACTCTCGTGTGCTGGTTGCGCCAATACCTGCGGGTTCCAGATCTTGAATTACTTCGAGCACGTCTTGCACCTCTTGTGGTGTGACAAATTCGTTCTCCTTAGATATGATGTTTCCGCATATTGAGGTTATGGGGCTTCGTAGCAGTCCGTCGTCGTCAATCTCGCCGATGATGTACTCAGCAATAAGCAGTTGCCGCTCGTCGAGATCTCGTTCCCTGATTTGGTTCATAAGCACCTCAAACATTGACACCTCGTTGACCACTGGTGGACGGTACACGTCATTGTCGATGTTTTGGCGACGCTTGGTTTGGATGTAGCTTAACCCGTCGTCGTTGCGGTCGTAGTCGTCATCATCGGCCTGAGAGAAAGCAGTGTCGAAGGGGTCATCACGATTCTGGTTATCGTCATTATCGTTGCTGAATTCGTCGTTGGTACCATCGATCTCTTCAAGGGCAGGGTTGTCGTCAAGTTCCATCTCGATTCGGTCTTTTATCTCATCGTCGTTCATCTCGATGAGCTGACCGAGCATCACTTGCATCTGCGACGCCTTCTGCTTGAGAACCATTTCCTGACTCAGCTTCTGTATCTGTTTAAAATCGTTAGTCTCACTCATAGCATTTCTTTCGATTGAGTTTACAAAGATAAAGGAATTGAGAAAAAATAGCAAGAAAAAGGCATTATTTTTACCTTGATAGTGTGAACACCGCTCTTGCGGCGCAATACATCAACAACGCCCAAACTTGTTTTTTTATGCTCTAATCTAAATTAGGAAAGATTTCATTCTCGATGTGGTCGAGAATGGCCGTTAGTTCGGCTTTGGTGTTGGCGCGAAGCATGGCTATGCGGGTCTCGCGGAAGTTGCGGATGCCTTTGAATAGCGGGGTGGCGGCGAGGTGGCGGCGAATGTGTAGGATGCCGCGATACTCGTCAATGCGGTCAATGCTCTCGTCAATCTGTCGGCGCAGCAGCGCCATCTTCTCGTGACGGGTAATTTCGGGTATGGTGCCATTGGTCAAATACTGCTTCATCTCACGGAAGATCCATGGAGCGCCAATCGAGGCACGTCCCACCATTATGCCATCCACACCATAGCGGTCGTAGTACTCGGCAAGTTTCTCGGCGCTGGTGATGTCGCCGTTGCCAATTATAGGGATGGTCATGCGCGGGTTATTCTTCACCTCGCCGATGAGAGTCCAGTCGGCTTCGCCGTTATACATCTGGGAGCGTGTGCGCCCATGAATAGTCAGCGCCTTTATGCCACAGTCCTGCAGTTGCTCGGCAAGTTCCACGATAATCTTATTGTTGCAGTCCCAGCCTAGGCGCGTCTTGACAGTGACGGGCAGGTTAACAGCCTTCACTACCTCGCGGGTGATTTCGAGCATCAGCGGAATGTTGCGCAGCATACCTGCGCCAGCGCCTTTGTGCGCAACCTTCTTCACAGGGCAACCAAAGTTTATGTCGAGGACTTCGGGTTTTGCTTCTTGGGCAATCTTGGCGGCCTCTACCATAGGCATCACCTCGCGTCCATAAATCTGGATGGCTGCTGGCCGCTCTCCAGGGTTGATAACCATCTTGCGCAGGGTGCTGTTGATGTTGCGAATCACCGCGTCGGCGCTCACAAACTCGGTATAAACCATGTCGGCACCCTGTTCACGGCAAATCTGCCTGAACGAGACGTCAGTCACATCCTCCATTGGCGCCAGCATCACTGGACGTGTCCCTAAGTCTATGTTTCCTATTTTCATTATTTTAATGTTTTAGACTGCAAAGATACAATAAAAAACACAACCTTAACTGTAAGTATGAAGTTTTGAGTGTTAAATGAAACTTACAGATATGAAAACCTCATTTGTGAATATGTGATTTACACAAAAAGCGCCAATTAAAGTTAATGGTTCTTATTAAAGTGGACCCAAAAAGTTAGACAAAAAACTTTTTGGGTCCACTGCAAAATTCAGGCACACCCTCTTAAACTATAATGATTTGGCTCAGTGTTTTACTGCCACATGGTGGGTTGAGATCTCGTTGCCGGTATACACCTTTAATATATAATGGCCGTCGCGCATGCTGCCCACGTTCATGTAGTTGCCGCCGTTGCGCGCCACGAGGTTGCCGCTCATGTCGTAGAGTTCCACGCCCATGATGTAGCTGGCAGCGCTAGCCATGATGTAGTCGCTCGAGGGGATGGGACCCACTTTGATGCTGCTGTTGGCAGCGGGTTCGGGAACGGGGTCAATGGCAGGTGCCACATTGCTTGGCCCGAGCAGCACGCCGTAAACGGCAGTGATATCGGCAGCTGTGATAATGCCGTCCCCGGTTTGGTCGCCATTCACAATGTGGCTGTCGTCGTTGTTGAGCAAGTAGTTATATAGCTCGGTGATGTCGGCAGCAGTGACTAAGCCATCTCCGTTGACGTCACCTTGTATTGCCGTCTTCTGTCCCTTGAGCAGGTTGTCGAGCTTGATGGTGGCGCTCCATATTGGGTCGTCCTCATCGCTGTCGGTTTCAATCATCACTATTTTGTAAGTCTTGTTGGGGTTGAGATTTCCTTTGCCAGTGATGTATCGCCATCCGTGGAAGTCGATCTTGCCGAAGTCGATGTAAGCATCTTCTTGGCTCTCATCGGTGCTTCTGAGATGCATCTTGAGGTATAAATTGCTCATGTCACCGTTGACATGCAGTGAAAGCTCTTCATTGCCATTAATAATTGCATCATCAAAAGATGTGCTGTATATTCCTGCTTCAAGCGATAAAGGGTCGTTTATCTTGATTTGCAGCGACTTGCTGCCAAAGAGGCGGTCGGTTGATGCGCTCAAAGCAACTTCGGTATTTGCCGAGACGTCTGCTACCGAGAACGTGCTGGCATTCTCAAAATCTTCAATCACTGTTGTCTCGGGTTTCTCCTCGCCGGCGTCAACAGCAGTGAACTTGTTGACGATGGTCTCGGGCAGGTGGATGCCTGCTGTGTCGCTCATCTCTTTGTAGATGGTGAGTGTGTATTCCTCGCCAGGAGTCATGGTGCTGGCAACAGGGATACGAATGAAACCAAATGGGTCGGTGTTCTTGCCCGTCTTGGTGTTTCGGCGGTTGTAGGTGAGGGCGTTGCCGTCTTTGTCGGTAAGGACAATCTTGTCATAGTAGTAGCTGTTGTTGAGCATTGAGTCGGTGCGCAGCTCAATGATGGCATTCTTGTAGTGCACCTCGTCGCCCTGGTGCGGGAAGATGTCGATTACCTCAAGATACTTGCGGTAGGTGGTCTTGAACTGGAGGGTGAATGGCTCTTGCATCCTCATGCCTCCCCCGTGCTCGGCAGTGGTGTCGAGAGTCACGGTGTAGAGGGTGTTGATGTCGTAGGCATCGTTGGGTTCAAACACCATGCGATAGTTGCTGTCTTCCCAGCGGAAGTGTCCTTCCACTGCTGGCTCGATGTGGAACGCTGCCTCGGTGGCCTCGGTATTCATGTCCCAGTTGAACTCAAAGACCACGGGGGTGTTAGCCTTGAGTGGTGCGTCGCCTTCGTGCCACACTGGCGAGTAGTTGATGATCTCGGGAGGAGTCTCGCGCACTCGTGCCAGGTCGAAGTTACAGTAGCTTGAATGGTTTGCCTGAATGGTGACCTCCTTGGTCTGAGAGAAGTAGTGCTCTTGCTCTACCATGATTTTGTAGTTGCCAGGGTCGAGCATCTTGAAGGCGTAGATGCCGTTATACATGTTGTCGGTGTAGCAGGTGTCGAGTGGCGTGTCGTTCATGTCCATTAGGATGACGGTGGCGTTGCTCACTGGCTCGCGGTTGTCGTCACCAAACATGATGAAGTCGTTGATTACGCGTGGCATGCGGTTATCGCGAATGTTGCCAGCCACAGCACCTTTGCCGAAGAACGAGTAGCCGAAGTAGTCGTCGGCGCCGAGCGAGAAGTTCCAGCCCTCCATCCAGCAGTAGTTGTCGTTCATCAGGCGATAGGTCTCGGGGATGTAGTCGTGGAAAGAGCCCTCGCTGAGCATCGACACAGCTTGGTTGCCGCGCAGCACGCCCAAACCGGCGTTATTCCAGTCGGGATAGAATGTAAAGTCACCGGCAATCTGGTAGTTGCTGGTCCACACTGCGGCGGCGTTCACCTGCAGGCGTTGCACTAGATTCAGGGCGAGCACGTCGCTGTTGGCTACCACTGGCGACCCCGTAGGTCCTCGGTAGAGGGCAAGGATGTGGTTGCGCCGTGCTGGCACTCCGGTGGCGTTGCTGTGAATGGAATAGAAGATGTCGGCGCCACTGCTGTTGCACAGTGCCACGATTGTGGAGAGTGGCAGGTCGTTGGCGGTTTGGTTTGCTACACGCGACATGCTGGTGGTGTAGCCCTTAGCCCTCAGGCAGTTGTTGAGGGCAAAACCTTTCTTGAGGTTGGAGTTCGACTCCCAGTAACCCGAAGTGTCGCCAGCGGCGAAGGGATAAATCACCACGTTGCGGTCGTCGCTGTCGTGTCCGCCGTGGCCAGGGTTGATATATACGTGCGGCATGTAGTTGTTGCCGGCTATTGCAGTAATTGCCACTGCAACAACCATCATCGATGCTAATGTGTAGAAAAACTTTTTCATAGTTGTTGCAGTGTTATTCGTTAATGTCTAATGTTATCATTGTGAGATTGCCGTCGATGGTGGTATATACAATCTTGCCGCCGCCAGCGGTGGGCTGCATGGTCATCGACGTCTTGGGGGTGAGTTCATGGCGCGAAGTGCCGTCGGCTTTGAGAAGGAGAATCTGTGACGAGGTATATTGATATCCGTCGTCGCTGGCATTTTGGGCAACGAGGTAGTCGTTGTTATACCAGCACGGCATCTCGTAGTTGCCTAGCTCGGCAAGCACCTTGCCTTGCAGGGTGGTGACCACGATGCCACGGCCGGCTGCATAGAAGGCGATTTTGTCGCCAGCGGGAGAGACACTCGACCACAGATAGCCGGCATAGCTCTCGACGGGAGAGTAGCGGCTCTCCTTGCCGTCAACGTTTACAACGAGTTGCGAACCAGTGGTATAGACGCTCACGCCACGCTTGGGAGCGGTGGCAAAGGTGTGGCTCTCACCGTTCATAGCCATGCCCTGAGTTCCTGTCTCGAGGTGCACAGCTCCGTGTTGTGCCTCAAGCACCACGTCGCTGGCTTGGCGCTTGAGGTCGTAGCGCATGCCAGTGCGGAATACCAGTCGGCTTTTCTCGTCAACCTTGCTGGTGATATAATAGACTTGGCCGTCGTTGCTCCACTTGGCGTCGAAGCCTGCACCAGTCTGCTCGCTGATAGTGGTGACAGCATGTGTGCCCAGGTCAAGCATCTTAAGGCCGCGAGCATCAACATCGCTGTATAGCAGGCGGTCGCCGCTGGGGCTTAGGGTGGGGTAGAAGGCTGGCTCAATGTCGCGCAGCAGCGGCGTGGTGCTCGTCACCGTCACCTGCTGTGCACCGGCAACCATTGCCCATGCCCACATTAGTAATAGTAATGATTTTTTCATTGTGAGAATGTATTAAATGTTAGTTTTTTGCATAAGAATTGTATCTTTTTGCAAAGATAAATGTAAAAAATGAAAAAACAAAAATATCTGACTCCTAATTCTCTCGAATTATTACAAATGCTATCTCTGCGTCCAGCACATTACTTTTAAACATACTAATTAGGTTTGTTTCAAATGTTTTTTTGATGGATTTTACATCAAAAGTATATCGCTTTTTTAGTGGTGGATTTTAGGAATTACGATATTCCATGGGTGTCATTCCGAGGTGTTGTTTCACATATTTTCCAAAGAATGATGTGTTGGAGAACCCCACGCGGTTGCCTACTTGCTTAATGCTCAAGTCGGTCTTTTTCAAGTAGTAGCGAATGTCCTCAATGACTTGTTCGCGAATCCACTCGTTGGCGGTCTTTCCCGATATACGTTTGCATATCGAAGTGAGGTGCTTAGGCGAGATGCACAATTCGCTGGCATAATATTCCACGGTGTGGTATTTCACTTCGCTATTGTGCAGCACTTCGAGAAATCGCTGAAAATGAGAGTTTGACAGTTTTGTTTCCTCACTGAGGTTGTCTTCGGGTAACATGAGTTTCATCTCTCCACACAAGGCAAGAAGAGCCACCTTGAGAAGCGATTGAACAACCTCTTTACGGAAAGGTTTTTTATTGCCTCGTTCTACTGCTAAACGCAGCATATCATAGAATTGTGAATAGTTATCTACATCTTCATCATCTAAGGTGATGACGTGGTTGTGATGAACATACATCATGTCGTTCCAAATCATCATCTTCTCGCGAAGCAGACTTTGCAATATGCTGGTGGTGAGGAACATTGCCTTCATGTCGAAATCGGGGCTAATCATGATGTCGGTCACCAAGACGTTTTGAGGCACTATCGCCACTTGATTCTTTGACAAAGACATGTGCATATCGTTCATCCTTGCCTGAATCTTGCCATTGGTGCAAATCATGATCACGTTCATAGCAATGTGAGCGGCATTAATCTCGGTGAATTGCTGAATGCTGTCAACCACCACAATTTCGTTATCGGAATAGCCTATTCTCACTTCCCCTTTCTCGGCCAGTGATTGCAATGTTATTTCTTCGTTACGTTTCATCGCTTCATGATTTTGTTGCAAAAGTAATAAAAGATGCTGGAATGGGATGTTTTATTTGACGATTATTTTGTTCTATTTGCTACCAAAGGAGAAAAATATCGTATTTTCTAACAAATAAAACACGCTAAATGGTCATTATATTGTTACTTTTGCACATAAAAATCAGTTCAACAATGAGAAATAGCACACTTTTTTTATCAGTTATATTGGTTGTGACACTTATTGCAGGCTGCAAAAAACAAGAAGAAAAAGCAGCAAAAAAACCTGTGAGAGTGGAAACCGAAGTGGTGACAGTGGGTGGCGTTGAGAACGGCCAGACCTACGTGGGCGTAGTAGAGGAAAATGAGGCTACTGCTGTGAGTTTCACCACGATGGGAGTGATAAAACGAATGTATGTGAGTGAAGGACAGGTGGTGAGCCGCGGTCAGTTGCTTGCTGAGATTGATGCCTCATCGTCGAGCAATGGTGTGGAAATCGCTAGAGCGTCAACCAATCAGGCTAACGACATGGTGAAACAGGCTGAGCAAGTCTATGCACAAGCTAAAGATGCCTACGACCGCATGAAAATATTGCATGACAACGGTTCGTTGCCCGAGATTAAATGGGTGGAAGTGGAGACGCGTCTGCGTCAGGCCGAGACAGGCCTCAACTCAGCTCGCTCGGGTGTAGCGTCGGCTCAGGCAGCCGAGAAAATCGCTCGCAAGGGTGTTGCCGACACTCGCCTCTATGCTCCAGTGAGTGGTGTGATAGGCAAGCGTCAACTCGTTGTTGGCGAGACCGCTTTGCCGTCGCAGGCAGTGGTGAGCATTCTCGACATCAGCACAGTGAAAGTGAAAGTCTCTATTCCCGAAGATGAGCTTAATAACATTGGCGCAGGCACACCTTCCTATATAACTGTGGATGCTATCAACAGTTCGTTTAATGGAGGTAGGATAGAGAAAGGCGTGCAAGCCGACGTGGTAACGCACACCTATGATGTGCGCATCAATGTGTCTAACCCCAGTCGTAAACTCTTGCCTGGCATGGTTGCATCGGTACAGTTTTTGAACGGTTCACGTGGCGAGTCGGGCAATGTGTATGTGCCCATCAGCGCTGTTCATAAGAACCCTGGTGGAGAGTGCTTTGTGTGGACAATCGACGCCAATAAGCAGGCTCACCGCACTACAATCGCTGTGGGTTCTACCAAAGGAAACCGCATCGCCATCATCAGTGGCTTGAGGGTTGGTGAGCGCATAATCACCAATGGCGGCCAGAAACTCAGTGAAGGAACAGCGGTGGTTTTTTAGTTCAGAGTTCACAGTTAAGAGTTGAGAGTTCAGAGTTCATAGTTCAGAGTTCAGAGTTCATAGTTCACAGTTTTGAACTTGGAACGAGACTTTACCTTCCACCTTCCACTTTCCACCGATCACCGATAAACGAAAAACGATAAACGAAAAACGAATAACGATAAAATATAGTTCATGTCACGCGAGAAAATGAACTGGCTGAAATGGCCACTAGAGCATTACCCAATATCACTGCTGATTATTGTAATCTTGTTTGTGATGGGCATCTTTGGCATGAAAGTGATGCCCAAAGATGAGTTTCCTGCATTCACCATACGTCAAGGTGTGGTGGTGGCTGTGTATCCTGGTGCCACTGCCGAGGAGGTGGAACAGCAGGTGGCACGCCCGCTGGAGCGCTTCCTGTTCACCTATAGCGAGGTGAAGCGCGCCAAAACCACGACGACCTCTCAAGATGGGATGTGCATAGTGATGGTGCACCTTAATGATAATGTCAACAACAAAGATGAGGTGTGGTCGAAGATAAAGCATGGTCTGACGTTGTTTAAACATCAATTGCCAAGCGGAGTGCTGGCTCTTGTCGCCAATGACGATTTTGGCAACACCTCGGCGCTCCTCATCGCCGTAGAAGGCAAGAACCGCAGTTACAGGGAGTTACAGGGCTATAGTGACCAGCTATCGGACCGCTTGCGACGCATTCCGTCGGTGGCTAATGTGCGTCTCTACGGAGAGCAGAAAGAGCAGATTTCGCTATATATTGACCGCCAGCGCCTTCAAGCCTATGGCATAGGTCAGCAGGTGCTGCTGTCGCATCTCAGTTCTGAGGGCTTGACCACGCTCAGTGGCAGCGTGAGCAACGACAATCAGCAGACCACTATTCATGTGGAGCCTACCGAGCATAGCGAACAAGAGATAGCCGAACAGATTATATATTCCGATCCATTGACCGGCAAGGTTGTGAGGGTGAAGGACGTGGCTCGGGTGGAGCGTGAATATGACCCATCGTCGAGCTATATTGAGCAAGATGGCCATTCCTGTGTGCTTCTCTCGCTGGAGATGACTCCTGGTAATAATATTGTGAAATATGGCGAGGATGTCGATAAGGTAATTGACGATTTTAAGACTAATGACCTGCCCGATGATGTGAAAATCACTCGCATCGCCGACCAGCCCAAAGTGGTGGGCAAGAGCGTGAGCGATTTTCTGCGTGACTTGTTAATCTCAATGGCTGTCATCATTTTGGTGATGATGATATTGTTCCCATTCAGGTCGGCAATAGTTGCTGCTATCACAGTGCCGCTAAGTACCTTTATATCGGTGGCAATCATGTATATGGCAGGTATAGAGCTGAATATCGTTACGTTGGCAGCGATGATTGTGGTGCTGGGAATGGTGGTTGATAACTCCATCGTTGTTATTGACGGCTATCTTGAGTATTTGGGCAAAGGTTATGAGCCTAAGCGAGCCGCTATAGATTCGGCAAAGCAGTATTTCATGCCCATGATGCTTGCTACGATATGCATTAGCGTTATCTTCTTCCCGTTGCTGCTTACCATGCGTGGTGCGTTTCTCGATGCCATTGGTGTATTCCCATGGACGATCGCCATAAACTTGATGGTGTCGCTGCTGCTGGCAGTGACGGTGATTCCTTTCCTTGAGGTGCTGATTATAAAGCCTAACAAAGTGAGCACCAACGGCAATGCCATCACACGCGGCGTTCAGCGGTTGTATAATCATGTACTGGATTTCACATTTCGTCATCCGTGGCTCACAATAGTGGGAGGAATAGTGGTGATATTAATTTCATCACTAATAATCCCTTCGTTGAAAGTCAGAATGTTCCCTTATGCCGACCGCGATCAGTTTGCTGTAGAGATTTTCCTTCCTGAGGGCAAGAGTTTGAACGACACTCGCTTTGTTGCCGACTCCGTGCGCCAGGTGCTGATGCAGGATGATAAGGTGAAATGCGTGACCAGCTTCATTGGTTGCTCGTCGCCAAGATTTATGACAGCTTACGCGCCCCAGATGGCGGGCAAGAACTTTGCTCAGTTCATTGTGAACACCAAGTCGCAAGAGGCGACTATCGAACTGATAAATGAGTATCAGGCCAAACTCTCGGAGCAATATCCTGGTGCCTATGTGCGCTTTAAGCGTATTGATTATCTTGAGGTTCCAGAACTCGAGTATCGGTTCTATGGCGAGAATATCGACTCGCTGCACGTGGCTGCCGAACGCCTGATGTCGCGCATGCGCGACATGCCCGAGCTGGAATGGGTGCACACCGACTACTTTGAGCCGTCGCCATACATCAACGTGGTGCTCGATCCCGTTGCCTCAGCGCAATTGGGCATCAGTCGCACCACAGCATCGCTGGCGATAAGCACTGCAACCAGCGACTTGCGTGTGGGGCAGATATGGGAAGGAAATACCGAGGTGCCTATAGTGGTGAAAGATGATGCTGTGTTGAATTATACCAATGTGAAAGATATTGGAATTTCTACACCCTCAACGATTCTTGATGGGGCGGTTACTGGAAAGAACACTACTGTTCCGCTTCGTCAGGTGGCGACTGTAGCACCCAAATGGGGCGAGACCCGCATCTTGCACCGTGGTGGTGAGCGTTGCCTCACTGTGACGGCTCAACTTGCTAGTGGCGTTTATGCTGCTCCTGTTGAGCATCGCGTTGCCGACATTATGGAGAACGAGACTGAGCTACCCGAAGGGGTTCGCTGCGAGGTGGGTGGCGAGATAGAATATGTGAATGATGCCATTCCGCAAATCTTTGGAGGAGTGGGCATTGCCATGATAATAGTGTTCTTCTTCTTGCTATTCAATTTCAAGAAGTTCGGTGTTACTACAGTGTGTATGGCGGCTCTTGGCCTGATGCTTCCTGGTGCTTTGATAGGACTTGGACTGATGAATAACACTTTGGGCCTAACTTCGGTAATGGGCGTTATCACCTTGATGGGAATGATAATGCGCAACGAGATACTTATCTTTGAACATGCTATCGACTTGATAAAGAAATATGTGGAAGAGCATGGCGACTGGACTGTTGACCGCAAGGCCTATAATGCCGCCGTGAAGCAAGCAGCCTACGATGCCGGCAAGCGCCGCATGGTGCCCATCTTCCTTACAACGGCGACAACGGCAGTGGGCGTGGTACCAATGATTATCGCACAGTCGTCGTTCTGGATGCCTGTGGGCGTAACCATCTTTGCTGGTGGCATAGGCTCGCTGATAATGGTGGTGACAATGTTGCCTGTGATATATTGGAAGGTATCTACTAAATAGTTCATAGTTCACAGTTCATAGTTCACAGTTCATAGTTTGAACGTGGAACGAGACTTCACTTTCCACTTTCCACCGATCACCGATAATCGATAAACGAATAACGAAAAACGATCAACGATAAACGAAAAAATAATGAAGAAGTTATTGACTATAGTTACAGTTTTGGGAGGTTTTGCTTTTGTGGCAAATGCTCAGAATTGTTACACTCTTGAGCAGATTTGTGACTCGGCACGGCACAACAATATCGCAATACGCACTGCGCATCACAACATTGAGGCGGCGCAGTTGCAGCGCAAGGAGGCGTTTACGAAGTATTTCCCTGATGTGAGCGCTACGGGCTTGACATTCAGAGCCAACAAGGGCATGGCGCAGATGACTATTAACCCGTCAGAAATGATTTCTCCAGAGTTGGGAATGGCGCTTGCTCAGAGTTTTCCTCCCGAGGCACTTGCTTCTCTTGCCAATCCCATTGACATATCGATGATGAAAAAAGGCACCATAGCTTCGGTGATGGCTGTGCAGCCAGTGTTCGCTGGAGGTCAAATCATCAACGGAAACCGTCTGGCAAAGGTGGGTGAAGACGTGAGCCGCTTGCAGCTTGAACTATCAGAAAATGAGGTAGAAAAGACCGCTGAGCAATATTTTTGGCAACTTGCCACGCTCCAAGAGAAAATGAAGACGGTGCAGGCGGTGGAAACATTGCTCAACGACATCTATAAAGACGTGGATGTGGCGATTAGAGCTGGTGTAGCAATCAGGAACGACTTGTTGCAAGTGCAACTTCGCCAGAATGATGTGGCGAGCCAAAAGTTGAAACTTAACAATGGCATTTCGCTGGTGCGTATGCTGATGTGCCAGTATTGTGGCTTGCGCGACACTAGTTTTGTGATAACCTACAATGCCGAGATTGTTCCGCCTATGGCATTAAAGCAAAACCACCAGACTGCTGTGCTTAACACACCAGAGTATAAGTTGCTCGACAAGCAGGTGGAGGCTACAGGTCTGCAGGAGAAGATGGCGAGGGGCAAGAACCTGCCCACTGTAGCAGTGGGCGCTGGATATAATTTCCATAACCTGCTCGAGAAGAACCAAACATTTGGGATGGTGTTTGCTACTGTCAACATCCCCATTACTGGATGGTGGGGAGGCAGCCATGCTGTAAAGCGCAGCAAATTAGAGCATCAAAAGGCACAAGAGCAGCTCGCTAATAATACTGACTTGCTCATCATACGCATGCAGAATGCCTGGAACGGTGTGGAGGAGGCTTACAGCCAGCTGCAGCTAGCTCAACTAAGCATTGAGCAGGCAACAGAAAACCTGCGTGTGAACCGTGACTACTACAATGCAGGAATGTCGAAGATGAGCGACCTTCTTGAGGCTCAACTGCTCTACCAGCAGGCGTGCGACAAGCGCACCGATGCCTTTGCAGAATATCAAAATAAACTATTGGAATATAAGCAAGCAGTTGGGGAATAGTTTTTAGTTCACAGTTCACAGTTCATAGTTCATAGTTCATAGTTCACAGTTCATAG
Source organism: uncultured Bacteroidales bacterium (assembly GCA_902777835.1). Taxonomy (GTDB): domain Bacteria; phylum Bacteroidota; class Bacteroidia; order Bacteroidales; family Muribaculaceae; genus Sodaliphilus. Next base: position 17,285 of record CACYVC010000021.1, on the reverse strand, counting down.
TTCACAGTTCATAGTTCACAGTTATCAGTTTTGAGTTTTCAGTTTTATGGCCGAGAAAAACTATGATATAGAGGAGTTTGTCGCTGAGATTGACCGCGATAGTTATATTCGTGAGTTTCGTGATGTGGCGACTTTTGAGGCTTGTTGCCAGCAGTGTCCTAACTATGGCAATCGCTGGGGGTGTCCACCCTTCGACCACGACACATTGCAGGACTTGTTGCCCTACGAGAAAGTGATGATAATGGGTGTGAAACTCACGCCTCACGACACAAAAATGCCAATGGAGCAGGTCTATGACCTCATGCGACCTGAGCTAGAGCAACTAAACCGCCGCCTGCTTGAGTTGGAGCGAGAGAAGAACGGTTTGGCTTTTGGTTTTGTTGGCAAATGCGAGCGTTGCGGCAATGCGCCATGTGCTCGTGTTGAGGGTAAACCATGCCGGCACCCCGATGTGGTGCGCCCTTCGCTTGAGGCCTATGGTTTTAATGTGAGTGAGACTGCAAGTAAGCTCCTCGGTATCGACATGGTGTGGAGTAAGGGTAAAAACGTGCCACGCTACTTGACACTAGTGTGTGGAATTTTTTATAGTTCATAGTTCACAGTTCATAGTTCATAGTTTGAATGAGGAACGAAAAACTGGATTAGAGATTAAGGATTTAATTATCTTCAATCTTCGATACTCGATCCCATTAGCGCATGAATTGCGTGTTTACCAAGAGCTTGATGCTCCACCTCCGCCACCAGAGCCGCCCCCCCAACTCCAACTGCCTCCGCTACTGCTGCTTGAGCTGCTACTGCTATGACTTGAGCCCCAAGTGGAACCTCCTCCACTATAGCTGCTGCCGCCGCTGCTCCTTCTGCTTGCTGTGCCAGCTGCAATAGCGATGAGTGGCGATGCCATTATTGAGTACCAATCATTCTTGGTAGGCATGAAGAAGAAGTACCATATTAGTCCACAAATCAAGATGTATAGAATCACATAGATAACAGTCGCGATTATTGCGTCACTTTCTTTATCCTTTTTTTGCTGCTCTAGGAATGCCGAGATTTCCTGAGGATACTCGCCTTTCATGATGGGTGTGATGGCGCAAACAGCCTTTCTCACTGCAGTGCCGTAGTCGTTTTCCTTGAAAGATGGAATCATGGAGTCGGTCTGCAGTTGCTTGCAGAGCACGTCGGGTAATGCGCCTTCGGAACCATATCCTGTCTCGATGCGAACACGCCCTTTGCTCTTCTTTGTCTTTGGCTTGATAAGAATGAGAACTCCATTGTTCTTCTCTTTGTCGCCAATGCCCCAGTTTCTGAGCACTTTAAGACTATAGTCTTCTATCTCCATGCCATCAAGTGAGTTGACAGTGAGCACCACGACTTGTGCCCCATTATATCGGAACAGTGACTTTAGCGAGTCGTTGATGACAGTGAGGTTAGCAGCATCGATGACATGAGCATAGTCATAGACAAGGATAGTGTCGCTGGTGGTTTTTGGTCGTGGTGGAATGTCGGCACTTGCTGTTGATGCGATGCAGAGCATCAATATTGCTAAAATGATGAATTTTATGTTATTGAGATTCTTCATTACTGATGTTCTTTAAAGTTTAGCAAACATACACATAATGAGCCGATTGGTAAAGGATTATTAGGAAACCAGCAGCAGCTGTGGCACTCACGAGAAATCCATTGAATTTTGAGAGTTTCTCGGCTTGATTGCGTGTGGCACTATCCTTGGCGTAAGATACTTTGTTGAGACTTTTGATTTTAGCGCCAATGACGATTCCTGTGATGCAGAGGATGGCTCCCAAGATATCAAGATAGATGTATTCAAAAGTTGTCATGTCGGTTAATGCCAATATCACATGAATTATGACAAATGCCAACAGCCAAATCGACTCGTTGAACCAGGGGCTCACAGGGTGATCATATTTTGATTTGCTATTCTTTTTTGAGGCATTATTTTTGGCGGTAGTTTCTTTTGCCACAGGCTTTTGAGTGGGGGATACCACAGGCTTTTTGGCGGGCTTTGCCACAGGTCTTTTAGCAGGTTTTGCCGCTAGGTCCTCGGCAGGTTTTGTCTTAGGCAGAATTTTTGCTTGAGGCTCGCTGATTTCGCTCTGTTTCGCGATGTCTTTGGCGCTCATTGCCAGTTGAGATGCTGGCATTGCTGGAGGCAGATTGCTAGGGGCGGTGGGAGTTGCTGCCAGCGGTGGTGGTGTGCTGGATATGATGTCGTTGAGCTCAGGAAGCTGATAAGCGGGATACCATGTTGTGAACCCTTCTCTCCACACCAAAGTATCTCGTTTCAACCCAGCATTTAGCAGTTGGTGCTTTGTGTGCGGTCCAGTGAAGCTTCCGTAACTGTTTGATATGTAATATTCCATAGAGAGTTATGCCTATTGTGACTTTGAATATTTGAATGCTATAAGATATTAAAGTTTAATCCCAAAATGTCAAAAACTGATTTCGAAGGGATTTGCGACCGCGAATGCAGCACATTGCTGGCATAGAGTGCGGTTGAGGTCGGTGACAGGAGCAGTTTCATAGGTGGAGTTTGCCTGTTCTGTTTCAGTAATGGCGTGAACTGCAGTGTTGTCCACAACACTCACGTCATATACAGGAACGATGAGAGCCTCAAACCATGTGCAGGCTGCCACATATCTTCCCACGCCGTAAGCCAGGTGCTTGCTGTCGCGTAAGAGTCCATGCGGAGTGTTGAGACTAGATCCACGCGCATTCTGAATCGCGGTGCCAGTGGGTATAATCATGTCTATCCCGTAATTGAAAGTGAGTTTCGCCACTTCGCTGATGTTCTGCCAGTTGCCAATGCTTTTATTAAGGTCTCCATCCCAATAGCTCCACACTTGTTGCCAAGCGATGACCACGTTTTTGTTTGGGCATAGCTTTCTGATTTGGCCAATAAGGTAAGATAGGCTAGGGTTGAGGCTTTCTGGTTTTTGTGAAAGATCAGAGAGTTGCTGCACCGTCACCACGTCCCAGTCTTGTGCAAGCAGTTCGTTTAGAGGCGCTTGAGTGATGGGCACGCTCATCGCTCCTGAGCATCGGTTTATAGTCACCTTATCGCCAGTTTGGCAGATGATTGCCCAATATTCGAGCGATGCGCCGCCTTTCACTGCCGAATAAACGCATAGGTTACTTGCGTCAATTCCCGAGGCTTTAACAATGTCGTTGAAGTATGCCATCGGGTCATCAACAAATGAGTTGCCTATCGCCAGCACCTTTAACGCCTTTTTACCTGTTGGCAACTCGTGCTTGGGGCTGTCATCAGCAACTGGAATCTCCAGTTCTTGCTTTGAGCACTGAGCACAGATCAGCAGTAAGGCAATAGCAGCAGCTATGAGATTGGTCCTGTTTTTCATAGAATGGCGTGATATGAAAGTGATTGCAAAGTTAGTGATTATATATTTGAAATGCAAATGGCGCTGCGAAACTCGGGTTCGTTAAAAAGGTGTAAAAAATGGACTTTTGCCTTTTATTATCTTAATTAAAGTATGTGCATTGGTATATTAATACTAATTTTACACGCTAAAAATTGGGCATTGAGAAAAATTGTTGATAATAATTGACTCAAAATGCCCTGTTATCGCTTGTTTTATTGTAACTTTGCAAGTTATTTCTAATAAAGAAAGAAAATGAACAGACACTTTCCATTATATTTGATGCTTATTCTGTTGTTGTCGGCGACTGTTGCGGCATGCAACAAGAAAGATGAACCCAAGAGCACGATCGACGACAACTACAGTGTTTATTCCTATTCATCAACACTTGTTTCGGCATTCTCGCTGAAGGCCAACACTAAGATTGCCAGTGGTCTCGACTCGGTGACATTTGCAATTGATCAGGAGCGTGGCTTGATATATAATGCTGACTCGCTGCCTTATGGCACCCGTGTTACAGCGTTGTGCGTGAATGTTACCAGTGCCAGCACTGTGGCAGAGAGGTTGTTTATCGTGAAGAACGGAACAGTGCAGAAGGATACTACTATCACCTATAGGAATAACGGCAATGACTCAATTGACTTCACTGGCGACGTGACGTTGCGCGTGATTTCCCGCGACGGAGAGAACACCCGTGACTATAAAGTGAAAGTCAATGTCCATAAGGAGGAACCCGATGTGATTGTGTGGGACCAGAGCCGTCGTCGCGACCTGCCCAATGTGACCTCGACGCTACAGGACTCGAAAACCGTAATGATCAATGGTGATTTCATGTGCCTTGCTAACGATAATGGCAATTATGTGCTCAGCAACGCTGAAGATCCTCTTGCTGGAACTTGGAATAAGACGGAGATTTCGTTCCCCTTTGTTCCCGATGTGTCGAGCTTTACCGCCACACCTCAAGCTCTTTATATACTTGATGAGACTGGTGAGCTCTATAGCAGCACCGATATGGGAGCAAGCTGGACCCACTGTGGCGTGGCATGGAACACTATTGTTGGCGCTTATAACGATCGTATTCTGGGAGTTAAGAACGATGGCACGTCGTGGGTTCATGATGAGTATCCTCAACGAGCAGGTTTTGTGCCTGTGAAGATCGACAGCAACTTCCCCATCAATGGCATGAGTCAGTTGGTAATGGCAAACAACGAATGGACTGCCAGCCAACAGGCGATGTGCATGGGCGGAGTGCTTGCCAGCGGCGCGTTGAGTAATGCCGTGTGGGGATATGATGGTGAACAGTGGGGCATGGTAAGCAACAACAGTGTGCTGCCTTCAATGAGTGGCGCCACGCTATTTAGCTACTACACCTATTCCCGCTCATCTACTTCGCTCATCTACAACAAGCGTGTGACTTGGATGGTGATGGGCGGCACGCTTGACGACGGCAGTCTTAACACGACAACCTATATCTCTCGCAACCAGGGCATCAACTGGAGCAAGGGCGAAGGCGGACTGCAACTGCCATCGATGATTCCTGCCTTTAGCGACGCGCAGATTTTTGTGTATGACCGCCAGCACAGAGCTAACGCTCCCCGCCTTAATGCCTATGACCCAGGACAAGTGACTCCAGTTACCGAATGGGATTGCTCCTACATTTACCTGTTTGGAGGCTATGCTGCTAATGGTACTGCACTTAACAACGTGTGGGAGGGTGTGTTGCGTCGTCTCACCTATAAACCGGTATTCTAAAAAAGATTAATTAATGGCTTGTTGCTCATTGAAAATATACTTTTTCATTACTAAACTGCGTTTTTATTTATTATAAAGCATGAACATTAAAGTTGATAGCCAAATGATAAAAAAAACCGCAATGATAATGACCCTGGTGCTTGTTGGCACGATGTGCGCCTGGAGCCAGACCTATCGCTTTGAGGTGGGTCCAGCAGTGGGTGTGACAGGTTATTTGGGCGATGTTAACAAGAGCAACATGTATAAGATGCCTCGAGTGGCAGGTGGCGGAATATTCCGTTACAATATGAACTCGCGCTTCGCTTTTAAGGGTAACCTCTTGTATGTGAACCTTGCTGGAGACAGCAAGAACTTAGAGTCAAAGTTCCCTTTAAACCAGCAGTATAGCTTCACCGCTCATGTGGTGGACCTGGCAGGACAGGTGGAATTTAACTTCTTCCACTTTGGCGATGGCCCTCGCTACAAGCACTACAAGCGCATCACACCTTACCTCACTGCAGGTCTTGGCGCGGAACTGTCGTTTGCCAACGGCAAAACAAGTTTTGGCATGGTGCTGCCTCTGGGAGCAGGTGTCAAGTTCAGGTTGAAAGAACGTCTCAACTTGGGTTTTGAGTTCACGATGCGCAAGTCGTTCAGCGATAAGCTCGACGGCATCACCGACCTCTATGGCTACATTCATGGCATCGCCAAGAACACCGACTGGTATTCGGTGGCAATGTTCACTGTGACTTATGAGTTCAGCAAGCGCTGCGTGAAATGTCATTATATTGAGTAATTTAAATGGCTAACAACAGAGATATGTCATTGATAGATAAAATAGACCGCACTCGGCTTCCCAAGCATGTCGCCATCATTATGGACGGCAATGGACGTTGGGCAAAACAGCGAGGACTGATGCGTTCTATCGGCCATGAGAATGGGGTGACCACAGTGAGGCAAATCACTGAGATTGCTAGTGAGCTGGGAATAGGTTACCTGACGCTCTATACCTTCTCGACCGAGAATTGGAACCGTCCTCAAGATGAGGTTGACGCACTCATGAACCTTGTGGTGGTCTCTATAGAGCAGCAGACGCCCGATCTTATCAAGAACAACGTGCGGCTCACTGCCATTGGCGACCTGGAGCGTATGCCCGACTTTGCTAAGCAGCGTCTTGCCAAGTGCATCGACGACACCTCGCACTGCACCGGTCTGGTGCTGTGCTTGGCATTGAGCTACTCGTCGCGCTGGGAGATAGTTGAAGCTTGCAAGTCGCTGGCACGCAAGGCTGCCAATGGAGAAATTGAGATTGACTCTATCGATGCCGACTTATTCTCTCAACAACTAGCTACGAGCAAAATGCCCGATCCCGATCTTCTCATACGCACTGCAGGTGATGAGCGCATCAGCAACTTCCTGCTGTGGCAGATTGCTTACAGCGAACTGTATTTCACCGACAAATTTTGGCCCGATTTCACTAAAGATGATTTTTGCGAGGCTATCATCAGCTATCAGCAACGTGAGCGTCGCTATGGCAAAACCAGTGAGCAATTGACGTCAAATTAAACACGACAAAACATTACGACACAAATATGCGATATATTAAATTCTTAATAGTCTTTCTTGCAGTTATGACGCTCGGCACAACATTCAGCCGTGCTCAAGAGTCATATACCTTGAATGATACAATTTTCTATCCAAAACTCTCCTTTAACGGCACTCCCAACAAGTATATGATTGCTGGCATAAAAGTTACAGGAGTTGACAACTACGAGGATTATGTCATTATTGGCTACTCGGGATTAAGCATTGGACAGCGCATCGAGATTCCTGGCAGTGAACTCAAGGCTGCTGCTAAGCGTTTTTGGCGTCAGGGGCTTTTCTCAAAGGTTCAGATCAATGTGGAGAAAATCTATGGCGACAAGGCATGGCTTGAGTTTAACCTGCGCCAGCAGCCCCGCATCTCTAAAGTCAACTTCTTGGGCATGAAGAAAGGCGAGCAGAAGGATATCACTGAGCGCTTGGGCAATCTGGTAGGAAATCAAATCACACCAAACATATCTAACCGCATTGAGCAAATTATTGAGAAATATTATGCTGCCAAAGGTTTTGAAAAGGCCACTTGTCAAGTGCGTCAGCAACCCGACCTTAGCAAGCAGAACGAAGTGATTGTTGATGTTGTGGTTGATAAACATGAAAAAGTTGGTGTCCACAAGATCTACATCGAGGGCAACCATGTGTTCAGCGACAGCAAGATTAAGCGCACCATGAAGAAAACCAACGAGAGTGGTATTCTTAACGTCTTAAAATGGTTCAGCCAGAAGAAGTTTGTGCGCACCGACTATGAAGAAGACAAACAGCGAATAATCGACAAATATAACGAGAATGGTTATCGCGATGCCGTGATAGTGTGGGATAGCATAGCTAACTACAACGAAAAACAGGTTGACGTTTACCTTAAGGTTGATGAAGGTAAGAAATACTATATTTCTAACATCAACTGGGTGGGTAACACTGTGTATCCCACTGCCACACTAAACGAGGTGTTGGGATTTGAGAAAGGTGATGTGTATAACCAGAAACTACTCAACAAACGCGTGAGCGAAGACGACGATGCCGTTTCTAACCTGTATATGAACAACGGATACCTCTTCTTCCAACTCATCCCCACCGAGACCAAGATTGAAGGCGACTCTGTTGACCTTGAGATGCGCATCTATGAGGGAAAGCAGGCACGCATCAATAAGGTAGTGATTAATGGTAACGACCGACTCTATGAGAAGGTAGTACGCCGTGAATTGCGTGTGCGCCCAGGCGAACTCTTCAGTAAGGAAGACTTGGTGCGTTCGGCTCGTGAGATTGCCCAGACAGGACACTTCGACCCTGAGAAGATGGACATCCGCCCCGAGCCCAACGAGGAAGATGGCACCGTAGATATCATACTTAACCTGGAGTCAAAAGCCAATGACCAAATTGAGGTCTCTGCAGGTTGGGGACAGACGGGTATCATCGGTAAAGTGACACTCAAGTTTACCAACTTCTCTATCAAGAACCTCTTCCATCCTTCATCCTATAAAGGTATCATCCCACAGGGTGATGGACAGACATTCTCAATCAGTGCTCAGACCAATGCCAAGTATTACCAGGCCTACAGTCTCTCGTTTGTTGACCCCTGGTTTGGTGGCAAGCGCCCCAACACATTGCAAGTGTCGGCATTCTACAGCCGCACCACTGGCATCAACTCGTCGTTCTATAACAGCCAGTATCAGAACTATTATCTCAATTACATGTACAATGGCATGTATAACGGATATAACAATTACTATGGCAACTATGGCAACAACTATTATGAGAATGCCTACGACCCAGGTAAGTGCCTGCAGATGGCTGGTGTGACAGTTGGTTTTGGTAAGCGCCTGAAATGGCCTGATGACTACTTTACACTCATGGCCGACCTGAGCTATCAGTGGTACAGCCTCAAGAACTGGGAATATATGTACTACATGAAGAATGGTGTGAGCAACTCGCTCGTGCTCGGACTTACTCTCTCACGCAATAGTATCGACAACCCGTTATACACCCGTCGAGGCAGTTCGTTCACACTCTCATTCCACGCTACACCTCCAGCCAACCTCTTTGGTAAGAAAGACTGGAAGGCACTGAGCGAGGCTGGTACCGATGCTTCAAAGAAAGAGCTATATCACTGGATTGAGTATTGGAAACTCAAGTTCCAGTCTAAGACCTATACTCCACTTACCGACCCCAATGGTCGATGGACACTCGTGCTGATGACACGTGCCGACTTTGGTCTGCTCGGCAGCTGGAACAAGCACCTGAAGTCGCCGTTTGAGACCTTCTATGTGGGAGGTGACGGTATGAGCGGAAGCTACACCTATGCTACCGAGACCATTGCCCTGCGTGGTTATGAGAATGGTGCCTTCACTCCTTACGGCCAGGAAGGATATGCCTACACTCGTTTAGGCATGGAACTTCACTTCCCGTTTATGCTCTCTAACAGTGCCACCATCTATGCTCTCGCCTTTGTTGAGGCTGGTAACGCTTGGACTAGCGTTAAGAAGTTCAATCCATTTGACCTCAAGCGCTCGGCTGGTGTGGGTGCACGCATCTATCTGCCAATGATTGGTATGATGGGTATCGACTGGGGTTATGGCTTCGACAAGGTTTACGGCACTAAGGGCGGAAGCAACTTCCACTTCGTGCTTGGACAGGAATTCTAAATAGTTCATAGTTCACAGTTCACAGTTCATAGTTCACAGTTCATAGTTAAGAGTTCATAGTCATCTGATTTCTGAAAAATAGAATTAAACTTTTAACTTAAATAATAGTCAAAGCAAGCAAAATATTAACAAATTTAGATACGTAATAGACAACATGAAAAAGTTTGCATTATTATTAGTGGCGATGGTTGCCTGCATGGCAACAGCCAGTGCTCAGAAGTTTGCTCTCGTTGACATGGAGTATATCCTTAAGAACATCCCTGCCTACGAGATGGCCAATGAGCAGTTAAATCAAGTGTCGCAGCGCTGGCAACGCGAGGTTGACGAGCTTAAGAAAGCTGCCGATGCAATGTATAAGAACTATCAGAGCGAATCGGTTTTCCTGACCGATGATCAGAAGAAGAAGAAAGAAGAGGAAATCGTTGCCAAGGAGAAAGAGGCAATGCAGCTCAATGCCAAATATTTTGGTCCACAGGGCGAGCTTTTCAAGAAACGTCAGTCGCTCATGAAACCAATTCAGGACGATATTTATGCTGCCGTTAAGAAGGTGAGCGAGGAACGAGGCTTGCAAGTGATATTCGACCGTGCCTCATCGCAAAGCATCATCTTTGCCTCACCTAATATCGACATCAGCAACCAAGTGCTAGAGAAACTAGGTTACTCGAAATAAGTGATGAGTTTTAAGTGTTAGGTTTCGACTGATAACTGACAACTGATAACTGACAACTGATAACTGACAATTCAAAACTATATTTTTATAAATAACCAATTAATTGATTATGTTTAAGAAATTTTTACTCGCAGTCCTCGTGGCTGCCCCTATGTGCCTGAGTGCACAGACTTTGAAGTTTGGAGCTGTAAATCCAATGGAAATTTTTAATGTGATGCCCGAGGTGGCTACTGCCAACAACACACTGAAGGGTGTTCAAGAGAAATATGCAGCCCAGGCTAAACCTCTCGAAGATGAGTTGCAAAAGAAACTTAATGAATATGAGGAACTGGCCAAGAACAAGGCTAGCGAAGCTCAACTCGAGGCTAAGCAGAAGGAGTTTGAGGATCTGAAGACTCGTTATGACAACTTCAGGCAGACAGCTGAGAAAGATATGCAGCAACAACAAGAAACTCTGCTGGCTCCTATCCAGCAAAAGTTGATGAATGCTATTCAGGCAGTTGGTGCCGAAGGTGGCTATGCCGGCATTCTAGACTCTGCGACTCTGCTCTACAGAGGCAACAACATCGAGGATGTATCTGCCAAGGTTAAAGCTAAGTTGAATATTAAATAAGCTTATTGATAATTTAGAGTATGGCCTGTAGTGATTGTCGCTGCAGGCCATTTTTTTGTGGTGAAAAAGTAAAAACACGCAGAAAAGTGTTATCTTTGCGGTAGTGAAATCAATTTAAATGATACAGCGATGAATATTAAACGATTATTGACGCTTGTGCTGGTGGTGTTGCCACTTGCGGTGATGGCGCAGATGAAGATTGCTATGGTCGATGTGCAGAGTGTGTTTGACGCTATGCCCGAGAGTCAGCGGGCAAGTGAACAACTCGAGAAGGCGTCGCAGCAATATAAAGCAGAGTATGAGATGATGCAGCAGGAGTTTAACGATAAGTATGCCGCTTATCAAGGTCTTGCTGGTGACACCCCTGCCACTATTCGTGACCGCCGAGTGCGAGAGATACAAGAAAGCAACAGCGCTATAGAGGCGTTTCTTGCCAAGAGTCAAGCCTCGTTAACCACTATGAAGCAGGAACTAGAAGCACCAATTTATGCCAAGATTGATGCTGCTATCAAAGAGGTGGGCGATGCAGGTCATTACACATATATAATAGATGTGTCGAAAAGTCCAGTGGTTTATACTGGCGTTGGTGCCATCGACCTCACAAGTCAGGTGAAAAAGGCGTTAGGTGTTGATTGAAAACATTGAGTAGGGGAGTGGCGTTAACTTCCTTTCCGTTACTGGAGAAATGTCCGACAAAATGACCCCCGAGCAGCGTCATCGCTGCATGAGCCACATCCGCAGCCGCGATACGGAGCCCGAGATGATAGTTCGCCGCTGGTTGTGGCGACAGGGCTACCGCTATCGTCTTAACGTAAAGCAGTTGCCTGGTCGCCCCGATATTGTGCTAACTAAACTCAGCACAGTGATTTTTGTGAATGGCTGTTTTTGGCATGCTCATGAGGGATGCGACAAGTATCGTGTGCCATTGACCAATGTTGACTTTTGGACAGCGAAATTCCGCCGCAATCGTGAGCGCGATGAGCGCAACTATCGCCTGTTGCACAAGATGGGCTGGTATGTGCTGGTAGTGTGGGAATGCCAGCTAAGCAAGGAGAATCGTAGTGCCACGCTACTGGCTTTGAGCCGTCGTTTGAGTCAGATTTTCCTAGAGACCAATGGCGCTAAACTATATCCTTCCGAAGACGAGTCCATCACCCTTGCCGCTGAGCCACAAAAGGAATATGGGAAATAGCTGTTATTGCTATCGCTTCCCAAATTAAAAGCGAGATGACATTGACGCCATCTCGCTTCTGTTTTTGTAGGTAAGAAGTTGTAGTTATTTCTTCTTTCCTGCCTTATTGCTGCCCTTGTTGTTTTGTTGCGTAGTAGAGTTGTTGTTTTTGCCTTTGTTGTTAGGCTGGGCAGTTGTGTTGTTGTCCTTGTTCTTGCCCTTATTGCTCTTCTGATTTGTTGTGTTGTTATTGTCTTTGCCCTTATTGTCTTTGTGGTTAGTAGTAGCATTGTTTTTGCTTTTACCTTGATCTTTAGCTTGAGTGTGCTGCTTATCCTGATCTTTGGTTTGAGTATGCTGTTTGCCATGCTGCTTGCCTTGATTCTTGGGCTGCTCCTTAGGCTGCTCCTTAGGCTGCTCCTTAGTTTGCTGTTTGGGTTGAGGGTGCTTCTTGGCATATCCTTTTTCGGGGATAGTGAGGTTTTGTCCTATCTCGATATGGTCGCCGTTGATATTGTTGGCAGCGCGCAGGTCTTCGGGTGAAACGCCATGCTGATTGGCTATTTTGGTGAGGTTGTCACCTTCTTTCACCTTGTGCTTAGGAGCTGGTTGAGGTTTCTTTTCCTCATTCTTTTTCTTGTCGTTTTTGGCAGTGTTGTTCTTGTTCTTGTCGTTTTTGGCGGTAGTATTGTTCTTGTTGTCGTTTTTAGTGTTGCCTTTGTTATCGTTCTTGGCAGTGTTATTGTTCTTGTTATCGTTCTTGGGAGTGTTGTTCTTGTTGTTTTTGTTGTCGTTCTTTGCTGTATTGTTGTTGTTTTTAGGAGCGGTATTCTGCTTCTCAGGAACGACATTCTTAGGTTGTGTCTTCGACTGATCGGGTTTTGGAGGCACTGGCCTGTTGTCACGGCCACTAACGTTGTTTCCGTTGTTGTGGTTGCCGTTATTGTTGTTGTAGTTGTTGCTGCTGTTATTGTTGTTGTAGTTGTTGCCGTTGTTTCGGTTGCTGCTGTTATTGTTGCTACTGTTATTGTTGTTTCGGCCGCTGTTGCTATTGTTGTAACTGTTGTTGTAACTACTGTTGTAGTCATCGTTATAGTTACTGCTGTAGCCACTATTGTTATTATAGCTGCTATTGCCTCTGTTGGTGTTCTCGGCAACTAATTCTTGATTGCCGTTATTGGCATAGGTGTTGCCCATCACTGTCTCTTCGATGACAGAGTTCATGTTAATCACTTGCAGCACCTGTCCAGGATGCAGGGTGGTAGATGTGAGCTGATTGAGTTCTTTGAGAGCATCATATTCCATGCCATAGCGGTCGGCAATTTCTATAAAGTCTTCGCCGTCGGTCACAGTGTGGTAGATATATTTGTCAGCAACCTCTTCTTCGCCAACAATCTGTCTTACATCACCGGGTTTCACTTCACCTCTTTGAGCGTAAACGCTCTTCTGGTAGTTCTCTATTCTGTCCTCAGCCATGATGTAGCTGTAGATTTGTTGTGAAGGCAGTGCGAGTGTGAGAGGTCTAGCTTGAGAACCATTGATGACACCTGCACGATATTGGGGGTTGAGGATTTTAATCTCATCAAGAGGTATGTTGAGCACGTCAGATATTTGGTTTAGGTGTATGCGCTTGGTCACCGCCACTGTGTCGATGATAAGTGGTTTCTTGGTGAGGGTAGGGTTGATGTTGTGCTTTTGATAGTAGTTCATCACATAGTTGGCTGCTATGAATGCTGGTACATAACCGCGTGTCTCACGTGGCAGGTAGTTGTAAATCTCCCAGAAGTCGGGGTTGTCGGTGCCGGCACGGCGTATAGCCTTATTTACATTGCCTGGACCGCAGTTATAGGCAGCGATAGCGAGTGACCAGTCATGATAGGTGTCGTAGAGCTGCTTGAAATATACGGCGGCTTTCTCGCTTGACTTGTAGGGGTCGCGGCGCTCGTCGAGTTGAGTGTCAACAGTGAGTCCCACACCCTTGGCTGTAGTAATCATGAATTGCCACAGTCCGCCTGCTCCTGCTGGAGACACGGCATTGGGGTTGAGTGCCGACTCAATGATGGGAATATACTTAAGTTCAAGCGGCATCTGGTGGCGCTCTAAGGCTTCCTCAAAGATGGGCATGTAGTAGGGACACATACCTAACATCTGTGCCACGAGAGTGCGGCTTCTAACGACGTATCGCTCGATATAGCTTTTCACGATCTGGTTAAATGGCATCTCTATATCGGTGGGCAGAGCTTTTAATCGCCTGATGTACTCAGCGTCGCTCACCAGTCCATAGTCGCGGTTTTCAATATTTGACTCATCGATGATGGCATAGTTCTTTAGATACCAGTTTTCCATCATCTCTTTTGTGTTGGTCTCAAAGCTCGAAGGATAGACAATGGCATTATCGGTAATCGACTCCTTGAGCGAGAGAATGTTTTTGGCTTCAACGCCAAAACACGTTGTTACAAACGTAATTGCTGTTAATATTAGAACTTTATATTTCATGACTTATATTGTGTTTTCTTATTGTGATATTTCGTGTGTTATTAAAACGAGAACGCGCATCCCAGCCCAACCGATGGCAAGCGTGACATGGAACTCTCGATAACTGCCGGTCGGAGTTGCATCGATAGGTCATCGCTCACGTCGAAGTGCATCATCGAGGCATCGACGTAGGCATCAATGACGTTTAGCAGATACACAGCGGCAATGCCAATTATGCATATGTCGCGATAGCGGCGGTAGTAATCCTTGCGGTTCTTGAGTGTGCTGGTGAGCCAGTTCTTATCGAGGTCGCTCTCCTTAACAGTGGGAGGATAAAAGTCCATGTAGCTGCGAGTGTTGGGGTCGTTGTCGGTGATGTCACGGTAGGCTTTGGAGTAGTCGTTGAGCATGCGGTTGTTCCACGACGTGCCATAGGTGAGTCCCACAAAGGCACCAATCACGATGGGCAGCTTCCAGTAGCGGCGGTTGTAGATCTGACCTGCGCCAGGACACAGTGCCGAAAGCCACATCGCCCGCATAGGGTTGGGGTTAAACTTGAGTTTGTCGTTGACAATGGGCTTCGCGTCTTTGTCAAGCTTGGCGCTGAGCAACATTGTGCTGTCGGCCATCACGATAGTGTCGCGCTCATGGTTAAATTCGCGGTTTTGTGCGTGAACCGTGCAGGCAACAACCGCACACACGAGCAGCAGTGCCATGCGTGACGAAAGATTTGATATGTGGCCGTGTTGTATCACATCAAAACTCAAGGGTGCGTTGCACTTAGGCTTCCTGCATAAACCGAAGGCGCCGTGTGCATCGCACGTATGGTTATTTTTCTTTTAAGCGGTCAAAGATACTAATAATTCTGTCAAGTTCATCATCGCTGTTGAAGGCAAATGTTATTTTTCCTTTACCATTGGCATCGCATGCCATCTTTACTGGCACGCCAAATGCCTTAGACAGATGGTTGGTGAGGATGTCGAAATCGGCGGTGTTGTGGCGCTTAGCAGTATCTTCTTGTGGTTGTTCACCTTTTTTAATGATTTCCTGATAATGCTTTGCCAGCTGCTCAACTTGTCGAACTGATAAACCTTTTTTAAGTGTCTCGTTATATAATTTTAACTGCAACGCAGGATCGGCTACCGAGAGAATTGCTCGGGCGTGGCCCATGTCGAGTTTCTTGTCGCGTAGGCCAAGTTGTATCTCTGCCGGGAGGTTGAGCAGACGCAGGAAGTTGGCAATCGTAGTGCGCTTCTTGCCTATGCGCTCGCTCAGGCGCTCCTGAGTGAGTTTGTATTGGTCTATGAGTTTGCGGAAGGTGAGGGCAATCTCAATGGCGTTGAGGTCCTCGCGCTGAATGTTCTCGATGAGAGCCATCTCGGTGAGCTCGGTGTCGTTGGCATCGCGTATGTAAGCTGGCACGCTGGTGAGCTTGGCGATTTTTGCAGCGCGGTAGCGTCTCTCGCCCGAGATTATCTGGTATTTGCCGTTGTCAAGCTGGCGCAAGGTGAGTGGCTGGATAATTCCCAGCTCTTTAATCGATGCAGCCAGCTCATTGAGCGCCTCTTTGTCAAACGAGGTTCTTGGTTGGTCAGGATTGGGCTCAATGTCACCAATTGGGATATCGTTGATTGCCGACGAGCCACTAAGTTGTATCTCGTCCATCGAGTCCATTGATATGAGTGAGTCAAGTCCGCGTCCTAATGCGTTTCGTTTCATATACTATTGAGTACTTTATGTGTGGTGAATGTATAATGTTTGGAATCACGACACCACAAAATTTATTTTAGCTTGCAAAGTTACAAAAAAAGGCTGAGAAAACTCGGCCATTTTTATAAGATTAACATGTTTTGAGGGGTTGTAACAAGGCGCCGATGACTACTCTCCGATTTTTGGTTAACTGAAAATATCTAATATCTTAAGTCATTTTCTTAAGACAAAGATGATGCATAACACATCACAGTGCTTTAATCTCTCAAAAAAAACCATAAAACGCTTGCATTTTGGAATAATAATGCCTATATTTGCCACAAATTACTCATCAATTATTTATTAACTATTTAAACTTTCTATTTTTTATGACTTACAAGATTATCGACATTGAGGGTGTGGGCGAAGTATATGCTCCCAAATTGATTGAAGCAGGCATCAAAGACACCGACGCGCTGCTCGAGAAATGCGCGAAACCCGCTGGTCGCAAAGCGCTCGAAGAAGCAACTGGCATCAGCGGCAAACTAATCCTCAAGTGGACTAATCATGCCGACCTGATGCGCATCAAAGGCGTAGGACCACAATTCAGCGAACTCCTCGAGGCAGCTGGAGTTGACACAGTGAAAGAGCTTCGCAATCGTGTGCCTGCCAACCTGCAGCCAAAACTCGAAGAAGTGAATGCCGCCAAAAACCTCGTAAACCGTGTGCCTGCACTCGTTGAGGTGGAGAAGATGGTAGCCCAAGCCAAAGAGCTTCCTCCAATGATGGAGTATTAATCTTTTACTGTAAGAAAACTGCTAAGTGGCGGCAAATACCGCCACTTTTTTGTCACCACATTGCCGCAAGATCACACCCCACGCGCTACAAACCAGCGAAATTTGAAAGAAAATTAGCATAGAAAAAGAAAAAAATCAGAAAAAGTTTGCACAATTCAAACCAAAGCAGTAATTTTGCATCGCTTTTCGAAAAAACACCACCTTGTGGTAATGCTTTTTTCGAAAATGCATGTTCGGGATGTAGCTCAGTCCGGTTAGAGTACGCGTCTGGGGGGCGTGGGGTCGCTAGTTCGAATCTAGTCATCCCGACGAAACAAAGAAACGGTTAGTAAACAGACAGTTAGGTCGTTTATTAACCGCTTTTTTTGTCTGTTTTGGAGAGCAAAAGAAGGCTTATTGGTCATTTTGCGTGGTGAAATCTCTGAGAAAGCCGATCAATCCTTATCTTTGCAGCATTTATTATCAATATGATGCAAAAAATGCTTTTATTGTGGGTCAAATGACGTCATTAA
>CACYVC010000020.1 GCA_902777835.1 uncultured Bacteroidales bacterium | reverse complement strand
TGATGCCGAAATCAAGTCAAACGAGTTTGACACGATTTCTGGCTGAAAGCGGTGCTGACACGCGTGAGCGAAACCGACTCCTGCGTCGCGGTTCTCTCATGCACGTCAGCGATTTTACCGCACAATCGCCTTGCTCGCCTTGCACATTCCGCAAACGGAAAAGGCAGTTTTACGGAGTCGCTCCATAGGGCGGTCGGGGGGTCTTGACAGACAAAGAAGGGGGGAAATTCCCCTTTTCAACCCCTTTTAGACTGATAATCAGCCTTCTAACTTTTTCAAAGCCGGAAAAATAGAAAAAAACGTAAAAATTACCTTGTTTTTTTCCGTAAGAACCCCGATGTACACTGGTTTTACCATAGGTTGGAAACATGTAAAAAACACTATTTTTCTACCAATCGGAATTGAGTCCAATACTATTACGCATCTCATGTAACGATATCAGGCAAAATTATAACAATTATTTACCCACCATTCTTCGTTTCTCTGAATGAGTACGGAAATGGCGGGTTAAATTTAGTAACATCAACTGATGATTTTACAACACGCGATGCATCTTGCAGTAATGGAAGAAGGTGCCTATCGTGATTCTACTGCTACTTCTCAAGAAACCATCAAACTTTTTGTCTGTCTCATGCTGATCGTACTTGGGATTCTGCTCACTTACGATATGGAAGTAGTCACGCCCTTGTTCGCCTAACGATGCTAGAGCAAGGCCTATGCTTACCCAGTCGGCATAGTTATCCGTCATGTCTGTGTGTCTCCGTTTTATTTCCTCACAAGCCATGAAAACTCTCTCGTCAGTGTCATCCACAAAGTTTCTGCGATTCACTGGGCGAAAGGATGGTTTCGGTTCTTCGTAAACACCATCGTATGGGATTGCGTTCTCGTTAACATACGGAGCAAAGTCATAGCTGATACAGCGTAGACGACTCACGTCACTGCAGTTGTGGTCGATGATGATACCAAGTTTGGCAAAGGCCTGTTCCAAGTGACGGAACTGGCGGACATGAAGCTTTGGATACTTTAGAGGGATGATTGCAAAGTATCCTTCTCCACTGACTGAGTGAGCTGCATAAAGGATTTCTTCAAATCGAGAGAGTATATTCTCCTTCAAATTCTCGAAATTTGTCACGTCAGAATTGTCCTTTTTGTCGATATCGATGCAGAGAAGACCATTGTGATAGGTCTGTTCCTCTGCCTTACGAGGTCCCAGGAACACACCACTGATTGTGGCTTGAGGAAGTTGCTTCTTCAATTGAGCTCGAACATCCTTGTCGCCGCAATAACGCATACGCATGATCTGCTCTTTGTGTTTCTCACTCATGCAGAAAAGGAACTCACGCAGTTTGATTTCACGTTTCTCCTTTCCGTACACATTATTGTAAACACTGACCATACGGTCTAAATAAGGTATATTGTTTTGCTCAACCATATTGTAAGATAAATTATTAATTTGAATGTTTCCCATGTGATAGATAATTAAGATAAAAAAACTTCAATATCAACGGAAACTTGAAACCACACAGCATGTTGTTGCTTTTCAGAGTGTTAGCTTCAATTCTGTGTTGATAAATTAGATTACATTGTATTGTATTGTATGATTGTCAACATTGTTGATAATCTCAGTCTTTCTAAATGATTGATAATCAGATGCCATTTCAAGAGAAAGTCAACGCTGAAATAGGTTGATAACCGCTGCTTGACAGTGTGTTAAGGCGCTTTTCAGTGTTGACGTTTCAACAGATTATGAGTTTCAATCATTCTTGGCAGGTTTGAGGATTTTTGAGACATATCCTTTGTTCTTGCCAATTCCTTCAGCAAACTTAGTCAGATTGACAATCGGAATTGTCTTGTTGAAATCGCGGATTATCTGAGCTTGTGTTAGGTTTTGCTTTGAACCTGCAGGACACCCTCCACATATTTCACAATATACCTCAATTGCAGTCTGCTCGAAGTAGTCCATGCATCGGATTGTATATTCCATCTCTGCTTCAGCCACAAAACGGTAGTTGAAATATGCAGGGTGATTTATCAACCCCATCATGTGTACTATTCCGGCAAGGCGTTGAGCCTGTATCTGCAGTTTGCTGTATACCGACAATATATAACCATCACCTGTTGTCTCTTTAATTTCTGCCTTTTTACGCTGAATATTGTTGAAGTATTCAGTGTAGAGTGCGTCTGCTCCAAGAGATAGCGATATGATTCCCCAGTCAGTGAAATCCAATCTGTAGAGAAATTTCACTGCGTCAATCCAAGCCTGAACGAGTTCGAGCTTCATTGATTGAACCTCTCTCTCAGGAAACTCGAAGATCTTGGGCATTGTGAAGAGAAAACGTTGGTTTAATCCGTTCTCCATGAACTGCGGACTTCCAAAAGTGGCTTTTAGAAGTCCAGGTTGGATGTCACCGAGAATGTTCATGAACACCTTGTTGAGGATAACGGGGCGCTCTTCTCCCTTTCGGTTGAGATACACATCATCACCGTCAAACATCCTTAGCAGTTTATCGACAAATCCTCCCTTGTTGTAGCGTTCAGAATCGTCGAAGAATCCCTTCACTTCTGGATAATATCCTAGAATGCCATGAGAACTGAATTGCAGGATTTTTAAGCGGGCTTCCTCAGTGCAGTCACCAACTAGAAGTTGATTGAATCTTGGTTGATTTATCTCATCTCTTTCTTTGTTGGATTTCCATTCGTTATATTCCCTCTCATAAATCTGATAGTTCTCTTTGTTTATCTCTCGCAGAGGACGAAGCACCTCCTTCACAGGCTGAGTTTTGTTTGAGCCACTTATTGCGACATTGACAAACCAAAGCATGAGAGGGTTGGTGTATTTGCCGTCTGTAATCAAGACACGTTTTCCTACAGCCGAAGATATGACACTGAAAACAGCGACAATAGCAAACTCAATAGGGCAATGGTACACACGTACAATCTCTTTGATGTACAGTTGCACCGGTTCAGGCAGTCCGTCTGTTGGCAATTTTGCCTCCTGATTCAGACGGACTCTGCCTGAGCTGGGGTCAAATGGAGTGTTTTTCATGGAATAGATTATAGTTTACACCCCGCTAGACGCTCGATGTCGCTCTTGCGATAACGACGCTTGCCACCGATCTCCACCTTCTTGAGGATACCGTTGTGGTCCCAGCGGTGAAGGGTCATCTTTGATACTGACAACAACTTTGTTGCCTCATCGATAGTTAATAGCTGGTCAGCCCTGGCTGCTGCCTCGGCTTCCTCACGAGCGATGCTCTTGGCACCAAGCATAAGCATGTTTGCGAATTCTTTAAGGTCTTCAATTTTCACTTGAATGCTAACATTACTGCCAATGAAATCGCTAAGATTTAAATTATAAGACATAATTTAATAGATTTAAGGTTGATTAAAAGAGGGGGACAACCCTCGTTAACTTGTGTCCTTCAGAATCAGGCTCTCGACAATTGTCCTTGTCAGTCCATCATCATTCGGACTTTGCAAAGTTATATAATTAGGTCCGAAAAATAAAAGACAAAAATGATGCAGAATAATATCTTGTTTTATAATGAGTTAGTAAAACTAATAATAATCTGATATCATTATTGTAATCAAAGTTTCATTTTCTATCAATCTGTAAAATACCATTTTTTATCATTTTGGAACATTTTGGAAACTTTGGAACACTTCGGATTTTTGATATGGGTAAGTCGTTGCGTATTTAATATAATTTAACAGGTTTGCGTAATTAAAATAGTACATATTTCATCACAGTTTTGATGTAATGTGCTGATAAATAAAACATAAAACTAATATGACTATAGTTTATAATGCACCACTCATGCATTCTTATTTCTCGTGTAGACATAAGTCTCGCATATATCTTTAATTCACCATCATTGAATTATGATTGAAAAAGGAACTCAATATATATATAATATATATAATGTGTAGAGAAACCATCCAAGACAGATTATGGCACTATTTAATATGATTAAAGAATGTTAATATATTTGGCCTTGTGCTGACATGATGTATGAGAAGCGCCTAAATCTACCACGATATGGGGATTTATATGGGGATTGCCCAAAACTAAAATCAGCC
Organism: uncultured Bacteroidales bacterium; assembly: GCA_902777835.1. GTDB lineage: Bacteria > Bacteroidota > Bacteroidia > Bacteroidales > Muribaculaceae > Sodaliphilus. Next base: position 38,541 of record CACYVC010000020.1, on the reverse strand, counting down.
AACAAGCTAATTATTAGCCGATTGACTGATTTGGAAGGTGATCCGCTTGGGGCTCGAACCCAAGACCCCAGCATTAAAAGTGCTGTGCTCTACCAACTGAGCTAGCGAATCTCCGTAAAAGCGATGCAAAGGTACTGCTTTTTTTTAAACTGGCAAATATTTTTGCACGAAATTGCCATTTTTTTCAAAAATAGTGCCCAAAAATCACACATTAGGCCCTATTTTTTGACAAATACATAACCACATCACTTTGGTGGACATAAGAACAAAGCCATTTTTATTCTTATGAGAACTAACGTTCTTATGTATTTTTAGGGAACAACAAAGTGTGCAGAGTAGTTTAGTCCCTATTAAAAAGGAAGCACGTCGCCCTCGGCGGTGGTATTGTTCTGCTCAACGGGCTGTACGGGTTGAACAGGCTGCGCTGCTTGAACAGGTTGCACGGGTTGCTGAGTCGCTGCCTGGTTATTAACAGGAGTGGTTTCTCCACCTTTCTGCCCCCCACCAAGCATCTCAAACGAATCGACGTATATCTCGGTCACATAACGCTTAATCTTGTTCTTGTCCTCCCAGTTGCGGGTGCGCAGGCGGCCTTCAATAAACAATCTAGTGCCTTTGCGAATGTATTTCTCTGCAACTTCGGCATTGCGTCCCCACATCACGATGTTATGCCACTCGGTGCGCTCAGGAACTTGATTCCCCGACGACGTGGTATAACCTCTCTCGCTAGTGGCCAAGGGGAACGAGGCAACAGTCTGTCCTTGCGACGGATAACGAACATCTGGATCGCGTCCCACATTTCCTAATAGAATAACTTTGTTTACTGACATATTTTATGGTTGATAGTTAAATTGTTCATAGTTGATGGGAATGTGAGAGTAAACGTCTCTCACCTCTCAATTCTCCCCTATTACCTATAATTTAAAAAACTTGTGCCTTGAGGGCGAGTCCTGCTTTCTCGTGTAACCCAAACAGCAGATTCATTACATGCACAGCATTGCCAGCCGAGCCTTTTAGCAGAGCGTCAATAACCGATGTTATATGCAGCTTATCGTCTTCAACGGCAAGGTTGAGAAGGCATTTGTTGGTGTTTGTCACATCGGCATCTTCCACCTGCTGGTTTACAACAAATGTGAAATTATGGTCATCGTAGTATTCGTTGTATAGGTCTTTTATACTGTCGATATCGGCTTGAGCCGAAACTTCTACATGAGCCACAAGTCCGCGTGTTGTTGCACCACTTTCTTGTTTTATGTTTACTGCTCCCGCAAAGTCACTGTCTAATGCCTTTGCCACAGTCAAAATTTCCTGTTTTATAGAATTTACATTTATATCATTGTTAAAGCAGTTGTTGAAATTAACTGTCACATTGATATCACCTTTGAGCATGTGTTTGTTGGCCAGCGGCACTATAGCCAGCAGCACTGCCATTGCCTCGGCCGAGGGTATAAGCACATAACCGTAGCAGTCGTGCACCATAAACTTGCGGTTTATCTCGCACAGGCCATACATGCTACCTCCCTCGACAAATCCATAGCCGCGCGACAACTCAATAACCCTGAGTTTGTCGTTCTTAGCTATAGCATCGTCGCAAAGAGGGCTATCGAATGGGTCGCAGTTGAATATCAACTCCACATCGTCGATAACAGGTTCGCTGAAATCCAAGTCACACTCACCTATCAGACCTTTGTGTACTCTCGCCAGTTTGCCATGCTCAGAATGACTACTCACCCATTTAACACTTGCATCAGGGTGATTGATCAGCAACCTGACCAGTTCACCGGCAATTTTAGTCTCACCACCTGTAATTCCTATGTCTATCATAGTATTTAATGATTGATATTTATGTTATTTAATTTGCATCTTATCGAGAGGCACAAACCTTGAGAAGAACCTCAGAGCATCTTCATGAGAGATGTCTTCACGCATGATGGCAAACACGGTGTCGGCGCCTGCTATAGTGCCAAGAACCTCATCTGAGCGACTCATGTCGATGTCGTAGGCAAGACCCGCTGCATAGCCATTGCGAGTCTTTATCACAGCCATGTGGCCTGAAAGGGCTATCGAAATAAACCCCACTTGCTGCTGCACCGTGAGGCTGTTGCGACCGCTCATCAGCAGATGGTCTTGCAGGTCGTTGTTATCGGGGATGATATACATGTATCCGCCATCATTTGTTGCCACTTTGGTGATTTTCATCGACTTCAAGTCGCGCGACAAGGTTGCCTGAGTCACCTTGCACCCATTCTTCTCTAGCATTTCGGCTAATTCGTTTTGGCTTCCAATACAGTTCTTCTTGATGAGATTAACTATCAACTGTAAGCGTTCTTTTTTATTCTTCATCGTTTGTTCTGTTTTAAGGGTTTTTTTGAGTTTAAAATTATTCTTCTTTCTTTTTTTGCAAAGATAGAATAAAAATCATTATTAACCAAAAAAATATGGCATAATAATTCTTTTTTTAGACAACCAGCCACTTTTTTACGCCATTTTTTAAAGAATAATGATAATCAAACAAGATGTCAAATGCTACTAAATTGTAAACGTTTGCACGGATTATTCTTTTCATCACAGTCTCATTCATTTAATTATCTTTCTATATTTTTTTAACTTTGCTTGCACAAAAAAACCATACAGCATGAATATACAGAGCTTTAATATAAGATTGTTGACATTGGCATTGTTTGCCATTGTTTTTATTGCGAGTTGGGCATCCACGACCTTTGTGGGTGGGCGCACCGACTTTCGTGACGAGACAATATACTTTGCAATGACGACGCGCTTCTACGACGGTGACGCCAGCAACAACACCTATTGTTGGGACGGCAATCACGCAGGAAACGTCGCCAATCAAGATCCAGAGTGGCGCGGCGACTTTAAAGGTCTCATTGAGAAGCTCGACTATATCAAGGCACTGGGTTTCACAGCCATTTGGATTACTCCAGTAGTGCAAAATGCCTCTGGATATGACTATCATGGCTATCACGCTTTAGACATGAGTAATGTGGACCGCCGTCTCGAAAGCGAAGATGTGAAGTTCCAGGACCTCATAGACGCTGCTCACGCTCGCGGCATGAAAGTGATACTCGACATCGTTATTAACCACACTGGCAACTTTGGAGAGGAGAACTTGTGCAAACTCTTCAACCGCGACTATAGCGTGCCACAGAGCGACATGAGCCAGTGTATGGTTCCTTACACCATCTCACAGGGCGGACTTCTTCAAGACAACTACAGCAACATGGGCGGCAGCGCACAGTACAACGACCGACTCACCAAAATGAAAAACACCGATGGTGTTAACCACGACAACCACAATCTATGGCACCACTACGGCAATTTTAACTGGGACGAGCCTAACCGCTGGTGGGCGCAGATTGCCGGCGACTGCGTGGACCTCAACACCGAGAACCCTCAAACCTACAACTACCTTATCGATTGCTATGGCGAGTTCATAAAGATGGGGGTTGACGGCTTCCGCATCGACACTGGCGGCCACATCTCGCGACTAGCGTTCAACGCCGCCTTTGTGCCAGCGTTCAAAGCACTTGGCGAGCAGTACAAGAGCAAGCGTTTAAACGAATGCCCATTCTACATGTTTGCCGAAGTGTGCGCGCGTTTCAATGATGTCACCTATCGTGGCCAGCCTTCACTCTCGCCTTACTTCTACACCTGGCAAAGCGACGCATCGCTGCTCGGCCAGTGGAACAACGACCCTAATTACTGGAATAGCGTCACGGTGTTTGAGAGCACCGACCCCGCCACCCTCGACAACCAAAAATTGTGCCTCGCTGAGCACAACGCCAACCTGAGTGAGAGCGCACAACCCAGGAGCAACAATGCCATGCTCGATGGCAACAACTACCACACTCCCGACTACAGCAATGCCAGTGGGCTCAATGTAATTGACTTTACCGTGCACTGGAACTTCCAGAGCGCTGGACGCGTGTGGGGTGTACTTGACAAAGACAACCTCTATAACGATGCCACTTTCAACGTCAATTATGTGGAGAGCCACGATTATGGTCCTGACAGCTTCAACCGTTTCAACGGCGGTACCGACCAGTGGGCTGAGAATCTATCGTTGTTGTTCACCATGCGCGGTATACCTTGCCTCTTCCAGGGTGGAGAGATTGAGTTTCGCAAGGGCATGCGCATAGATGAGGGCACCAACATTTCCCTTAAGAACAGCGGGCGTGCTTACTATGGCGGATATCTCAAGGGAGACGTCACCACAACCGACTTTGGAGAATATACCAATGCTAACGGCAACGTAGCAGCGACACTGAGCCATCCACTGGTGAAGCACATGCAGCGCCTTAACAAGATACGCGCAGCTGTGCCCGCTTTGCGCAAAGGACAATACACCAAGAGTGGATGCTCGTCGAGCGGTGGCTATGCCTTCAGGCGCCGCTATACCAATGGCGACATCGACAGCTATGCACTCATTGCCCTCAATACCAGTGCAACTTTCACTGGCGTCCTCAACGGCACCTACACCGACGTCATCACCGGCACCACCATCACCGTGACCAACGGCACCCTCACCACACCTTCGTTCAGCGGCAAAGGCAATATGCGCATTTATGTGCTCAACGGTCCTGGAAAGATAGGTGAGGACGGACCATTCCTTTACACAACCAATAAGGTGACCCCTACCCTGCTCGATTACGACGGCACCGAGGAAGAGGGCGACCCTAACACCGTGTACGTGAGCGGGGGCAGCAGCAGTGGTGGCGGTATTGACATCGACGACCTGGAAGTATATACCCCCACCATTAGAGATGACGAGCTTAGCGTATTTTATGAGACATCGACATCCAACACCCTCATTACTCTGTGGGTGTGGAACAACAGCACCAATTTCACTGGTGGCAGCTGGCCAGGCCAGAACGCCAAACTCATGGGCAAGACCGAAGACGGCACACGACTCATCTTCAAGTGGACCTATGACGGAGAATACCCCGCCAATAATATGCCCACAGGGCTCATCTTCAGCCAAAGCGGCAGCAACCAGACCTCTAACTTGACCTTTGTCAACCACGGCTACTATATCGATGGTGTGTATAACCGCACCATCACCGAACAGGAGCCCGTAGATCCCAGTGTAGCAACACTGAGCGTGGATAAGGAAAGCGGTGAGTATATCGACCAAGTGACGGTGACAGTAACTTCTTCGTTCGCCAACGCCACCATCGTCTATACCACCGATGGCACAGCGCCCACCGCCTCTAGCCCTAGAGCTACTGGCTGCGTGACACTCACTTTCAACCACACCACTACTCTGCGCGCTGGTGTGCTGCACAATGGTGAGGTAAAGAATACCATCACACGCACCTACAGGATACGCTCAAGTCATGCACAAAAACTGCACGCGTTCTTCTTCGCGCCAGCCACTTGGACTAGCACCATTTATTGCTGGGCATGGAATGCTCAGCTGGGCAACCAGAACTACACAGGCGGCACTTGGCCAGGACAAGCCTGCAACCTTGTGGGAAGCAAACTATACAACGGTCTCGATATCTGGGAGTGGGACGGAGGCACTGTGGGCGACGACATCCCCACTGGCATCATCTTCAGCAATCACGGTAACCCACAAACCGCCAACCTCACTTTTGAAAATGGTGCCTTCTACAACGCGAATGGCATCGTGACCTTCCCCGTTGGTGATGTAAACCTCGACGGAGTGGTCACAGCTGCTGATATCACCGAGATCTACAACGTGCTGTTAGGCACCAGCAACACCTACAGTTTTAACGCCGATATCACTGGCGATGGGGAGGTCACTGCTGCCGATATAACTGCGATTTATAACATATTATTAGGCGATTAGAAAAAAAGTGGTTGAAAATTTGACTTTTCACACCCTTTTTACTATTTTTGCAAGTCACGTCATAATTAACTAGATTATTAACTCTAAATTCCTATTTACTTTAATGAAGAAAATCTCTACTTTACTTATTGCAATCGCATGCGTAGCTATTACAGCTAACGCTACTGTAACTGTTAATGTGCGCACTAGTACTGGTGACGCACCCTACCTCTATGTATGGGATGGCGCTGGCACTGCTCTTAATGGCGCATGGCCTGGCACTCAGATGGATGAGGCTCAAACCTACGTAACCGTTGATGGTCTGGTATGGTTAACCCAAACTTTTGAGGAGGATGCTATCAACATCATCTTCAACGATGGTGGCATTGATGGCGAAGAACCTTTTGTTAAAACCGAAGACATACGTGGTGTCACTGGCACTGCATTCTACACCTTCGACCCCGAAGAGGGCGATTATGAGGATGTTACTAGCACATATATCACCGACACTGGCTTCGACATAAACACTCTGCCTAACACAGTGGTTTATGTTGAAGGCAAGGAGTTCGCTTACTTCATTGCTCCCTTAAGTTGGACTAAGTGCAATGTGTGGGCTTGGAACGGCACTACTGGCACCAACTTCACCACAAGCGGCGCTTGGCCTGGTGACCCTATCACCCTGATTGGCAACACAACCGATGGCAACCCAGTTTACCAGTGGATAGGTCCTGACATCGTGGAAGGCGACAGCCCAACAGGCATCATCTTCAATAATGGCACTACCCAGACTGCCGACCTTGAGTATGTGGCTGGAGGCGTTTACAACCTCGCTGGCAAACTGCTCTACACTGTTCCTGCCGGTGGTGGCGACACCCCAATTCCTGGCGATGTTAACGGTGATGGCGTAGTTACTGCTGCAGACATTACTGCACTTTACGACTGGTTGCTCAATACTGACTCCACCAATATCGTTAATGGTGACCAGACTGGTGACGGCATCATCACTGCCGCCGATATTACTGCTGTTTATAGCATCTTGCTAGAAGACAACTAATTTTTCCTCTCACATTTCAACACCTAATCAAGGGCGTGCAAGCAAGCACGCCCTTTTCTGTTTCTTCAAGATCATAAAGAGGCACATAAAAAGGAGGATTTTGATGTAAAAATATATAAAAAACAAAAAAAATGATGTTATGCGAGCAAAAAATCATTACATATTGTTGCTATTTAAGATTTTTTTCTTACATTTGCAAATGATATTTAGTTCCAACTACCCTTTAGGATAGTGATTCTACTTTTTATAAACCTATTAGACAACTTTTTATACATCATTTTTAAATATCAAAGAGACTATGGCAACACCAAAACTAGACGACCTCGATTACAGAATCCTGAACATGCTATCGAGCGACGCACGTAAACCTTATCTTGAAATTGCCCGAGAGTGCAACGTCTCGGGAGCCGCTATTCACCAAAGAATTCAAAAACTCAATTCGATGGGCGTTATCAGCGGGTCTATTTCATTAATCAATCCTGTGTTAGTGGGATATGAAACATGTGCCTATGTGGGCATTTTCCTAAACGACTCTTCAAAATTTGAGAGCGTGGTTGAGCACCTAAGAGAACTGCCTGAGGTGGTAGAATGCTACTTCACCACTGGCAAATACGACATGTTTGTGAAGCTTTATGCACACAACAATGACCACCTGCTCAAACTCATCCACGACAAGTTCCTGCAACTGGGATTAGGTCGCACCGAGACGCTTATCACCTTTAAAGAGGTGTTCAAGAGACAAATTCCTATCAAAAAACCAACCCCTAAGAAGTGACATACCATCACAAATGAACAACTATAACGCAATCCTGTGCCACGCCATAGAAATGGCGAGGCTGGCAGGGGAAATTCAGCTTAGGCTTTTCAGGTCAAAAGAGCTGAATATCGCCACAAAGCAAAACGACTTTGACGTAGTGACAACCGCCGACAAAGCCAGCGAGCGAGCAATAGTTGATTTTATTAACAACGTCTATCCCGACCACTCGATTCTTACCGAGGAGTCGGGATTATCTTTGCACGGCAATAATGATTGGGAATGGGTAATTGACCCTCTCGACGGCACAACCAACTATAGTTCAGGACTCCCATGGTTCAATGTGTCGATAGGCATAAAGCACCATGGTGAAACAGTGGCAGGTGTGGTGTATGCACCACGCCTAGGAGAACTGTTCACTGCCGTGAAAGGTGGAGGGGCCATGCTCAACGGGCAGCCCATAGCGCCTAGCGAGACCCCTACCCTCACCAAGGCCGTCGTCGCCACGGGATTCCCTTACGACAAAGCCGTAAACCCTGACAACAATCTCGACAACTTCAAGCGTATTATGCCTGTGGTGAGAGGCCTCAGGAGACTTGGCTCAGCGGCTCTCGACATCTGCTACGTGGCGGCTGGCTTTCTCGACGCTTACTGGGAAATGAACCTCAACGAGTGGGATGTGTGCGCTGCCATGCTCATAGCCCATGAGGCAGGAGCATGGGCCGAACGTTTCCGCCCCGACCGCAACTGGAGCATATTGGCATCAAACCCTGCTCTAGCGTCAGCCTTGTTACAAAAACTCAACCCACAACAACAATCAAAAGAAATTAGCGCCCCACTCTAAAAAGTGAGGCGCTTGAGTTATTGTTATTTCTTCCTCAAAACAGAAATCAGCTCTCTTCCAGCAGAACACTATAAACTGCTGTAATATCAGCGCTAGTTATAATGCCGTCATTGTTCACATCACCAGTTACCACATTGCTGCTATTGTTGTTCAGCAGCAAGTCATAGAGGGCAGTAATGTCGGCGGCAGTGACAACACCGTCGTTGTTCACATCACCAACCACGCCACTTAAGTTATATTCATAGACCGACATAATAACTTTTTTAACCGAAAAGCGAGACTCAATGTTGGCATTCCAGCATGCGAGGCGCAACCTGAATGGTGTGTTGTCAATATCGGTGATATCAAAACACACTTCAAAATTTCGGTCACGCTTTTTATCGCTAAACGTGTACTTCTTCTCCTTGAGCACATCGTTGTTATCATCAATCAGCTGAACAGATACCCGTCCCAACGTATTGCTGTATTCTGCATTTTGATAACCATTAGTGTGGCCTGTAACATCCACCTTAATACTATTCACATTATGTGTTGTAACTTCAGGTGAAATTAGCGCATAATCCCAATAAAGATTGATATTATCCTGACTAATATTACTGCTGTTAAGTTCTACTACACTTTGAGTATATATCCATCCGTCATAATTACTTGCACCAAAATGCAATAATTCATTCGCTGCGCAAGCCACAAATATCGACACGACAAAAAGCAATAGCAAAGCTGTACGTTTCATTGTTTAATTTATTTTATATTATTGTATTATCTTTGTTACTGATTGTGAACCATCGCTATAGCGAGTCACCACTATGTTGATGCCGTCAAAAGGTTTGTCGCTTGCCATGCCTGCAATATTGTAATAGGTGTGTGAAACCACCTTCCTATCGCCGACAACAGTACTGATAGCGGTTGGCTCAGCATACTTGAGAACTGGAGCCACTGCCAATGAGAGAGGGTCGTCAACATTCTGGTACCAAGTGCCAGTCTCAAGGTAGTTATAGTTACTATCCTCGTCATAGACAAAATGATAGCCTGTACATTTCTCGCCATAATCACGACGGCACAGCAAGATGGCAATATCATCGCCATTTTGATTGGGGAAAGGACCCACTACGGCAAAAAACTCTGTGCCAGCTTTTACACTAACGGGGGTGTCGAAGACAAACTCAGTTGCGTTGACGGTGGTCGGGTCAAAAGCAAGGTCACATGCCTTGACACTTGTGCTGCCCAAAACTTCGCCTGGCATGCCATCTTCGCCAGCTGCAACAATCTTCACCTCAATGTCGGCATCGGTCGATGCAGCGGTCGTCTTGCCAAAGTATATATTTACCTTGCTGATGGTGGCATCGGCAAGAGGAGCGTCGAAATGCTCGGCAAACTCTCCCATTCCGAGCCAGTTGGTGCCTGCATAGTTGCCATACCAACCCATCTCCATCATCATGAGGTCGCCGTTCTCCTCGGGAGCGATGTTCCAGATTTCCTGCTCACCGCCAGCCTGAATAGCGTCGTCAACGGTCTCAAACACGTTGCTGCCCAAGTCGTTAAACACTTCGAGGCGTATACCATAGTTGCCTTCCTGAGTGTAGGTCACGGTTGGGTTCTGCTCGTCGCTTGTGGCAATATCGGTACCCTGGAAAGTCCAAGCCCACTGCGAAGGATTGCCAGTGCTGGCATCGGTGAAGGTTAGAGGCACATTTACAGGCACAAACAGATATACCCATGGAGACTGATATGCGCCAGCGGGCAGACCAATATTTGCAATAGGCGCCTCGCCTTCCACATTGACAAATGCCTCGCGTGTGGTTGTGGCAGTAGTGCTTCCGTCACCCACTGTGAGGGTCACAGAATATATGCCTGCCTTATTATAGGTAACCACAGGGTTCTGCTCTGTGCTACTGGCAGGAGTGCCACCTTCGAAAGTCCAGTTCCATGATGTAACGTTGCCAGTGGTCATGTCAAGGAAGTGCACACTCTCGCCCTCCTTAATGTTGACAGTGGCATCGGCACCAATATTGGCCTCTTTAATTTTGAAACCGTCAATAGCCTCGTCCTCGCCATAGTCGCCTTCATAGACAAACGAGAACTGCACGCTCTTGCCGGCATAGTTGGCAAGGTCAACAGTGAATTTCTCCCAACTAGGACCATCATAGCCATTATTCTGAGCCCACAAAAACTGATCTATGAGCAATGTGGACTGATTATCGACGATAGCATAAAGTTTCCATGCGCCATAAACTAGATAAATGCCACTGGCATAGCAATAGAACTCAAGTTGGCTATTGTCGCGTATCTCGATAGCGGGCGACGTTGCCACTTCGTTCTGACCACTAGCATAGTCTAGAATCATTGACGACTGACTATTGCTATCGATTGTTGAAAACGCCTTGCTGGGGTTACCTAACCTCCATGTAGATGAACTTGTAGAAGAGTAAGTCCAAGTGTTGAACTCGTCCTGACTGTCCCACCCCATCTCATAATAGGGCACCATAGCCTCGCTGGCACCAAATGCCGCTTCCAGCCCCTGTGCTGCAGCATTAAGACACACTAGTGCCGCTCCTAAGAGTAAAAGTGTAATTTTCTTCATAAGCGATAAATTTTAAATATTTTTTTGTGCAAATATATCCATTTCCCATGAAAAATCAAAATGAAATGTTTAAAATGTCAATGATATATAAAACTTTCGCGATATAGTATGTAATGTGAAAGTTTTTCCGTAAATTTGCAGTTATAATTTAAATAACGAAAATTATGTATCAGTTTAAAGTTCCCGATAAGATTATGATGGGCGACAATATTATCGCCTCGGTTGAGAACGTTTTTAACCTCTATGGAAAGCACGCATTGATTGTGACTGGTCCAAATGTGGCCCGCTCAACAATGATTGCCAGCCTGGAGCGCACACTCGATAACGACCGCGTGAAATATACTGTTATTACCAACATCGAGGGCGAGCCCACAGTGAGCATGGTGCAGCACGGCGTTGAAGCCTATCGCGAGAATGAATGCGATTTCATTATCGGTCTAGGCGGTGGCAGTCCTCTTGATGCGGCTAAGGCTATAGGTGCCATGACAGTGCTCGAAGGGTCAATAGCCCAATACAATGGAATGCGCATCGACGATGTGACTCTGCCCCCAATAATATGCATCCCCACTACCGCTGGTTCGGGTTCGGAAGTGACAAAATACACCATCATCACCGATGAGAACACTGGAGCGAAAATGCTTCTTATTGGCGACTCGCTGCTGCCCAAGTTGGCGATGCTAGACTACACCTTCTCCAACGGCTGCCCTAAGACGGTTACCGCAGCTACTGGGCTCGACGCTCTGACTCATGCCATTGAGGCGTTTATCTCGGTCAACGCGCAACCTTTGAGCGACGCATTGGCATTGAGCGCCATCAAGCGTATTATGCGCTATCTACCTCAGGCCTACCGCGACGGCAGCAATTTCAATGCCCGCCGTGAGATGGCGATAGCAGCTTTGCAGGCAGGAATCTGCATCAACAACACTGGTTTGACACTTGTGCATGGCATGAGCCGACCCATGGCAGCGAAGTTTGGAGTTCCTCACGGCATGTCAAATGCCATGTTCCTGAATGTATGTCTTAACGACATGGAGATGGCAGCCCGCCACAACCTGGCGCGCATTGCTACCTACCTGCGCATCCAGTCGGTAGATGAGATTGATGCCAGCGAGAAATTTGTGGAGGAAGTAGGAAAACTCCTTGAAAAACTCGAAGTGCCCACCATGCGTGAGTATGGCATCGACCGCGACGAGTATATGGCAGCTATTGACGACATGAGTTATGAGGCCATAATGAGCGGTAGTCCCTCTAATGCCCCACGTGAATACACTGCCGACGAAATCCGTGAGATTTATATAAAAGCGTATAAATAATGCGCTTCGCGCAGTTTATAGTTAAGAGAGAAGAGTTAAGCGCGACTTTAATACTACTTCTTCTAAAATTACAAATATGAAGTTCTATAAGATATTGCTTGCTGCCATGGCGGCGCTTGCATTAGGAATGGCTAGTGCTCAAGACAATGACACTTGTTACATCACAATTGCGATGAATGGCGACATCATGACAGGGTCGATTAAACCCGAATATGACATGCCGCCCAATGATGGAAAAGACATCTTTATCGACTGTGACTCTATCATCAGGAGCGTTGATGTAGCGTGCGGAAACCTTGAGGGCGTGCTTGCCGACAACGGCAAGACTCGCAAGGCTCCTGGACGCCTCTCGTTCTCGTTCATGATGCCCACCAAGAGCGTAAAACTACTCGTGGATGCTGGCTACGACTTTATGGGCATCGCCAATAACCACATCAACGACTTCTACCCTGTGGCTATTCAATCAACCATCAAGACGTTGACCGACAATGGAATAGGCGTAGCAGGCACTAAAGACTGCGAAACGAGCATTAAGGTTATCAATGGCGTGAAATATGGATTCTGTGCTTTTGGTCATGAGAAATACACCTTACGCACCCAAGACACCGTTACGGTAAAACGCATCGTCAAGAAGCTGCGTCAGGAATGCGACATCGTGATAGTGTGCTTTCATGGCGGCTCCGAGGGATTGGACCAGAGACATCTGCCCTACGGAACAGAGTATTTCTACAAAGCTGACCGTGGCAATCTGCGCCAGTTTGCACATTTGTGCATCGACTGCGGCGCCGATATAGTGTATGGCCATGGTCCTCACGTGCCACGCGCTATGGAACTTTACAAAGGCCACCTTATCGCATATAGTTTAGGAAACTTCGCCACACCACGTGGCATGAAACTGCATTATCAGACTGCATATGCACCATTGCTGGTAGCTCGCCTTGACAAGGATGGAAAGTTTGTTGATGGAAAAATTCACTCCTTCATCCAGTATCGCGATAAGGGCCCACGCCTCGATGACACTAATGCTGCCGCCAAGGATATAAGGTCGCTTACCGAAGAAGACATCAAAGACAATCACCTTAACATCGCCGATGACGGCACAATAACCATAAAGAAATAAATATGAAACTCATTAATACATTGGCATTTGTTGCTCTCGCCGCATTGGCGAGTTGCAGCAACGGCACGGCTGACAAGCAGCAGTCATCTTCTCAGTCACCAAGCGACACAACAGCCCAAACTGAGACCAAGAAATCACCTATCTCTGGCACCGTGACAATTGCCATGAACGGCGACATGATGCTTGGCTCGCTGAAGCCTAACCGTCTCCTGCCCGAAAACGACGGCAAAGACCTGTTGCGCGACAGCCGCGAGATAACACGCAGCGCCGATGTGGCGTGCGGCAACCTTGAAGGCGTACTTGCCGATGAGGGCAGCACCCGCAAGGCTCCTGGACCGTTGTCGTTCTCATTTATGATGCCCACTCGATATGTCAACCACCTCGTTGATGCCGGCTACGACTTCATGGGCATTGCCAATAACCACATCTACGACTTCTGGGACGCTGGCACGCAATCGACTATCAAGACTCTGCGAGATGCTGGCATTGGCGTGGCTGGCACCAAAGACTGCGAAACGAGCATCAAGGAGATTAATGGCGTGAAATATGGGTTCTGCGCCTTCGGTCATGAGGATTATTCGCTCAAGACTCAAGACACAGCCACCGTGAAGCGCATCATCACAGGCTTGAGACCTCAGTGTGACATCCTTATTGTGTGCTTCCATGGCGGAGCTGAGGGCACTGGTTGCCGACACGTGCCACATGGCAAGGAATATTTCCATGGCATGGATCGTGGAGACGTACGCCAGTTTGCTCACATGTCCATTGACTGCGGTGCCGACATCGTGTATGGTCACGGACCTCACGTGCCACGCGGCATGGAGTTATATAACGACCACCTTATCGCTTATAGTCTAGGAAACTTCTGCACATTGGGAATGAGCACAGCAGCTCAAACTGGCTATGCTCCACTGCTTGTCGCCAAGATTGACGGCAACGGCAAATTCGTTGAAGGCAAGATTCACTCTTTCATACAAGGCCATCGCATTGGCCCTCGCCGTGACGCCAGCAACCTTGTGCCTAAAGACATCAGGTCGCTAACTCTAGACGATTTCAAAGACAACAAACTTGATATTGCCGATGACGGCACCATAAAGCCTAAAAAGTAATGAAGAAAATCAGTGTTTTAATTACAGCAATTATGGCTCTTGCATTCAGCGCTGGAGCCTACGATGGTGTGAGCAAATTCTTTGTGGAGGAAAATGGCGACATCTTCAACTCCATCACTGTGCCTACCCGCTATGAGCTTATCAACAACTTTGGCAGAGCCGACAAGACCGATCTTTTCAACGACCTGCGCACCGATGAGACTCGCATCCTTGCCCTCAATGATGAATACATGAAGATTGCTACCTCATCGGCACAAACAGTAGAGATGAAACTGCTCCACAAGTCAAAACGCGACACAGTGATTGCTGTCATCGAGACAGTAGCCACACCCTACAAGGACAGCCGCATCACTTTCTACAACACTAAATGGCAAAAACTTGATGCGGCAAAGTTCATAAAAACACCAACTTTCGACGATTTCATTCTGCCATCGATGCCAAAAGACATGCGAAATGACTTGGTAAGCAGTCTGATGATGACAATGATAGAACTGCATTTTGAAGGCGACACCTTGGTGGCCGAATGTAATGCCAACAACTTCTTCATGGGAGAAGACTTCAAAACTTTCCAACCTTATTTGGCAAAGAAAGTGGTATATACAATCAAAAACGGCACGTTCAAGAAGAAATAACGCGAGATGCAACAATCATTAACTCTCCTAGAATATAACCAACGCATCAAGAACTTGATGTATGACCCCGACGTGCAGAACTGCTGGGTGACTGCCGAGACCAGTGACTTGCGCGTGAGTCGTGGGCATTGCTATATGGAGTTGTTGCAGAAGGATGAGCAGGGCTATACGGTGGCAAGGCTCAATGCCGTGATTTGGGCTAACACCTTCACTCGCCTTGACGCGCAGTTTTTCCAAGTTACCGGCAAGCATCTCACCACAGGCATGAAGGTGATGGTGAATGTAAACGCCAACTTCCATGAGCAGTATGGACTGAAAGCGGTCATCAATGGCATAAACCCAGAGTTCACACTAGGTGACATAGAACGCATCAGGCAGGAAATCATAGCACGCCTTACTAAAGAAGGCATTATCGACATGAACAAGCAGCTATCTTGGCCACTTGCCCCACAACGCATCGCAATTATCTCAGCAAGCGGAGCGGCAGGCTATGGCGACTTCCTCAATCAGCTGCACAACAATGCTTACGGTCTTAAATTCTATACTTGCCTCTTTGAGTCGGTGATGCAGGGCATGAATACCGTGCCTTCGGTAATTGCTGCCCTCGACCGCATCGCGGCTGTGGAGGAATTGTTCGACTGCGTGGTGATAATACGCGGTGGCGGCTCCACAAGCGACCTTAACTCCTTCGACAACTATGACCTGGGCGCCAACATTGCCCAGTTCCCCTTGCCCATCATCACTGGCATAGGCCACGACCGAGACGTAACGATTCCCGACATGGTGTCAAAGCTGCACGTCAAAACCCCTACTGCTGCCGCCGAGTTTCTCGTGCAATGCGGTCTTGCTCAGCTCAACCGCCTCAACGAAATGGCTACAGCGGTGGTTAGTTCTTCGCGTGAGGCGATAGCCCATGCAAGAGAACAGCTTTCTTATTATGGCAGTTTCATTCCCCTTGCGGCACATAAACTTATTGAGAATAGCAAGCTGCATCTCAATGGTTATGCCCAATCAATACCTTTAGTAGTTAAAGGACGCATCGATAATCAGCACATGTTGCTTCAGCGCTATGTTGATGTTATAAAGACCAGCATCGCAAACTCTATAGAGCGCCAGCGCATGGTGCTTAACACACTGAGTGACAAGGTGCAGTTGCTATCGCCTCAAAACACCCTCAACCGTGGATATTCGCTCACAACACTCAACGGCCATGTGGTTACTAGCGCCACCGCAATCAAACCTGGCGACCACATAGTTACAACATTGAAGGATGGCACAATTAATAGTATCGCAGAATAAAACAAAATAATATATGGAAAATCAAGAAATCGAGAAATTGACCTACACTCAAGCTGTCAATGAGCTTGAGGAGATAGTGAAGAAAATGCAAAGTCCAGATTGCAGCATCGACAACTTGAGCCAATACACGGCCCGCTCGCTGCAACTGCTCAAAGTGTGCAAAGCAAAACTCACCGCTACCGACGAGGAACTCAAAAAAGTGCTTGACGAGATGAGCGACGATAAAAATAATGCATAATGCAAAATTCATAAAGTAAAATTCATAATTCAAAAGCATAAATTTATATAGCTGATTTACAAGGCTACTATTGCCTTGTCAGCTTGTTGGCAAATATTGATAATTATGGAAAAAGACGATGATGTAGTTGTTTTTGGCAAATACGACAACCCTGTTGATGCCAATATCGTGAAAGGTGTGCTGGAAAGTAATGGAGTAATAGCTGGCGTGATGGGTGACTCCACCGCCAATGCATTAATGCAAGGGTTTTCTCAAGGTGCCATGCGAGTAGTCGTGTTTCGCAAAGACCTGCAAAGGGCTAAGCAGATAATGGACTCTGAGCCTCTTGAGATTCCTGATGTTGAAGAATGAAACCCTCCAGCAAGAAATACATATTACTGAGCTTCGATACCGAGGAATTTGACGTTCCACGCGAGCAGGGTGTGGAAATATCCCTTGAGCGAAGCATGGAAGTATCGGTAGAGGGCACGACCCACATCCTCAATATTTTGAAGGAGAATGGGGTGACGGCAACCTTCTTCTGCACCACCACCTTTGCTCAGAATGCTCCCGACGTGATGAAACGCATTATCGAAGAAGGCCATGAGGTAGCGAGTCATGGGGTGGATCACTGGCAACCCAAAGAGAGTGATGTGACGGTATCGAAACAGATCCTTGAAGACCTGTGCCACTGCATGGTGCAAGGATATCGCCAGCCTCGCATGTTCCCGGTGGAGAACAGTGAGCTGGAGCAGGCGGGTTATCGCTACAACTCATCGCTGCACCCTACGTTCATCCCTGGGCGTTATATGCATCTAAATGTCTCTCGCACGCCCTTCCGTGAAGGCAGGCTGCTTCAAATCCCTGCCTCGGTGACCCCTTGGTTGCGGCTGCCGGTGTTTTGGCTGGCATGCCACCACTATCCTCAGTGGCTTTACAAGCGATTGTGTCGGCGCACTTTGCGTCATGATGGCCTGTTTGTGATTTATTTTCACCCCTGGGAGTTCTATGACCTCAAGGCACATCGTGAGTGGAAAATACCTTACACCATTAGTCACAACAGCGGCGAGGAGATGGCAAAGCGCCTGCAACGCCTCATCCAAACTTTCAAGGCCGAGAACGCGCTGTTTATTACTTATAACAAATTCACTTCAATGCAATGAAAAAAGTCACTATATTACTGCCCGCCTATAATGAAGAAGCGTCTTTCGACCTTATCAAGCAACGCATGCAGCAAGTGGTTGAAGATAACCCTGGTTATGATTGGGAATTCCTCATGGTGAATGACGGTAGCACCGACAATACCTTGCAGCAGATGATAAAGTTGCGTAACAGTGATGAGCGATACTGCTTTATCGACCTCTCGCGCAACTTCGGCAAGGAGCAGGCGATGATGGCGGGATTTGACTATGCCACGGGCGACGCGCTCATCATCATGGATGCCGACATGCAGCACCCAGTGAGTGCTATTCCTGAGATGCTAAAGTATTGGGAGGAGGGTTACGACGATGTTTATGCTCAGCGCAAGACAAGTAAAGAGTCGTGGCTCAAGCGCAAGACCTCGCAGTGGTATTATAAACTGCTTAAATCACTCACCAATATCCCTATCCAGAGCGATACCGGCGACTTCAGGTTGCTCGACCGCTCGTGCATTGATGCCCTAAAACAGATGCGCGAGGTGGAGCGCAACACCAAGGGGATGTATTCGTGGATAGGTTTCAAGAAGAAAGGTATCTCTTATGAACAAGAAGAGCGGCGCGCAGGCAAGTCGAAGTGGAGCATTATGTCGCTAATGCATCTTGCTATGAACGGTATAACGTCTTACACTACCGCTCCGCTGCGCATAGCGTCAATCTTGGGAATATTGGTGTCGGTAGTGGCATTTATCTATCTCATCTACATCATTATAGTCACCAATATCTTTGGCGAACCAGTGCAGGGCTATCCCACGATTATGGTCACGATGCTTTTCCTCGGCGGCGTGCAGCTGCTGAGTTTGGGAATTCTTGGTGAATACATTGGCAGGGTGTTTAACGAGGTGAAGGGCAGACCCGGATATTTTGTAAATTCCTATAACGGCAAACGAGATAACACACGGCATGAAAAAGACAATTCGCAACAATCCTAAGCTGTCGGTCTATTTGCTCGGACTCCTCGTGGCTATCGCTGCCACGGCAATCGAGACTTTTAGACTCAGATATGCTAACTATTTGGTATATAGCGACTCGACCATTGACTTTTGGAATGGGGTGAACCCCTACACCCAGGAATTTGTGGACGCTCATGGCCGATATTTCCTCTACACTCCGGTTTTTTCGGTGCTTTTTGCTCCCATTGCTGTCTTGCCCAAGTGGTTAGGACCTTTTGTGTGGAATTTAGGTAACTACACACTGTTTGCCCTCTCGGTGTTTACCCTTCCTAAGCGCTATGATGCCTACAAGGTGAAGATTTTCTTGTTTCTCCTCCTTATCCTTGAGGAGAGCGTGTTTCCTTTCCAGTTTAACATTGTGGTGGCTTATCTTTTCCTGTTTTCTTTTTCGCTTTTTGAGCGTGGGCGAGGATACTGGGCAGTGCTGCTTATTATGATTTCGGCTACTACAAAGGTATATGGCATCGTTGAACTACTCATCTTGTTCTGTTATCCCAAAGTGTTCAGGCGGTTGGGCTTTGCGGCAGTGATTGGAGCGGTGTTACTCATGCTTCCAGCTTTGAAGACGGGGTTTGATGGCCTTGTGCCGTGTTATGCCAACTGGTGGGATATGCTGTCGCAGCATCAGAGCAGTGCCACCTACGTGTCGTTGCTCTATGCGTGGCCGTTGAGATATGTCCTTGACCATTATAGGATTGTGCAACTGCTTACTATAGGCGTTGTTATCATGCTGTTCTTCCTCAACCGCTATCGCTGGAAAGAATTCGCTTTCCGTGCCACGACGCTTGGGGTGCTGATGGGATGGATTATACTATGGGGCGACTCTTCAGAGACTCACACTTATCTCATCGCCCTTGCTGGATACATGCTCTGGTACTGGCTTAAGGAACACCATACGATATTTGACAAAGTGCTGTTTTGGGCATTGCTCGTGTTCTTTGGAATTGTCCCCACCGATGTGTTAGTGCCCGCCACTGTCCACAACTTCCTCAACGGTACCCTCTTTATCGACGTATATCTATATGCAATAGTATGGTTCCAGATGCTGTTTGAGATGATGGTGAAGAAGGACAATTTAGAGTTAAGAGTTTAGAGTTAAGAGTGCCCACTTACTACTTACTACTTACTTCTTATTACTTATCGTCTTATTCCTCTTTCTCGCAACGCTTGGTGATATTTTGCAGCATAGGCTTCGTGCTGTGAGAATGTCTCTGCGAAGTTGTGGTAGCCCGAAAAGTCTTCCTTGGCGCACATGTATATGTAGTTGTGCTGTGGAGCATTGAGCACGGCATCTATCGATGACTTTTCTGGAAGGCAGATTGGGCCAGGAGGAAGACCCAAAACATAGTAAGTATTCCATGGCGACTGCACGCTGCAGTCCTCGAAGGTGATGCGGCGCAAAGCGAAATTCTTCAGAGCAAACTTTACCGTGGGGTCGGCTTGCAGTTTCATTTTCTGTTTCAGGCGGTTCATATACAGGCGAGCCACCATGCCTTTCTCGTCGGCTTTATTGGTCTCACCTTCTACGATAGATGCAAGAGTTACCACCTCATTTGGTGTGAGTCCTAATTTCTCGGCTTTTGCCTTGCGCTCATCGTTCCAGAACTGATCACTGAATTTCTTCATGTGCTGCAACAGCTTGGCTGGTTCCACATCCCATAGGAACTGATAAGTGTCGGCCAAGAAAAGACCTGTGACATTGTCGGGATTCATCCCTACACTCTGGCACAGCTCTTTGTCGTTGAAGGCCGCAAGGAACTCCTCTTTAGGGCGCATAAGCGTTTTTGCCAGACGCGCTGCAAGGTCTTCCTTAGTTCGCAAGTTATTGATTGTTATCTTCACCTCGTTGGCGGCGCCACTTCTGAGGTGCCTGGCGACGCTAAATGCGCTCTCGCCCTTCTTTATCTTGAATGCACCCTGTCGCTTACTCACGTCGGCATGAGTGTAGTTGAGCAACGACACCACCTTATCAGCAAACTGGTCGCTAGTATTTTTGGCAAGTGAGTCTTTTAGAACTTCAATACTAGTACCTTTGCGAATAAGCAAAGTTGCATCTTTATCGCTTTTACTGGTTAGATAGGGAGCCAGGAATATTGCTCCTACTGCCGCAAGCGCTATCAGCACCACCGCACCACCAATCAACCATTTCTTCCACGTAGGTCTCTCGCTAATTCTCCTTCGCGATGTTTTTGATCTCGATGTCGCTTTCTTTTTTACCTCTGCCATTATTATAATTTTTATAAAAGTTTCAATTGATATTTAAAAGCGTTGCAAAGGTAGTAAAAAGTTGTCAGTTATCTGTTATCGGTTGTCAGATTTTGTTCTCGAGATTCAAAAGTTGTAAGATAAAAAGCGTGACCTTGTCACAAAGGCCACGCTTAATGTAATATGTGATAGCTAATTACTTAACAACCTTGGTTGTTGAAGTGGTGCCGTCGGCGTTGGTGGTAACAACGATGTTGATGCCCTTGAATGGACGATCGCTAACGCGGCCCATAGCGTCGATGTACTTAACTGAAACAGCATTGCCGTTGATAACGCTGATTGCAGTGTTTGGATCCTTTTCGAGAACTACGTCAGGAACATTCTCAAGGTCAACATTCTCAAGTGTTTGAGCTTTGTAGCCATCCTTAGTGAAGGTCATGTCGTAGGTTGCGCCCTCAACTGGAGTAACTTCCATAGTGTAAACACCCTCAGCGTCGGTAGTAGCGGTGTAGCTTGTGCGGCCCTCGTTAACGGTAAGAACAACGTTAACATCCTCGAGTGCGCCGCCCTCAGCGTCCTTAACAGTGCCAGTTACGGTAATTGTTTCAACTACTGGAGTCTGCTCCTTAGTGTAGATAACTGTCATCTTAGGCAAGAACTGGAACATCTGGTTGTAACCACCAGTCTCAGACCACTGTGCATAGGAGGTATTGATCTCTTGGTTCACGCCATAGAAATATGTGCGTGCCCATGTGCCCTTAGCAGCTACGAGAGTCTGAACTGCGAGGTTGCCACCTTCGTAAGTGTAAGGCTGGTCAAAATCAAATTGAAAACCTTCTTGACCATTCTCAAGGGTGATGGTCGATACGGTAGTGAGGTCGGTAATCAGGTTGTCGGGAACAGCGATAGCGCTTTCTGCCTCAAAGGCTGTCTCCTCGGTGCCCTTCAAGCTAAGCTCGATGGTTGGAGTGCCAACACTTACTGTGCTTGTTGGATAGAATCTAAGACCAGTAATCTTGCCACCAGCAGCCTCGGCGAGCATTTCGGCAGGATAGAGCATCTGTACGAATGTGCCCTGAGTGTCGCAGTAGTAGCCATAGATAGGAGCATATTGACTTTGATTCTCACCATCGCATACGGTAAGCTCAAACTCGTTGGGGCAGTTACCGCTCAAAGCAATAGTGTATGTGCCAGCCTCGCCACAGTTGATGGTCATAGTGCCAGTGTACTCGCCAAACTCGGTGGGAGCAAATTTCACTGGAATCTCAACCGACTCTTTAGAAGCGAGCTCAGCAGCCTCGTATGTGGTGCTGAAAGGAGCCTCAAGAGTGATGGCTGGAGTAAAGGCGTTGGCACCCTTGTTTTTCAGAGTTACATTCATCACCTTCTCGGTATCAATTTGAGTCTTGCCAAAGTTGAGTGCTTCAACATTTACCCATGCAGCATAGTCCTCGAGAGGAGCAGGCACGTAGGTGAAAGTGGTCTTGGGCATGAAGTTAGAGGTAGAAGTTCTGCTCATAGAAACTTTTCCATCCTGGTTTACACCATAGAAGTTGTTGCTCTTCCAGCCACCAGCTGTAGTAACCTTGCACTCAAACACCAGGTTGCCACCTTCGTAAACGTAAGGAGTGTCAAATACGATCTCTACTTCGGTAACTCCTGATTCGGGTGAGGTGAATTCGTTCTTAACAACTGTAAGGCCAGTAATTGGAGTAGCACTCTCAAAAGCGTTTTGCTCGGTAGTGCCCATTGAAATTTGTGTAACGGTATTGTCAACTTTTGTAAAAGTGCCACTAACGTAGAATTTTACAGAATTAATAGTGCCACCCATCATGTCGTCGAGCATTGCAGCATTGTAGATTACTTGGGTTGTAGTGCTTTCAGAGTCCCAATACAGCATGTTAAAAGGATAGCTGTTGTTGGTAGTGCCGTCAGCAACAGTGAGAGTTGCAGTCTCTTGTGCGCCAAGAGATAAAGCGCCAGCAGCAATAACTGCCAGAGAAAGTAAAAACTTTTTCATTTTAAATAAAGTTTTGGGTTAATAATAAAAGAATATTTGTTCACTAAAAAGTTTGGTTCATTGTTTGGTTTAGCGGCGGCAAAGGTACAACAATTTTTTAAATAATCGCATTTACACAACAAAAAAACAGTCGAAATATCAGAATGAACTGTTATTTCGGCTGTTTACAACTAAGTAGCCTTTTCGGACAAGGCACGCCTAATCCTTACTTTTTGTCGCGGTCGTAGTGCGGCATCTCGTTGGGTATGACCATAGAAATCTCCACCATGCCAGCGACTTTGCCGTCAACTCGCCAGGGCGATTGGTAAATCATCTTGCGCTGACCGTTCTTGGTAATGGTGTAGGCGTTGATTGTGTCGCTTTCCATCATGTGCCTAATCATTGCCTGCGAGCGCTCATTGTGGCAGGGAAAAAGATTCTGCCCCACCATCGATTTGCCGCCTTTGTTGAATGTCTCGCGTGATTTCTCATTCATATAAATCACTTTACCTTCGGTGTCGCACACCGTTACTGCACAATGCAGTCCTTCTGCCCAATCCATTTTTAATAGTTTATAGTTAATAGTTCATAGTTAATAGTTATTACTCTTCACTCTCACCTCTCCACTTTTTACTTTTTGCAATGATTTATCAGTGCCCTGAAGTAGCTCACTCCCTCATAGAGTTGCATGAACTGGTTAGCAGTGGGAATTTCATAGATGTGTTGGCGCACTGCCTCTTCGGGGTGGAACTGCACACCCAGCGCAAAGGACTTGTCTTTGCGCTCAATGGCCTCAATCACGTCATACCCCTGAGAAGTCGTGATGGCTGTGATTTTCAAATCAGTTCCATCAACGCTGCCAACCACCTGATGATGCCACGACGGCACATTTTTAATCTCATCGCTCAGCACTATGCTATAGAGCAACGACGAGTGATCGGTGACCTGCACGTCGTGAGGAGTGTAATGGCGTTTGCCATCAGCGTCACGCACCGAGCGGTGCAGGTTGTTGTAATCAACACCTTGGGCAGCATAAAAAGTACCAAGGTCTTGAATCAACGGCGCTCCCGATACCACGGCAAGCATCTGCATGCCTCGGCACAGGCATAGCACGGGGATGTCGTGGTCGAGGCAGTAGGCCATTGTGAGATATTCCGACACGTCGCGGGTGGCATTACAGTCGTCTCCCGCAATGCCATGCCATGGCTGTGGTTCACGAAATAAGGTCGAGCTGATGTCATTGCCACCGAGAAACACCACGGCATCAATGCCTTGCATCAGCGAGTCGATGGCGGTGCCATTATAGGTGTTGCTCTTCACCTGATCGGCATAGTGCTGCAGGAGCACGCCATTGCCATCAAGATACTTTGCTTGAAGCACCGAGTCGTCATATTCAAAGCCGACAGGCCGCATCTGTGGCAAAATCACCGCCTCGCCACCAGCCAGTTCCACCGAGCGCGCCACTCGGTCATAAGCTTTTTCGTTAGGTTGCCAAGCCAGGCCCACTCGCACCACATCCTCGGCAACTGCCACGCAACTCATGCACATAAGCAGCGTTATCAATGTTATTATATAAGTGATGTTTCGCATTTTGGCATTTTGCCTAATAATTAGTGATGATGTAACCGCCATTTACTGTGCCTCGCACTCTATACATGTTTAAGCCCACCTTGCGGTCCATCGCCATGCCGCTGATGGGACCACCAGAACCGAGTAGCACATTGTAGCGCGACTTGCACTTTGGACAGTACGCCTCAAGATTTGACTCATCAATGGTCACGGTCACCTCGGCGTTATGCTCTACAGGGCATGCCATGTCAAATGCCAACGGAGAAGGACCACCAGTCTCCATATCCTGACCCATAAACAATAACACGCCACCAAAGCCAGTGTAGGTGTTCACATTATAGGGGAAATTTGATGGTATGCCCTTCATGCGATTAAAGAAGCGGTAGTCTCCAAGAGCGTGTACACCATAGGTGTTCCACTTGCCATACTCGCCCAAGTCAATACGCACTGGGTAGCCTTTCATCGACTCATTATCGATCTTGTCGCACCCCACAAAACCTACGCCCATCAGCGCTAGCAGCAATATATATACTATCTTTAATCTCATAATTTAAATAGAGAACAAAAAAACAAGAAAAACAAGCCTGGGCGATGTTGATATATTGCGCCGCATCAGCGGCGTCAGCCCACTCTCTACTCCCCTATTTAAGCGGGAAGGTGAAATAAGTATCAGGGAACGGTTCGTTCTTTAGGGTAAAGTGCCACCACTCAGTGTCGAGGGGTTTAAAACCGTGGCGCAGCATTGCCTGGCGCAGTATCATGCGATTTTGGAACTGCTTGGCAGTGATAGAGCGTCCTGCCTTCGATTTGCCACCAGTGTATTTTCCAGTATCGGGATTGCCGCAGAAGTCGGGATGACTTTCCACGCCAAACCAGTCGAAAGTGCCTCCCATATCCACCTCTTTCTCGGTACGCATATCAAAGAGTGTGAGGTCAACAGTCGATCCACGCGTGTGACCACTCTTGCGCGCAATATAGTCGGGGATAAGCACACCCTTGTTCAGCTCGGGATAGAAATACTGCTTCATCTCGGTAGCGTTCAAATCTTGTGCCCAACGCATGAAATGGTCAACGGCGCGTTGCGGACGATAAGCGTCAAAAATCTTGAGGCGATAGCCTTGAGCCTTCAAGTCATCGCTCACCGCCTTTAATGCTATAGCGGCCTCACGGGTAAGCATTGCTATAGGGGCCTGATAACCGTCTATGCGCTGGCCAACGAAGTTATAGGTGCTGTAATAACGAATCTCAAGAATTGCATCGGGCACCACATCGGTAATGCGCACAAAGTCGCTATTGTCGTCGGTAGCCACAGCAGCTCCACTAAGGCGGTTAAACTCGGCCTTGGCTTTTGCCATCTGCTCACAGAATTCTGGACTATTGTGCAGCTGTGAGTAACCGATAGCAGCCACTAGTCGCCCAGCCTCAACGTCGCTCTGCCAGTGAGCGCCCACAATGAGACGGCTCTCTCCATACTGATAGGCACGAGCAAAGAGAGCGTCGGCATGAGCAGGGTTGAGTTCGGCAAGTATCATTGCTGTTGCCCACCCTGTAGCAGTGTGTCCCGAAGGATAAGAGCCATCTTTGGAAAGATCAGCGTCACTTTCCTCTACCCCATCGGTGAGCAGATGCTCATGGAAGTACATGAAAGGCCTTTGGCGCATATAGAACTTCTTGGGTGCTTTGCGTATCTGTGTCACTGTGACAACACCTCTCGTTACAAGTTCCCAAATCTCAGGGGTCTCTTCTTGAGATATGTGCATCCCGAAGGCATCCTCAAAGGTGTCGAGAGTGTTTTGATACCCCCACACGGCATCGCGTCGCGCCATGGCCGCACGCTCGGGGTTAAGTCGTTGTTCCTTGCCCCAGAAGAAGCGGTTGATATCATGCTGGAACATCTCGCTGGCTGTGTCGGGAGGTGCCGGCAAACAGTTGATGATATTAGGCATCTTATCAAGACTGATGTAAGGCACTGGTTGTTGTGCTTTCATCACGCCACTCATTATTAATAATGTGGCGACCAGAGTGAGTTTCAGTATTCTCATTTTTGCTATGTTTAAGAATGGTAAAAAGGCTGCAAGCGCCATTACTGAAGGTGATTTGCAGCCTTTTTTATGATTTATGTGTTAATTACAAGTTTGGGTTGATTTTTGTCCACTCGCTGATGGGGGGAACGATGTTGAGGGTTACCAGCTCGTCGCGCATGTGGCACAGGTGCTCATAGCTGGCGTCGAGTTTTGCGTTCTCTTCAGGAGTGCCCTCAGGCACAGTGAATGAGCATCCGTTCTCGTCGAGCGTGGTGGCCATAGCCATCATGATGTTGTTGTACTTGCCATTCTTAACATAAGTACCTGCTGGCCAGGGGAACTTCTCACCGCCCATTGCCGAGCGAATCATCTCAACCGAGAGGTAGGCAGGGCTCTGGAATGAACTGCGACCGCGAAGCTCGATAATCTTGGCTCCACCCTTAGTAACATCAACCTTCATCTGCTCCCACTCCTCAACTGGGAACTCAGGAGTACCGATAATTTCGGTCAATGGCTTGCCATCGATCTTAACGTGTGAACCAAACACTGCCATCTGCTCACCATGTCCTCCATAAGTAGCGCAGCCAGTAACCTTGCTCTGCATCACGTTAAATTTCTTGGCAAGAGCACTCTGCAAGCGGGTCGAGTCGAGACCTGCGAGAGTAGTCACCTGATTGGGTTTCAATCCACTATAGAGCAGAGTAACGAGACCTGTAAGGTCGGCAGGGTTGAAGATAATAACCACGTGCTTGCAGTCGGGGCAATAGCGCTTGATGTCCTCGCCCAGGCCACGTGCTATCTCGCAGTTGCCCTTGAGCAGGTCTTCGCGTGTCATGCCAGCCTTGCGTGGAGCGCCACCGCTTGAAATTATATATTTAGCATTTGTAAAAGCTTCCTTTGCATCGGTAGTTGCTGTGATTTTCACGTCACCAAATCCACTTTGGCGCATCTCCTCGGCCACGCCTTCGGGCGAGAACACGTCATAGAGGCAGATGTCATTAGTCAAGCCCATCATTAGGGCGGTTTGAACCATGTTAGAACCAATCATTCCGGCAGCGCCGACGATTGTAAGTTTGTCGTTAGTCAAAAAAGCCATAGCTATAAAATTTATTTTTGTTGATTAATATTTCCTATAACGTTAATTTTAACCGACAAAATTACACAATAAAACACATACCGCAAACTAAAAAAGGAAATTTATTCTTTAAATAAATTTAAAGGACCTATAAGGACGAGGCTTGCCCATTCCTCATCTTTACCCACCGCCATCACCCAAACTAATTATTAATGTGTAGAAACACCCACAAACTTCACTACTATTTGTGATTGCCTGTGAGTAATCATCGCACTACTTTTGCAAACAATTTTTTATGCTAAATGATAATAAAAAGAACAAGTTTTGTTATTCTACTGTTGATAGTAGTTTTTGAGGCCAACGCTCACATTAAAATTAATGGCACTGTTTTAGATAAGAGCACTCGTGAACCTATGATTGGGGCCACTATTACTATTGCTGGCTCTAAGGATGTCGCTGGCGTTACCGACGTTGATGGGCGATTCTCAATCATCGTTCCTAGCAAAGAAACACTCACTATCTCTTACATAGGGTATAAGCCCCTTGTCGCAGAAGCGCACGATGGAGTCTTCCTTATTGAGTCACAGACCAATGCCCTCAACGAGGTGGTTGTGACTGCTCAAGAGTCACAAAAACTCAGTACCTCGTCGGTGATTGGCCGTCAAGCGATGGACCACTTGCAACCATCGAGTTTTGGCGACATGATAGAGCTGATTCCTGGTGGCAGGGCGCAAGACCCTCACCTGACAAGCCCCAACACCATAAGTCTGCGCGAAGCAGGTGGCGGTGATGCCAACTATGCCACCTCATCGCTTGGCACAAGCTTCATGATTGATGGGGCGCCAATCTCAACGAATGCTAACATGCAATATGTGAGCGGGAGCAATGACAGTGAATCGCTCAAGCGCGATTTCACCAATCATGGCGTTGATATGCGCGGCATCTCTACCGATGACATTGAGCGCATAGAAATCGTGAGAGGCATTCCCTCTGTTGAATATGGAGATCTCACAAGCGGTCTGGTAAAAATTGAGCGAAAACGCGGAGGCAACAACATCACAGCACGCCTGAAAGCCGACATGGGTAGCTATCTTTTCTATGTGGGAAAGGGATTTGAATGGCAACCACGCAAATTATCGCTCAACATCAACGCCGACTATCTGGACTCTCGCATTGACCCACGCAATACGCTTGAAAACTACAAACGCTT
This sequence comes from uncultured Bacteroidales bacterium, assembly GCA_902777835.1. Classification (GTDB taxonomy): domain Bacteria; phylum Bacteroidota; class Bacteroidia; order Bacteroidales; family Muribaculaceae; genus Sodaliphilus. Next base: position 9,578 of record CACYVC010000020.1, on the reverse strand, counting down.
CACTTTGTCAACACGTTTGCACAAGGCATGGAATGGTAACCGCTTCAACACAACACTTGCCGTTAATGTTGACTACACTGGATCCTTCGACAATGACAAGACCGACCCCGACCTCAATGAGGGTGCTATCGACACTTACAAATCATCTTATAACCGATGGGCGTTGATGACGGCTTTTAGCCTCAAGCCCAACGATTACAACTCTTGGTTTAAAGCCTTTAACGCTACCCTATCGACATCGCTCGACAACGACAAAATTACAAGAGAGAAATTCATACAATTGCGCAGGGCAACCATTGCAGCGACATCGATGGAGCAGGGAGAGAGCGATGCCGTAATATTGCCTTACAGCTACACCACTAAGCACCAGGTTGAGGGAAAACCTTTCAACTTGTTCATGAAAGTGAACACCAAGTTGCAGGTGCCATCAACAAAGGTCTCAAACTCGCTGATGTTAGGTGTAGATTGGAACATAGACAAAAACTACGGCAAGGGACAAATTTTCGACCCCACGCTACCGCTATACCCAGGCATGAGCGGGCGACCACGCGACATTTCTCTCATTCCAGCAAGTCACACGCTGTCGCTCTATGCCGAAGAGAACTTGAAAACCACCATAAGCGGCAACACCCTCGAGGTGGTGGCGGGAATCAGAGGCTCTCACATGATGAACCTTTCAAGCCGCTATGCTCTTAATAGTAAGTTCTACTGGGATCCACGAGTAAACTTAGGGTGGACATTCCCACAATTCAAAGTGGGCAATGATGTGGGTTTCGTTCGACTCTCAGGAGGACTGGGAGAGCACACCAAAATGCCTACCATCGAGCACCTTTATCCCGAACCCGTATATATCGACTTAGTGCAATTCAACTATTACCACCCCAACGAAGCCTACAAGCGCATTAACATCATGACCTATATCGTTGACCCTACCAACTATGACCTGCGTGCCGCACGCAACTTCAAGTGGGAGGTAAGCACAGATATAAACATTGCCGGCAATCGCCTGTCGGTGACCTATTTCCGAGAAAACATGACATCAGGATTTCGCTCAACAGCAATCTATAGTCCATATAACTACAAACGTTATGATGTCTCGGTTATCGACGGAAGCACACTCACTGGACCACCATCGATAGAAGGTGTGCCGTTTGAGACAGCTCGCGAGTTAGTGGCTCACTCTCTTTACTCCAATGGTAGCCAAACCAAAAAAGAGGGTGTTGAATACACATTTGCCTCAAGGCGCGTCGAGAAAATCCACACCCGCCTCACCATCAACGGCGCCTGGTTCAAGACAGTGCACCGCAACTCGGTGGCGCTCATGGAACGCCCATCACAGGTAGTTGGAGAGCAGCAGATTCCCTTTGTGGGAATATATAAAGACATTGAAGGCTACACCGACGAAATGGTCAATACTAATTTCACTCTCGACACCGATGTGCCACGGCTCAAGTTGGGATTTTCAATCTCGGCGCAATGCCTGTGGTTCACCTCCAACCAGCGCCTGCCCATCAGCAACTTTCCCGACGAGTATATGGATCTTGATGGCAATATCCACAACTGGAGCCCTGAACTTGCCGATGATGCCTATTTGCGATATCTTGTACGCAACAATACCGAGTCGATGTACGACCTCTTCAAGGTGCCCTTCTCAATGAACATCAATTTCAAGGTCACCAAGAAGTTCTTTAACGATCACCTCCACATTGCAATGTTCTGCAATAAGATTTGGGACTATACTCCCAGTTATGAACGAGATGGCGTCACCATTCGCCGCCATGTGAACCCCTACTTTGGTTTAGAAATGAATATAAAGCTATGAGAAAGTCTTTTATATATTTAATGTATGCCCTGACGCTGATTTGCGTAGCATCCTGTCACGACGACTATCGGGATTACACTACAACAGGACACATTCTTCTCACCCTTCCCACCGATGGCGAGATAGAAACCATTCAATACTCTGTTAAGATGATGAACCTCAACAGCCGCAACACTATCACCCAGGCAGGAAAGACTGGCGGAACAATAATCATTGAAAACCTCTTTCGTGGCGCCTATTCCATCAATGTGGAAGGCGTGGTGCGATATGTTGATAATAACGCGACCACCCACACAAGTCAATTTCGTGCACAGAGCGATTATGTGTCGATGGTAGAACTTAACGACAACAGCATTTCGCTTGAAATGATATTAATGGATTAATCCTATGAAAAATAGTATATTAATTTTGCTTCTTCTCATCGCTGGTTGCACAGCAGTCAGTGCGCAAGACATTGACAGCACTGTCAATAGGCATGATGCCATAATCGAGCATCAGGCGCTTTTCAATGACGTGCACCAAATCTCCTGGTGCAACCCAGCGATGATGGAAAGCGCCTACAGCCACTCGCTAACGCACTTCTATCTCACCACCGATTGGCAGAAAAAAAGTGCGCCATTTATCTTGCAAAAAGGTACTGGACATTTCTTTGCTGCAGTGAAAGCCGATTCTTACATACGTCTGGGCGACAACACGGCAGTCTGGGGCAAGGCATCCTACACCACTGGTAAGAACCACGATATCAAGTGGAACTCGATAGCCGACTACGACCTGCTCGAGCCAGATATTCTTGGCGACACAATAGGAGGCAATACCCGTAGCGAGAAATATGTGTTTGAGGGCGGCTATAGCACTCATCGCAACAGGTGGCACTTAGGTGGCGAGATGCTATTCCGAGCTGAGCAGGAGTACCGCAAAGTTGACGCTCGCATGCGCAGCATAGTCAGCGACCTCACGCTACGCGCTGGTGCTGGCTACGACATCGCCCATCACACTCTGGGGTTCAGTTTCCATGGCAACATCTACCGTCAAACCAATAGCGTAGATTTCTACAAGCCTCTTGGCAGTATTCCAGAATATCAGCTTATGGGGCTTGGCGAAGTTTATGCAAGGTTTTCAGGAGACATCAACGACCTCATTTTCAAGGGTGGCGGCATCAAAATGCAACTCGACTTGGCTCCCCAAAATAGCTATAGCGGCATCATCGCCAACACATGGGTGGCACAACACAGCTATGAGCGTGTGGCACGATTGCTCAACTCGCTCCCACTCACCACACTCTACAACAAGGAGGTGGGCGTCAGGGCTGGTTGGAAGCACAATGGTGGGCTTGACTATGCTTTGTGGGCCGACTACCAGTTCAACCGCCGCTCAAGCGACCAGCACCTTGCAGGCACCTCATCATCACAGATTTATCCTGTCATAGCCCACCTCACGATGTACAAGAACTACATTATCAACACCTCACTCACTGCCATAGTGGGTCGCAAGGGCGTCACTTCATGGTGGGTCAAAGCCACTGGTGGCTACTCGGGCAATCGACAACATTTCGTATTTCCACGACGTACTATGAAATATGGCCATGTCTTTGGTCTTGTTGAAGGCCAAATGATTGTAAGTCCATCAAAATTCTGGACACTAACCGCCCAACTTGATGGCTCTTATCATGCAAGCGTCAACGACCACTTGCTGCTTCCACTTGCCAACATGGAACCACAATTCATCAACATGATAGAGCACAATTTCAACGTGTTGAGATCAAATTTCACACATGCAGGCGCAAGACTGAGAGCCGATTACCACATTGGCAAATCTCGTTACTCAATCTTTGGAGAGATGCAGTATGGCATCACTATCTGCTCCAATCATGAGACCCAAAACCAAATTATCTTTTCTTTAGGAGTTCACATATAATGAAAAACAATAAAATATTTATCATCGCTATATTCGCGGCTTTGTCGATTCTTGCATCGTGCAACAAGGATGAGAAAATTGCCGATGCACCTTTGCGCATTTACCTGCAACTGCCCATGAATCTCGAGAATGCAAATCTCGAAATCGCCGAAGTGACTCTCGTCAACATCGAGACGATGGCAAGGTATTGCATAGAAAATTTTGAGCAAGACGGCAACAACTATGTCGCCACCGCTGTTGTTCCCGAGGGAAGATACGACATCACCGCCACTGGCAATATAAGTTACTTCATTGGCACAAGTGCCACAACCACCACGATGAAAGCCGAATCGATGGGAGTGGAAGTGACAAACAGCGGCTCTGCTAGCTCAATGGTCACACTATTGTTCAACAACTACAACGCTGAGGCTGGAATGGTGATAGAGGAGATTTTCTTCACCTCAAGCACATTCAGCGGCACACAACGGCCTTACACCGACGACCAGTACCTCATTCTCACCAACAACAGCGACCATCTAATCTACGCCGACAGCCTCGCTATCGTGGAGTCGAAATTCCAAAGTGACATGCAATGGGAGCTCACCCCTAATCTCATGAAAGATGCCATAACTGTAAGCTGGCTATATCTCATCCCTGGTAACGGCACAAGCGTACCCGTTGAGGCTGGAGAATCGCTGCTCATAGCACTCAATGCCAAGGATCACACTCTCATCAATTCTAACTCAATAGACTTGAGTGGGGCTCAGTTTGAATTCTATGATGTGAGTCCCAACACCGAGTTCTTCGACGAGGACAATCCCGCAGCGACCAATCTCATCAAATGGTACAGCGACCTCTGGAGCTACACTATGCTCAACAACAAAGGCTCAAAATCCTATGGAATCGTGCGCATGCATTCCGATTATGATTCTTTTATCGAAAACAACTACTACAAGTACACATATTTAGTCAATGCCGCATGGGGAACCTATGAGAGCAATGGCGACGGATACTTTATCCCCAACTCGTGGGTCATTGACTGGGTTAACCTCGCTATCAAGAATGAGTGGGCATGGAATGTGGCATCGCCATCGCTTGATTCGGGTTGGACCTATTGCGCCGAGACCTCAAGCGACAAGTCAAGATATGGGACCTCCGTGATTCGCAAGCGCGACAGCAATGGCAAACTAATCGACACCAACAACTCTACTGTAGATTTCCTTCCAAAACAGAAGCCATCTTTAGCACAATAGATAATTAATAACTTATAAATTAAACTTTTAACGCTATGAACATCATTACTAAAATTTGCGCGTTAGCGCTACTGGGCGCATGGCAACTTAGTGCCAACGCTGCTACTCAAGAGAATGTGTATGACTTCGCCAACAACAACCTCAATCTTGAGGTGGCAACCCCAGCCGATTGGGAAGACCCCACAAAGGGCGTAATAAGTGGCCAAGAACTGCGTCAAGGCGATGTGGTCTTGACTGCTGTTGATGGCGCAAAAACAAACCGCATGTGGCGCACTAATGCTGGCGTGACCTACCTGCAGGTAGGTGGCAAAATCACCATAACCGCCGATGAAGGTCGTGCCATCACTGGCATCACATTCGAAGTACAGAACTATAAGTTCTTCCTTGAGGCACAAGCCGGAAATGGAGAACTTGATGCCATCAACTATGTGTGGAGTGGGAATTCCACTGCCATTACATTTGACAACGAGAACGCCGCCAACGAATGGAACACACAGTCATTGTTGCTCAAGATGACTGTTGTAACCGATGATGCAAATGACAACACCTACACTCCCGACGCAGCAACCTATGTTGAAGTGGGGTCTATAGCCGAGTTTAATGCTCTTGAAGTGGGCACTCTCGCTAAACTTGCTCTGAACAACGCCCAAGTCAATGGAGTAGATTGGAGCGCCGCCTTTGTCGAGGACGCCACAGCTGCCGTGGAGTTTGACGGACTGAATCTCGACCTGCAACGTGGTGATATCCTGAATGGCTACATCTATGTGAAACGTGGACAGTTCTACTATGACGAAGATCCCGACGACGATGTGGCAGGTCGTGAGCGTCCACAGGCAACTAACGATGCCCTCACAAGTGCCGACACTTACACTAAGACCAGCGGTAATGAATTGCAACCCACACTCTTCACTATGACCGAACTGCTTAATGATGCCAACTTCTCAAAACTTGTTGCTCTTAATAGTGTAGCCATCAGCAAGGATGGTCGTTTCTATGTAGCCGAAGCCGATGGTGAGCAAGTGCGTGTCAATGATATGTTAGGGTATCTCCCACTTGGATTCGAGATTCCCGAGAACGGTGAAATATGCAACATTACTGGAATCTTCTCATGGAACGGCTTGGCCTACCAGATTTATCTCACAAGCGTAGAAACAGCTACAGCTGTGACTGGTATCAATGTTGACAACAATGATAACGAGGCTCCTGTCTTTGACATTATGGGACGCCAGATGCACGGCACCCTGCCAGCTGGAATTTATATCAAGAATGGCCACAAGTTTATAGTTCGCTAATTTATGAAGACATTCATTCTAACAATAATTGCAGCATTGGGAGCGACTATGGCACATGCTAACGTCGTTGGCGATGTCAATAATGATGGCGTTGTTACCAGTTCCGACATCACACAGCTTTACAACTATCTGCTAAACAACGACGATACCTATCTATCCACTAGTGATGTAACTGGCGATGGCAGCGTCACTAGCGCCGACATAACAGCAATCTACAACATCTTGCTCGGCAACAGCCAACCGAATCCCGAGTACATCGATTTCACAGTCAATGGGGTTACCTTCCGCATGATTTATGTGAAAGGTGGAACTTTCACAATGGGCAATAACGACATCGCTTCGGAGAGTCCTGCCCATAGTGTGACACTCACCGATTTCTATATGGCCGAGACCGAGTGCACCCAGGCCCTTTGGAAGGCTATTTACCCCGACTATTCCTATTTTGCTGAAGTTGGCGACCAAAAACCATGCAACGGGCAATGGTATAGCGAAATATTACAATTTATTGACGCACTCAACGATTACCTGCACACGAGTGGAGCCCTGGCAGCCAACAAGAACTTCATGCTTCCTACCGAAGCTCAATGGGAATGGGCAGCACGTGGCGGCGTGAAGAGTGAGGGATATACTTATGCCGGCAGCAACAACATCAACGATGTAGCATGGTACTCACAAAACAGCAACTATGTAGTTCAAAATGTTAAGCAGAAGAGTCCCAATGAACTCGGTCTCTATGACATGAGCGGAAATGCTTTTGAGGCCACTACCGACAATTTCTCGATGAACTATTCATGGGCTACCGATGGCGAGGTTGACCCAACAGGTTCACCCACGGCTAGTGCCTATGGTCTCACTCGTCGCGGTGGCAGTTGCACACAAGGTGCCGCACGCTGCACAGTGACAAAGCGCGACTTCAACGATGTTGAAATGAATGGTGGCGCTAGCGAAGACATGTCGTTCCGACTTATTATGAAATAAGACCATTCCACCAACCTTTACTATTATAGTGGGTGTACTGAGAGCGCCAAGAATGTTGTTCTTGACGCTCTCAATTATTATTGACTGTTTAGAACTTAAAAATGGTGATCAGTGAGTCGTTGCTAGCGATGTCGCTGGGGAAAACAATAGCATTCCTAGTATTATGGTCGTTAATGCGAGAGATGTCTCCCAAGATGTTGACCCCAACGCTGGAATAAGCCACAGCGACAAGTTGGGTGCAGTATAGGCGTGTGCTGTCCTGCCAATTGTAATTGTAGTCAAATGGGATGCCAACAAGTTGGACGGCTTTCTTGGCAGCTTTTTGTGCTGTGATGTCGTCACATCCATCAAAGCGCATAATGGCGCCATGCTCGGCACGTGTAGAGATGAAGAACGTGTCGATGGGCTCAATCTTCACTATGTCGATGCCGTCGTCGCTCTCACCAGGCACGGCATGGACCACTTTCCAAGTGCCGTTGTCATTAACCACAATTCCGATGTGAGAATACTGGCCTTTAGCACTATCAAGACGCAGCACCGCCTCGCTCTCGGGGCCTATGCCCTGGCGGAACACCAGGTCGCCGTCGCGCAACGAGTCGAGCGGCAGGTCATCACGCAGTTTGCCATCTTCATCGATGGTGTGCACGCAAGCTGTCATCGCCATCATAGCGACAACAATCATCAGCAGTGCTCTATGGCACCATGCCCTACTCATTGTTGAGAGTTAAAGAAAGACGGTGTTATTGTGCAGCCTGACGCTTGCCTCCTGCTGTGGCAGTGCGCTGCTCATTGATGCGGTGAGCCTCAAGGACATATTGCATCAGCTCTTGCTCATCCACGACACTGACTTTGTTGAACATGCCCTGGGTAACTTTTTTCTTGTAAACGAAAGCTCCGTTTTCGTCCTTGATATAGATGTAACCTGAGGACCACAGGCCATAATCTTCAAGCAAAAATCGTGGGGCGATCTCTTTTCTTAAAATGTCGGGATTGGTATTACTCCACATGTAGTTGTTATACTGGTCACGCTCGGCCTCGGTGAGGTTGAGTTTGTTCATGTCAAACTTATTCACTACCTGAGCCACAACTCTCTTGTGGACTTCGGCTCTATCAGGATTAGTCCAAGCCATTAAAAGCGCCACGGCAATAACAACTAGCGTTATCACACCAAGTGTTATCTTGATTATGTTTTTGGTCCTTCGTGTCATAGTTTCTTTGTATATTTATTAAAAACTCACAAAGATAGGTATTTTTTGACAACTGTGCAAGTTTGAGCAAAAAAAGCCACCCAAAAGCTGTCGCTTCCGACTACCTTTGGGTGGTGATTCTGCGCATCGCGCAGTTTTAGAAATTAGAGTTTAATGTTTTAAAAAATATACGGTCATCAATTCCCGATACACTATCTCCGATTTTACTGAATCTCGATGAGTGTGCGCTCTTTCTTCATGTCTTGTGGCTGGAGTTTGGGTAGAGCCACTTTCAGAACTCCGTTCTCTACGGTAGCGCTAATAGCATCGCGGTTCACGTCGTCGGGCAAGAGCAGTGTTTGGTGGAACTTGGTGTAAGAGAACTCGCGGCGCAGGTAATGACCACAATCTTTGTTCTCCTCGCATTTCTCAACTTTCTTATCGAGCTCTACTACCAGGTTTTGATCCTCATCAAGGCACACCTTGAAGTCCTCTTTTGTCATGCCTGGAGCAGCGAGCTCCACGTCATATTCATCCTTCTTCTCAATCACATTGATAGCTGGTGCTGTGGTGCATGCCTTAGGCATGAAATCGGTGTCGAAGAAGTCGTTGAAAACATCGGGTAACCAGTTAGAATTTCTACGTGCTAGTAACATAATTGTATCTCCTATAATTTTAAGTTATTAATTTTTTAAATTTTCTGGGCCTTAACCGTGGAGCATCTCACGCATCCCACTCGCAAGCTCACTACTATAGTTTGCAAACCCAATGCCACTTGAAAAAGCCAATGAAAAACTTGTCACAATGTCACACTATAAGACATTATTACATTTATACCCCTAATAATATGCCATATTGGCATTTTAATACATAACAAACCACACTTCCTGAACTGCGAATTACAAACCCCTAACTTCTATATTCACAAACGAAGTGCAATAAATAATTCTTTGTTGAAATAAAAAACATATTATGATATTGTGCTGTTGGAAGTCGGAAATAACTTCCGTAGCGAAGCGCAGAAGTTATTCTGACTTTCAATAGCATCTACTAGATCAACTGGCAATACAAAAAAACAAAAAAGGGAGACCGAAGTCTCCCAGAGATTAATTAATTTTGTATTGCATATGTATGTTCAATTAACCTCGGAGCA
>CACYVC010000019.1 GCA_902777835.1 uncultured Bacteroidales bacterium | reverse complement strand
GAAAAAACACAAAAACAAGCCGCCTGAGACATATCGCATTCTCAGGCGGTTTATTTTTAAAGAGGATCTGACATAAGCCTATTATGACACACCCTCTTTCATAATAATGATATCAAACATTTTGCATAATATGCATATATTATAAAAAAAAACAAAATAAAATAAACTTCAACGTGCATAATTATAAAAAAAGTATTATATTTGCACGATAATACCATTAATTCATGAAAAGAGAATTACTTTAATAATAATTATGTTTAACATTTAAAAACTGATGCGTATGAAAAAATTCTTCACATTAGCTATGATGCTGTTGTGCGCAGGCACTATGATGGCGAACTGGGAACCCAGCGATACCGAAGCGACGCGCCTCGATGCAGAAGGCACAAACGGTCAAATACAGATGAAGACCATCAGAACCGATGACGGTAAGATTATCCTGAGCTGGCTCAGAGGCGAGAGAATCAACAACGTTTTCTCCTATCAGCTTCATTTGCAGGTTTTTGATGCTCAAGGCAATGCCATGTTTGGCGACGAAGGCATTGTGGTGTGCGACAAGCGAACTCGTACTTGGACTACCGACTATGCACTCACTTTGGCGCCTAATGGCGATATTCTTCTGGCTTATACCGACATCCGCAATGACCCCACTGAGGAGCGCGCAGAGACCTACCTCTATCGCTACACTCAGCAAGGCGAGCCAGTGTGGCCAGCAGATGGCATTCTGTTCCCTGCAGGACAGCTTCACGAGAATGCACTGTCGGTAGAAGACATTGCACCCGTGATGTGCGTAAGTGACAACAACATCTACGCCGCAGTAAATCACACTGAGTATTTTATGGAAAAAGCTAACGAGGACAACTGGACTCCCTCGCCTTGGAACCCCAATATGCCTGATTCTGTCCTTGTTACTGAGAGCAAATGGTTGATTTATAACTTCAACGATGATGGCACTGTTGCAAATGATGCGCCAAAAGAGAATAATTCTAAGATACTCGTCATGCAGCCATCGGCCGAGGGCAAGATATATCTCGTGTATGAAAGCAAAGCCCTTGGTTTAGAAGCTCAGTTGCTTGATGCCGACTTGACAAACGCATGGGGTGAGCCTATCGTAATTGAACAGAGGGCGATAAGCACCGGGCAATATGTTGCCACACCCATCACTGCTGTTGATGATTATGGCGTACTAATGTTGACTTATAGGGTTTTGAGTGATTTCTACGGATATCAAGTAATGAACTTCCTGTATCCTCAAGGAGTCTTTGCCATTGATCCTGTCACTCTGGCTGGAAACATTGACGGCGACGCTGGCCCAGCTGCCATGGGCGTGAAGGAAGACCGTGCCCTCGTTGCTTGGGAATATGCTTACTCGGCATCGGAGTATCGCATGAATGTTAACGTGGTTGATGACAACAACTTCTATTGCTGGGAGGATGACTACATGTATGGACGCACGTTGGAGACCACCAGCTCATGGGGATATAAGCCCGTCAAGGTGATTCCAGTCGATGGCGGATGGGTAGTGCTCTATGGCAGCTGCACCAGCTGGAATGGAGCCAACTTTATGGTAGTAAAGCTAAGTGATGAGGGCGAAACAGTATGGAGTAAGCAGATTTGTGAGGACAACTTCAAGTCAAGCGGCTTCTCTGTTGTCTATGACGCCAAGCACGCTTATATATTCTACACCCAAGAACCCGATTATGGAAAAGCCGACGATGGTGGCATGTTTGTCATGTGTGTTGCCATCAACGACAGTATGGACGCAATCAATGAGATCAACAGTAGCGAGGAGATTCTCTCTACCGAGATTTACACCATTGATGGCCGACGCGTAAATCGCATGCAGGAAGGCGTTAATATCATCTGCACAACCTACAAGAGCGGCAAGGTCGTTACCAACAAAGTGATTCGCTAACATACACCATTATTTTCACAAGCAATAACATCAATCGCCTGGCAGAGATATCTGTCAGGCGATTTTGTGTGTTTATTGAGAGTCGGTTCGCAGTAAAGGACTTGTCACAAGCATTAGTGCTTGCTGGCATCTATGATGATAAGATCTTCGTCGTTGTCCTTAGTTTTATCATCATTGAGTTCTTCCTCTATGTCGTTGACATCTTCCATGCTGAAGTCGCCAATGAGCTGGAAGAGAGTAAGCTGACGGTCGTGCTCGTTAATAAGCAGCACCACTTCGTTAAAGCGTTCGCTTCGAGCTGGATAAGCATAAATGGCGACTTTCTCTGTTTTATTGGAACTAGAACGGAAGATTACCTGATATTTACGAGTATCATCAAGGTCTTTGAGAATTTTTTGGGCCTTCTTCACCGCTTTCTTCTTGCTTGTGGAAACAAACTGAATATTCTTCACCTTCTTAAGAATGCCAGTGGGAATTGGAGTGGCTTTTAGGATATCGTTGCCACCAAGTTTTTCAATGCCTTTTATCATAAATTCTGGCATATTGAAGCAATATACATCGTCGAGTTCCGCAACTTTATCAACACATGCCGATTGGGCGTTTGCATTTATTCCAAACATTGCCACTAGTGCAATTATCGCTATCGATTTCAACAGAGTTTTCATAATTTTTATGTGTGTTTTAATGAGTTATTAACAGTTTTCTTGGCAAATGTAGTGCATTTTTTGGCAAAAATGTAGATTATTGAGCTTATTATTTCGTTATTAACAATTTTTTTTATACTTTAGCGGTCTAAAAAATGTGTTTTAGTGAGTCTTAGTTGAGCTTGTTCAAAACTTTGCGAGCTAGAGCATTTTATTCGAAACAAAGAGAGTATCATTGACTATGAACCATAAGAAACCATTAATTGCTACAATTTTGCTGCTTATGCTCATAACGCTTGCCGCTAGCTCATGCAAAGGCAAGAATGAGGTGGCGCTTGCCAATGACTCAATCGTCGTAGAAGATGCCTTTAAGAAAAGCAATGGGGAGTTGTGCAAAATCAAGACAAGAGTCGAAATCACTTATCCTAATGAGTATAAAGACAGCGAGAGCACCCTTAAGTTGAAAGAATTGTTCTGCAAATCGGTGCTCAATGCCTCCAGCGATGTGAGCGACATTAAAGCTGCCCTGGACCATTACGCCAAGTCGATAATCACCCAAAATTCGCCAATCCAGATTACAAGCGACAACGCCTATAACGAGGAAGATTACGACGATATAGATATCGACAATTTTGAGATAACAGTAAGGATAACCAATGTTTATAACAATAATGACCTGCTCTCGTTCTGCTGTGAGAAGTCTGTAAAGAAAAACAATAATCAGGCCTCGGTTTCACATCGTTACGTGAATCTCGACCTGTTGTCGATGAAAAAGATGACTCACAACGATTTGTTCCTCAACGGAAGTGAGCAGCAGGTCACCCAGATGCTCAAGTCCAAGCTTATGGAGCAAGAAGGCGTTAAAGATGATGATGAATTAAACGATTTGGGGTATTTCAATCTCCAAAATCTTGTGATTACCGACAATTTCTACTTCAGCGACAAGGGTATCACTTGGGGTTTCGTGCCAGGTGTCATTGCTGTTCCTGCTGTGGGCGAGACCACGTTATTGCTGCCCTTCGAGGAACTGATGCGTTTCAAATGTGAAGACTCTGCGCTAAACCGCATTTAATTTTTTTCAATGGACATTATAAAAAGTTACTTTCCCGAGTTAAGCGAACGCCAGCTGCAGCAATTTGAACTGCTCATGCGGCTCTATCCCGAGTGGAACGAGAAGATAAACGTGATTTCCCGCAAAGACATCGGCAATCTCGAAGTTAACCACCTTCTGCATTCACTCGCGCTGGTCAAGTTTTTGAAGTTTATGCCCATGACAAAGGTTATGGACCTAGGCACTGGTGGAGGGCTCCCTGGACTCCCGCTTGCCATTTATTATCCCGAGGTAACATTCCACTTGGTTGACCGTGTGGGCAAGAAACTGCGTGTGGCGCAGGACATTGCCGAACAGGCCGGACTCACCAATGTCACCTTTCAGCATGGCGACGTGCTTGAGGTGAAAGGCAAGTTCCACTTCGTGGTGAGCCGCGCCGTGATGCCGATGGGCGATATGCTAAAGCTTGTACGCCGCTTTATCAACCACGACAGTCATAATGCCCTACCCAACGGTCTGCTATGCCTCAAAGGCGGCGACCTAGAGCAAGAGCTAGCTCCCTACAAGAAAGAGGCTATTGTAGATGATATAAGCAGCTATTTCAAGGAAGACTTCTTCAAAACCAAGAAAATAGTTTATTATCCAATCTATTGACCCCCTTTATAGTCAACGAAAAACGAGGAACGAGGAATAGGATTACAGTTTATAGTTCAGAGTTTATAGTTCAGAGTTCACAGTTGTATACGAAAAACGATAACAGATAAACATGTAACAAAAAACGAACTTCGTTCCACTTTCTCCTTCCACTTTCCACCAATAAACGATAAACGACCAACGATAAACGAAAAACGATAACAGATAAACGTATTACAAAAAACGAACTTCGTTCCACTTTCCTCCTTCCACTTTCTACCAATAAACGATAAACGACCAACGATAAACGAAAAACGAAACATGAAGATATCCCGATTCACAATGAATCCCTTTGGCATGAACTGCTACATCTTGTGGAGCGCGCCAGGCGGCGAGTGCATTGTCATCGATCCAGGAATGATGCTCGACAGCGAGCGGGAGATGATCTCCTCTTTCATCGACGGCAATAAGCTTACAGTGAAGCACATTCTGCTCACCCATTGCCACATCGACCATGCCTGTGGCGCCAAATGGCTCGCCCAGCGCTATGGTGTTGAAATCGAGGCAGGTGCGGATGAGGCAGTCATTGCCCAGAGCATGCCACTGCAGGCTCAGCGTTTTGGATTGAAAATCGACTCAACACCCCTATCTATCGACAACACTCTAGCTGAGGGCGACATTATCACTCTTGCTGGAGAGGACATCAAGGTACTCGAAACGCCAGGACATTCGCCTGGGTCCCTCTCGTTTTATTTCCCCGACAGCGAAGTAGTGGTCACTGGCGATGTAATTTTCCAAAGCAGCATAGGGCGAACCGACTTGCCCGGGGGATCCTTCTCTCAACTGATTGACGTCATTAAGACCAAAATATTGACACTGCCCACCGACACCGTCATAGCACCAGGACATGGCGACACAACAACGGTTGGAGACGAGAAGATTTACAATCCATATATTTGAATTTTATGCCGTCAACATTGCTTTCAATTTGTAATTTGCTGTATAGAATAAAGGGTATTATATGGGTTGTTTTTGTGCGTTTTGCTCTTTAAAACAGCATTATTGACAATTTTTAAGCAATAATATGAAAAAATACCACAATAGTTTTTTTTGTTTCCCAAGAATATAGTATTTTTGCACGAAGATAGCTTGTTGACGTAATGAGGAAATTTATAGCGATATTAACCCTTGTCATCGCTCTGGCGACAAGTGCTGCAGCGAGCGGCAAAGTCCAATGGCGCGAGATCAGTGGCGAGCCTCAAGGCCGTAGCGTCACCGATTCCCGCTCAAGCGACGGCATCGAGATCTATCAGCGCAGCGGAGCTATCACAATTAAAACTCAGCACACGATACAGGTGAAGGTGTTCACCATTCTTGGTCAACTGGTGTCGCAAGCGACACTGCCACCAGGCACATCGGAACTGCGCCTTAACCGTGGAATCTATATGGTAAAAGCTGGAAACATAACCCAGAAAGTAGCGATTTAGGATTCTCGTATCGAGCAAGCTTTTTTGAGATTTATGTACTATCAAATGATATAACTTTTTAATACACAATTACTAAATTATGACAAACTTAGAGAACATTAATTGGAGTAGCCTGCCTTTTGGTTATCTGAAGGCCGACTATAATGTGCGTTGCACCTACAAAGACGGCAAATGGGGCGAAATTGAAGTTAGCGATTCTGAATTTGTAAACATTCACATCGCAGCCACCTGCCTGCATTATGGTCAAGAAATCTTTGAGGGTCTCAAGGCCTTTAGAGGCAAAGACGGCAAAATTCGCATCTTCCGTCCCGAGGCCAATGCCCAGCGCCTTATCAACAGCGCAAAAGGTATTAAAATGGCTCCCGTACCCGAAGAACTTTTCTTGGAAATGGTAAAAAAGGCAGTGAAACTCAATGAGCGTTTCATCCCCCCCTACGAGAGTGGCAGTTCTCTCTATATCCGTCCTGTAGAGATTGGTACCGAGGCAAGAGTTGGTGTTAAGCCTGCCGACGAATATACACTCATTATCTTCGTTACCCCAGTTGGCCCTTACTTCCCCGAAGGCTTCAAGCCAACCAAGGTTGTTGTCTATCGCGAGTATGACCGTGCAGCACCTTGTGGCACCGGCCGCTGGAAAGTTGGTGGCAACTACGCTTGTGGTATGGGCGCAACAGCTCGTGCTCAGGAGAATGGTTTCTCAGCAGTGCTCTTCCTTGACCCCAAAGAGAAGAAATATCTGGACGAGTGCGGTCCTGCCAACTTCTTTGCTATCAAGGGTAACAAATACATCACTCCAAAGAGCGGATCTATCCTGCCATCAATCACCAATATGAGCCTTCAGCAGATTGCTAAGGACATGGGGCTTGAGGTAGAGTGCCGTCCTATTCCCATCGAGGAGCTTGCCGAGGTTGACGAGGCAGCCGAGTGCGGAACTGCAGCAGTTTGCTCGCCACTGAGTGAAATTTATGACTATGACAACGACAAGACCTATGTCATCTCTAAAGATGGCAATCCTGGTCCCGTTGTTACCGAGCTTTACAAGCGCCTCCAAGGCATCCAGAAGGGTGACATTGAGGACACTCATGGCTGGAACACAGTGCTCGACTAAACGCAACAACTAAACCCAAACAAAATTAAGGTGTGTCGCATCTTCCAAAATATGTAAGATGTGGCACTCTTTGTTAAAAGCATAATGCTTAATGCACAATAATCTTTTTCAATTTATAATTAATAATGTTCAAAACTTGTGCTCTTTGACTACTCAACTATATTATGATTGACACATATTCTATTATATACCGCTTCTATGATGCCGACAGCGACCTATGTAAATTGCTCATCAAGCACAGCACACAGGTAGCTGAATTGTCACGGCAATTCGCTCAACGCATGGTCGAGAACCATGTTCCTGTTGACATCGACTTTGTTGTAGAAGCGGCAATGCTTCACGACATAGGCATCATTCACACCGACGCTCCAGGCATTTACTGTCATGGCACAGAACCCTACATTCGTCACGGCATCTTGGGGCGTGCTATGCTCGATAATATAGGCCTATTCAGGCATGCTCTGGTGTGTGAGCGCCACACAGGCACAGGACTTTCCATCAAAGAGATAGAGACTCAGCACCTTCCATTGCCTCATCGTGAATTGCTACCTCTGAGCATCGAAGAGAAGATTGTGTGCTATGCCGACAAGTTTTTCAGCAAATCACATCCTGAAGCCATTCGCACTGTAGATGTGGCCCGTGGAAAACTCATGAAATATGACAAAGAGACCATTGCTCGCTTTGATGAGATGTTCGCCCTTTTTGGCGCACCAGATTATTCTAAACTATAAAACTGAATTTTCTGGAGAAAGCATTTAAAAAGTTTAATATTTGTCAATGTTGCGAGTATATCGGCAGAAATGATTAATTTTGTAAGTTATTTTGACAATTAATGACTTTTAAGTGAGAAGAAGCCGTCTCAAAATATTGTTATTGCTTATTGTGGCAGTCATGTCGATTGCTACAACTCATGTGTGGGCGCAACAGCAGTCTTCTGGGTCAGTAAGGCTTAGACCTCATATAGCTAGAGATAGTCTCACAATGGCTAGCAGAGACAGTTTAGCTACGGCCAGCAGAGACAGCATTACGGCAACTCGTGACACTGCACGCTTCAAGAAGACGAGGGCGATTGATCTTGACAATATTGTGAAGTTCTCTTCTAAAGACTCGGTGGTCCTCTTTGGCCGCAACGATTTGCGCTTCTATGGCAGCAGTGAGGTCAATTATGATGACATTAAGCTCACCGCATCGTCGATAACAATGAACATGGAGAGCAATGTTGTTCATGCTGTTGGTGTCCCCGACTCCATTGGTGACCTGCAAGGCACACCAGTGTTTACCGACCCTAGTGGTGAGTATAAGTCGAAGATTATGGCCTTTAACTTCAAGACCAAGAAGGGCCTCATTACCGACATCATCACCGAACAGGGCGATGGTTATCTCACGGGGGGCATCACCAAGAAACATGAAGACGATGAGTATCACATCAAGGATGGCCGTTACACCACCTGCGACAACCATGAGCATCCACACTTCTATTTCCAGATCACCAAGGCAAAAATGCGGCCTAAGAAGAATGTGATAACGGGACCTGCCTACATGGTGCTTGAGGATCTGCCTCTGCCACTTGCGGTGCCGTTTGCCTTCTTCCCATTCACCAACAAGTATTCAAGCGGTATTCTGGTACCTACATTTGGCGAGGACTACAACCGCGGTTTCTATCTGCGTAATGGTGGTTACTATTTTGCCTTAGGACAATATCTTGACCTGGCACTAACAGGCGAGATTTACACGCGCGGCTCATGGGGCGTGACAGCGCAGTCTAATTACAACAAGCGCTACAAATTCTCAGGGCGCTTCAGCGCGAGCTACATCACCACTATCACTGGCGACAAAGGCGATCCCGACTATTACAAAGCGCACAACTTCTCTTTACAGTGGAGCCACACCCAAAACCCAAAAGCCAACCCCAACATGCAGCTGTCGGCAAGTGTGAACTTTGCGACTAGTGGTTATTCACGCAATAACCTTACCGACTATTATAGCAACACGTTCACCGAGAACACCAAGAGTTCTACAATCAACTGGTCCTATAACATCCCTAATTCCAAGTGGAGCATCTCGGCAACAGCGAGCGTGTCGCAACGCTCGTCTGACTCTACTGTCACTGTGTCATTCCCCAATTTTACCATCACCATGGCTCAAATTACTCCCTTCAAGCGCAAAAAGGCTGTTGGTGCCGAGCGGTGGTACGAGAAGATTAAGATTTCCTATTCAGGTAGATTCCAGAACTCACTCACTGCAAAGGAGAAGGAGTTCTTCCATAAGAACCTCGTGAAAGATTGGAGAAACGGATTTTCGCACTCAATGCCTATCTCAGCCACTTTCAATGTGTTTAAATATATAAACATCACTCCCAACATTACTCTTAACGACCGCATGTACACAAGCAAAATCAAACAGTCGTGGGACCCTAATGCAAGTGCTGTGGTGAAAGACACAACCTACAGTTTTTACAACCTGTTTGACTTCTCGGCATCGGTATCGCTGAGCACCAAGCTCTATGGTTTCTATAAGCCTCTGAAGTTCATGGGCGACAAGCTGCAAATGGTTAGACATGTGATTACACCCACTGTGACCTTCTCGGCTTCGCCTGACTTTGGTTCCAAGTTCTGGGGATATTTTGGCAATTATTCCTATACCGATGCTCAAGGTGCTGTTCGTGATGTCAAATATCCTTATTTCCAGCATGGAGTGTATGGTCAGCCAAGTAGTGGCAAAAATGGCATTATCACCTATACAATAGCCAACAACCTCGAAGCAAAGGTCAAGAGTGACAATGATAGCACGGGTTATAAGAAAATCTCATTGATTGAGAATCTCACTTTGTCGCAGTCATATAACTTTGGCGCCGACTCACTACGATGGAGTAATCTCCAGACCTCAATATTGCTGCGACTCACCAAAAGCTTCAATCTTAACCTTTCGGCAACCTGGGACGTTTATAAATATGGATTAAACGAATATGGCAACCCAGTGCGCATCAACAAGCTGCGACTCTTCCATGGCGGCGGTTGGGGACGATTGGCGAGCACCGGAACCTCATTTTCCTACACCTTCAACAATGATACTTTTAAAAAACTATTTGGACGCAAAAACAAGTCTGATGACAACGCACAAAAAAATCCAGGCAGAAATACGTCTGGCAACGAAAATAGTGGCAGCGGGAATGCTGAGGGTAGCGATATCCCTTTGCGGCCTGATGGTTACATGAAATGGGAATGCCCATGGAGCTTGACCATCAACTATTCGTTAAACTATGGATATGGCGCGTTTGATTATGAAAAAATGGAGTACAAGGGCAAGTTCACCCATAACCTCAGCTTCAACGGTAATATTCGTCCCACTAAGAACTGGAACATAAATTTCTCGGGCAGCTATAATTTCGACACTCACAAGATTGCCTATATGAACTGCTCTATTAGTCGTGAGATGCACTGTTTCGTGATGAGCGCCAGCTTTGTTCCAGTAGGTCCTTATAAGTCCTACAATTTCCACATAGCTGTCAAGTCAAGCATCTTGAGCGACTTCAAATATGACAAACATTCCAGCTTCAGCAATGGTGTGCAATGGTATTAATACACGTATTACTGGTAGAATATTGCAACTCCAAATTATCTTGTTGAAGTATTTTAAACATTAATAATTGTAATAGGGCGATTAATTGAAACACGCTTGCAAGATTATTTTTTTTATTTTATTTTTGCGATGTAATAATAACACATAAGGCAAATCAATAAAAGTAATCACTATTTTTTTCATCAATGGGGCGTTGATCGTTGGGAAACGTGACATAACGCTCAAAATGCTAAAGGCCAAACCTCCTTTAGCATTTTTTATTATACACAATAACATGTCGTCGCCTAATGACCGATTTGGGTTAAAACGGCTTGCGATATTTGTCAGGATTGCTGTCTTCCATAATACTCAAATAGCTGTTGTAACGCGACTGGCTGATGAGGCTTTGCTCTACTGCTTCGCGAACAGCACAACCTGGCTCGTGAGTGTGAGTGCAGTTGTTATATCTGCAATCCTTTGAAACCTTGAAAATCTCGGGGAAATAGTGTGCAATCTCGCTCTTCTCAAAGTCGATAGTGCCGAATCCTTTCACTCCAGGGGTGTCGATGATATGGCCCGCATCATCACCAGGAATATCGAGCATCTCGCTGAAGGTGGTAGTGTGCATACCGGTGTGATGAACTTCTGAGATGTCGCCTACTTTGAGTTTGGCGCCTGGCACTAACAGGTTTATGATAGAGCTCTTCCCTACTCCCGAATTGCCGCTTAACAACACCGTCTTGCCCCTTAATTGCTCTCGCAATGAGTCTAAGCCTTCACCTGTGGCTACCGACATAGGCACAACCGTGTAGCCTATACTCCTATATAAATATAAGATAGCATCGAGCAACTCGCTATCCTCAGGTGCAGTGAGCAAGTCTATTTTGTTGAAGACAATAGTTACGGGAACATTATAGGCCTCGGCAGTTGCAAGAAAACGGTCTATAAACACTGTGCTTGTCTCGGGGTTAACAAGTGTCACCACTAGCACTGCCATGTCGATATTTGCAGCCAAAATCTGAAACTCTCTCGAAAGGTTGCTAGCTCGCCTAATAATATAGTTGCGACGAGGAAGTATAGAGCGAATGAACGCTGTGCCATCCTCCTTGACCTCTATCTCCACTCTGTCGCCAACAGCCACAGGATTAGTGCATCTGAAACCTTTTAGTCGCAGATTTCCCTTGATTTTGCAGTTGCGCTCAGTGCCATCGTCGACACGCACTATATACCAACTGCCAGTATTTTTTATCACTAACCCCTGTTGCATTATGAAAAATTGTAATTATGGCACAAAAATAGTCATTTTTCTTGAGAATTACAACTATGTAATGTAAAACGATTGCAGACAATATAAAACAAATATTTAGCTGATAGTTTTGACTATATGTTATAAAACATATAACTTTGCACCGTTATTACAAACAATAAGTTTTACATAAATTAATTTATTATGAACGTTGAAACAATTGGTCTGTGGGCTGGCGCGGTTTGGAATTCACTGAACGAGGCTAATGGAACCCAAGACATGAAAGGTTTGAAGAAAGTAACCAAACTTAAAGAGAAAGAAATTTTTGCTGCTATTGGTTGGCTCGCCCGTGAAGGTAAAGTTAACGTAGCTTCAGATGAAGAAGGCAAGCAGATAGAGGTTACTTTGATCTAATTTGACAATCCATTTTTGAGGTTTATCTAAAAAACAAATCGAGGGTGTGGAATTCCACATCCCCGATTTGTTTTTATGTAGATAGTATCAAGCCTTATAACTTACCACCCATCAGACGATAGAGCTCATAAGTCTCTTTAAAGTGCTTGAGCTGTTTATCACTGAAGTATATGCGGTGGCTAACACCATGTTCACTTACCAGCAACACCTCGGCATAATCGCAATGTGCTAATCCAGCCACTATATCACGTGACTGCTCATTCATTGCATTGTCAAATCTTTCTGAATAAAATATGTCATCGTTGGTGCGTTTAATGTTGGTAGGCACATATTCATATTTAAAACCATCAAGATTGAAAAGTAGTTTACTGAAGTTAATTTGATCGTCGGCATAGAAATGTACCACTAATCTTAACGGCTCAGGAATGCCATCTGTAGTGTTGAAGTAGAAATAAACATCGTTAATCTTATAATTGCTATTGATACCCTTTAGTATATACTCAGTGTCACCGCCAGTAGTAGGCGTGCCAGTCTTAAACATTTCCATTAAAACGTCTTGTGGTGTTGTAATCACCTCATTGGGATCCCATTTATAGGGTTCAGGACCTGAAACCTCGTAATGAACCAACGAATAGTCCATATTAAGCAAAGAGTCAAGCTCGGCCGCGCGCAACTTTTTCACAGCATTAAGGGAATCTTGTCTAGCTATTTGTTCGGCGGTGAGAGCAACATGATGCTTGCCTGTGCAATTAATACATGCAGCGCAAGTACAAGTGCACACGCCATTGGGCGGTGAGAACAATGACGCACATGAAATATTAACGATCGCAAGTGTGAACGTTAACAGATAAATAATTTTTCTCATTTCAATACTAGTTTTATAATGTAAATATTTGTTTTTACAAAAACGCATGCAAAATTATATAATTATTCAAAAAAAGGCAAGAGGCAATGACAAAAAAACATCATTTTTTATCACCATAACAATTTTTATAAGGCTTTAAGACAATTATTTGCCATTTAAAAATGCCTCTACCGTCTCAATTAAAGCGTCACCATTCAAGCCACGAGCAACAACAGTGCCCTCTGGGGAAATCAAAATAGCATAAGGTATGCCCGAGATTCCATAAATATCGGCTGGTTCGCTAAGTTTATCTCCAGAAGCCATCACGTGCCAGGGTATAGAAAGTTCCTGAATTGTTTTTTGCATATCGGTAGCGTTATCCCACACTGCCACACCAATAATCCTAAGACCATTATCCTTATATTCATCATAAAGATAAGCCAAAGGACTTGTTATCTCCTTTTGGCACGAAGCGCACCAGCTAGCCCAGAAATATATCAACGTGTAATTCACTCCATCACCAGCAAACTGTGATAATTTCTCAACGTTGCCATCGCTGGTTTTTACAGTGAAATCTAAATATCGCTTGCCTACGCTGGTTTCCTCTCGTGCAGCAGCATTGGTTACTGCCTTCTGCACTCGTTTTAGGCTTCTGTACCTTTCGGGCACTTTTTTCAGTACCAACTCCAACTCTGAAGGAGTGAAATCACCTTCAATCACATACTGTGTAAAAGCCCATTCTCCCAAAGGGTTATCTTTATTGGCAAGATAATAATTAAACAAACTATTGAGCAAATTAGTCTTGCGATTGTCTTCGCGCTGCTGCGCCTCAGCATCGGTAATTTCATTATTCTGTTTTGCTAGCGCAATTCTCTGCCACTCTTGCTCAAACTTGTCGAGTTGCTTAACTATGCCCTTAAACTTCTCGTTAAGTACAGAGCCCGAGATTTTAAGCTCATCGCCCCACTCCACTTCAATTTCTCCCTTTTCTATAACAAGGTCCAATCGATTATTCTCAAAAAGCAATCGAGCGAAATAAGCGCTATCGACATTACCGTCAAGAATCAGCTGCTTCTCAAGAACAATTTCACTGTCGATAGTGTCGCCTGTGTCATAGTTGGTCAAATAAGCTCTTTTGCCATCAAAGTCATGGTTCGGAAAGTACACAGTAAGTTTATATTCACTGGTGCATGACAATAATGCAACAGAAAACGCTAAAAAAAGCAACATCGATAGATTCTTCATTTGGCTGGCAGTTTTTGAGAATTATTCTACTATCGAATTATAAAGCAGTGTGTGGATGTGTGAGCGTGCGCTAACGCGCGAGAATGCGGGATTGTCACGAGTGGGGCACACGCGATTGCTCAAGAAGATGTAAATCATGTCGTTCTTAGGGTCTATCCAGTAACAAGTGCCGGTGAATCCAGTGTGTCCAACTGTTTCGGCGGTCGCCTCATCACAAGTGCTAGACGCGTCTTTGTTTTTGAGGTTTGGTTTGTCAAAGCCTAAGCCACGATGTGAGTTAGTGCTTTTCGACTTGAGGAAGGTATCGACTGTTAATTTCTTGTAATATGTTTCGCCACCATACACTCCGCCATTTAGCCACATCTGGAAGAGTTTAGCAAGGTCATTGGCATTAGAGAACAAACCAGCGTTTCCTTGCACGCCCCCAGAGAAAGCAGCCAACTCATCATGAACATAGCCATGAACATGCTGCTTGCGGAGATATGTATCTACCTCAGTGTATGCAATCTGCTCAGGAGGATATTTGTTTAATGGTCGATAGGTTGTGTGATATGAACCAAGTTTGCCAAATATGTTCTTGTCAACATAAGTATCAAGTTCGGCATGAGTGATGTTTTGCAAAGCATTTGCTAGCAAACAGAAGTTAAGGCAACTATAACAATAATTCTTATTGGGGCGCAACTTAGAGTGATATATGCGTGTCATTATTGAATCATATGTCACCTTGCCGCCATATATGCCATCGGCGATTGCAATGTTAAACTCTTTGGAGCGCTCAGTGGCGAGGATATCGGTGCGCAGTTTCGCATCCTTATTCCCGTAGGCATTTTTCATCACTTTGATAGTGTTGACATCTGTGGGATTTTTAGTGATTAAATCTCCGCTGTAAGTAGTTGGGTCAAACATCATATCCCACATGCTTAACGAGGGCTGCATTCCAGTCTCGTGATATAGCAGTTGTCGGAATGTGAGGTCGCTCTTATCGGTATCTCTCAAGCCCGCTATATATTTGCTAGCTGGCTCATCAAGTTTAATCTTACCCTCATCATAGAGTTTCATGATTCCACTTAACGTGCCTGAGGCCTTAGATACCGATGCTAGCCCAAAGAGCGTGTTTTCGGTCACTGGGATTCCTGAATCAAAGTTTATCTCTCCGTAGGAACGGTCAACTACCACCTTGCCATGACGGACCACCATCACTTGACACCCAGGGAATGCTTTCTGACTGATGCCATAGTTGCAAATTGAATCTATCTTTGACAATAATTTGTCATTAAAGCCCACTTCAACGGGCAAGGTGTAGCCCAATCGTGTAGCAGCATATTTCACGCCATCTCCAGCTCGGAGCACCTTATTGTTTGCCTTCGACTTCACAGTCACTGGCAAGACGCCTTCGGCAGCACTGCCACCAAACACCGTCTGTGCAGCATAGTCTTGCCACACCTCATCGTTGCCATACCCTAAAACCACAGCATCTACATTGCTATCGGTCAGCAAGTCGGCATAATGGGTAATCTTCTCAGGTGCGTCAAGAACAACCAGTGTCACGTGCTTGCTCCTCTTGGCCGCTGCCATTGCTTCGCTAATATAGACCTCATCGCCAATGGCAATAATCAGTTGGCTCTTATCGGCATTTATTGCTAAAGGTGAATTGCTCAATTTTATGTTAGCATAACTAGAGCAGCGTTTTTGGAACATATCGCTCACGCCGAGCGATAACAGATGAATATTACCGTCCTCAACTTTCTTAATGGGCAATATGTGGTCTTTGTTCACTGCCACTGTAACCGCTGCAGCAATAAGCCGTCGGTTTAGGTCTTGAGCATATTCAGTATTAATCTTACTTGCAACTTTATCGACATCAATGGGAGTTTTAGCATTATCAATTATCCCTAGAGCATATTTATATCGCAGCATCTTCTTGCAACGAGTCTCTATGTCATGCCAACTGATGGTGCCGTCTTCAATGGCAGCCATCACAGCGTTAATGCTCGCCTCAATGTCGCGAGGCATAAGCAGCACATCATTACCTGCCAAGATGGCATTCACACAAGGGTCACCAGGTATCGACTTAGCTCCTTCCATGTCAAGAGCATCGGTGAAAATCAAGCCCTCAAAACCCAAATCACGCTTTAGCAATCCTTCCACACAAGCATTCGACATCGAGCATGGAGTGATTCCATCGTCTAAGAATGCCACATCAATGTGCGCCGTGAGCATTCCTCCAAGACCTGCTTTAACATAGCTGTCGAAGGGCACCAAGTCATACATTCGCATCTCTTTGAACGACTTGTCGACAAACGGCAGTTCTTTGTGCGAATCGGCAGCCGTTGAGCCATGACCAGGAAAATGCTTTGCGGTGGACAGCACTCCCCCATCTTCCAACCCCTTGGCAAATGCCACGCCATGACGTGCTACAACTTCGGGGCTAAAGCCAAATGAGCGAGTACGCACAACAGAGCCTTCACGATCTAGCACGTCGAGGACAGGAGCGAAATTGACATGCACCCCCATCAATCGGCATT
Organism: uncultured Bacteroidales bacterium; assembly: GCA_902777835.1. Lineage (GTDB taxonomy): Bacteria > Bacteroidota > Bacteroidia > Bacteroidales > Muribaculaceae > Sodaliphilus. Next base: position 40,232 of record CACYVC010000019.1, on the reverse strand, counting down.
CTCTTGCCACCTCCTTGCCATATTCATAGAGCAACTTGTCGTCATTCACTCCGCCCAAAAGCAAGTTGCGAGGAAACACTGGAGCGTCTTTAAGACGCATCGTTAGGCCCCACTCGGCATCAAGGGTAATCATCAGCGGTATCGACGACAACGACTGCGCATAATTGGTTAAATCGGCTTGAGTGGCAATATCACTTCTCTCATAAATCAAGCCACCTACCTTGTAAGTATCTACGTATCTCTTCACTACGGATTTACTTACATCACCCTCGCCAGGATTGATGGCCATTATCATGATTTGTGATATGCGCTCTTGAGGCGACATTTTTAAATAAGTGGCTTCAACCCATAACTCCATCTTTTGGGGGTCAACACGGTTGAGAATGGAAGGAGTAACTGCCAATGCTTGCTGCAATCCAAACAAGAGAACAGCAAGCGTAAGCAGTAGTGACTGATGGTGTTTTTTCACAATCATTATTCTTAAGTACTAAATTAATATGCCCCCCTTCTAAATGAAGGAGGACATTGATTATTAGATTATTTCTGTATCATGCGAGGAGTATCGTTGGCATCAACCACACGCCCCGACTTAGTAAGCACTTTAATGTAGTTCTTCATGTGTTCGCCGTAAGGAACGGTGTCAACAAATGGACGTGTGCCCTTACCTAGAACTTCCATGTGGTCGCCACCATTGGCAAGGTAGTCGATGGTGCCAATCAAGTATTTCTTTTTAGGGTCTATCTTCTTGCCGTTGAGCTTTGCTGTGGTAATCTTTACATTCTCTTTCTCGCCTTTATATTCCACATAAAACTCCTTACTTAGGGCATCTCCGCCACGAGTCGCCATTACACGTAGAGCCTCGAGCAAGTCGCTTCCTTGCACTTCAACAACAACAAATCGGTTGTCGAAGGGGAACATTGAGCCTATCAAGCCCTCGGTCACATTGCCTTGAGGCATAGACTGACGAATGCCGCCCTTGTTCATAATCACGCCATCAAGTTTCTTAATGCCTGTGATACCTGGCATCATCTCCATCACTGCATCGCATAGCCAGTTTTGAGATGCTATGCTGCCCTCTTTCATCTTGCGAGCCGATGTGCCAAGCACATTATTCATCACACTGTCAACCTTGTATTTATATGGAGCAAGCCATGCCTTCATTGCGGGATAATCGGCCTTAGTGTCAAATCTCTTGTCGAGCTTCAATTGGCCATACTCAACACTGAAGTCATCGAGGTTGATATCGTAAGTGCCGATATATTTGCCGGACTTACCATTCTGGCCAATGGTGATAATCTTGCCGTCGGCATTCTTAACCTTAGTGCGTGGGTCGCCAGGCTCAAGAAGAGTGTGAGTGTGACTTCCAACTATCATATCGATGTAGTGCGATTTGGTGGCAATGATTGAATCGCCCACAAGCCCAACTGCCTCAGGATAATATCCAATGTGAGAAATCATCACAGTGAAATCCACTTTCTGCACCTCCTTGAGGAATTTGGCAGTGGCATCGGCCACCACGGCGTTGTCGAGATATACCATGCCTTTGTATTTGTCGTCGCTGATAAGTCCCTTAGGATCAACGTTGATGCCAAAGAATCCTATGCGCTTACCATCTACGGTGCGTATGCTGTAAGGTTGAAGCACATCGGCAAGTGGTGTGTTGCTGAAATCATAGTTTGCCGACAGTTTCACTGCTTTGATTTTCTTATAATGCTCTGCAAGTTCATCAATGCCATTGTCAAACTCATGGTTGCCCAGAATAATCATGTCATAGCCTAAAGTGTCGATTGCGGCATACTCCACATCACCTCTAAAGAGCGAGAAATAGAGAGTGCCTTGCACTGCATCACCTGCATGAACGGCAATCACGTTCTTGTTGTTGCGACGAATCTCATCCATTGCGGCGCGATGCCTATATATACCTCCAAGGTCGCCACTTGGCTCAATTTGGCTATGTGTGTCGTTAGCGCTAATCACTATCAAGTGATCGGCCTGAACATTAGGTATAGCAATAATCGCAAGCGCAATTGCAAGAATAATTTTTGAGAACTTTTTCATATAGCTTTTGTTTAGAATTAATAATTTTACGAAATTACAAATTTTATTCCTTACGCACTTCAACAATCCACATTTTTTTGCATTTTTTATATAAAGAGAATCGATCGTCTTCTGTCTTCTTTTTCCGTTTGTGAGGCGCTTCGCTTAAAATTTGACTTAAAATTGCATATTGGTCACTTTTTCCAGTCCGGAGTGGAAATTAAAGCACTTCGAGCGTCTAACGAAAAGATCTGACAACTGATAACTGACAACTGATAGCTTTTAACTAATTTTGAATAAATTATGCGGCGCCTTGGAAATAAAAATCAAAAACATCGTCTTTGATTTTGTATTTCACTCGGCTTGCACTAATTTTGCACTATGAATTTGAACGAGCACTTCATTGAGCAAATCAATTCGTTGCTGCCTGGCGACGAGGCAAGGGCTATGCTGCAGGCGATTGAGGACAATGAGCCTGTCACATCGGTGAGATTCAACAACTGCAAAGGCTTTTTGCCGCCAGCCTCACTTGAGCGTGTCCCCTGGTGCGAGATGGGTGCCTATTTGAGAGAGCGACCACAGTTCACCTTCGACCCGCATTTCCATGCTGGTAGCTACTATGTGCAGGACGCCTCGTCAATGTTCATCTACCATGTCATTAAAAGCCTTGTTGGTAAGCCTGTCACCTATCTTGACCTGTGCGCAGCGCCAGGGGGCAAGACCACAGCCACTCTCCAAGCTCTGCCGCAAGGGAGCATCGTCGTTGCTAATGAGATAGTTACGCCGCGGGCGCAAGTCCTTCGCGAGAACATCATAAAGTGGGGCATCGACAGCTGCGTGGTCACCAACGACGCGCCACGAGTTCTCGGTATGCTAGAAAACGCTTTCGACGTCATTGCAGCCGATGTGCCCTGCAGTGGCGAGGGCATGTTCCGCAAGGATGAGGAAGCAGTCGCTCAATGGTCGCCACAGCTGGTACAACAATGCGCTGCGCGGCAACGTGAAATTCTCAACGACATATGGCCCGCCCTCAAGCCTGGCGGTCTGCTCATCTACAGCACCTGCACCTATAACCTCGACGAAAACGAGAGAATGGCACTTTATATAGCCAACGAACTAGGAGCCAACTTTGTAGAGATTCCTAATGAACAGTCTTGGAACATAACTGGCGAGCTCTCAGGAAACAATATACCATGTTATCGTTTTATGCCACACAAAACGCGTGGAGAGGGGCTTTTCTTATGTGTGCTCAGGAAAATGCACAATGCACAATGCACAATGCACAATGCACAATCCGCCTTCCGCCTTCCACCTTCCACTTTCCACCATTCACGCGCCGCAGGCGCTAAAAAACCAAAGCAAAACGCTACATCCATAGTTCCCAAAAAAGTGGCAACATGGCTTAACGGCAATTATGAAATAAGCGAGCAAAATGGCAATATTATTGCAACTAGCAAATATATAAAAGATACAATAGTCAGCATTAATAAATTGCATATAATTAAAGGCTTAAACTTAGAGATTGGAACCATTAAAGGCAACAAAATCGTTCCATCTCACCATCTTGCTATGTCGCCTCTCTTGCGAGATGGTGCTTTCGAGAAATGCGAAGTAGATTACCTCACTGCAATAGCCTATCTGCGAGGTGAATCTATCACCATTAACGCTCCACGAGGATATATATTGATTACTTACCAGAATGCCATTTTAGGCTTCGTCAACAACTTAGGCAACCGCGCCAATAATCTCTACCCAAAATCTTGGCGCATCTTGAGCTCGCATCTGCCTGATAAACCCCAGGTCGGACTAGTCGGACTAGTCTGACAGGTTCGACTGGTCTGAAAATCCATTCAAAAAACTAAAAAAACACCTTTTTCATTGAAAAAAGTAGGTGGTTTTCAAAGTTTTTTCTTATTTTTGTATTTTAAATTAGGTTTATTGGCATCTTTTTTGTTGGTGTCATAAGCATAAGTTGCAAAATTTTAGCACATTAACTTGGGAAAGACAGTTAAAAATAGGATTTGGAAGACGCTGAAGTGGATACTCGGCATTCTGCTGGTGCTAATCATAGCGCTGCCTTTCCTGCTGTACATTCCCTGGGTTCAGAACAAGGCCAAAGACATCGCCTGCCACTATGTAAAGGAAAAGACGGGAATGGACTTGAGCATTGGCAGAATCCTCGTTAAGTTCCCACTCGACATATCCCTCGATGACATGGCATTGCTCGACGAGCATGGCGACACGATGATAGTTGCCAAGAATTTCACTGCCAGTGTAGCCGTTAAACCACTGCTTGACAAGCGCTTTGAGATTGATGGAGCCGAACTAGAGGAAGGCAAGTACCGTCTTGTGAGCGACGATGCGTCGATGCTGCTGCGTGCCGACGTAAAGCACTGCAAGTTAACAGGAAGCCACATTGACCTCGACAATCGCAAAATCAACGTGCTCGATGGAGAACTCACAGGTGGCAAGGTGCAGCTTGCACTATATTCACATAAGTCATATCACGACGGCGACACCACCAAGTCCAAGCCATGGAGGATAGAAGCCCAACGACTAGTACTCAACGACGTGGATTACTCCATGGTAATGGAACCCACTATCCACAGGATGGATGCACACCTTGCCAGAGCTGAGCTTAAAGACGGATGTGTGGATACCGGACTTCACACCGTGGACGCCCGCTCGCTAAAGGTTGACAGCATCGATTGCAAGTATGTCTATCCTAATGAGCGTGTGGCTGCCACTTACGACAAGCTTTACCCTACTCCTCCTAAACCTGAAGATCCGAGCGACACAGTGCCTTGGACCGTGCGAGCCGACACGCTCACGATGAAAGGCGGTCACGCCATCTATGCCGAGAAAGGCAAAACTCCTGGCAGCGGCCTTGACATGAGCCATGTGGAAGTGAGCGACCTCGATTTTACTGTCACTGACTTCTACAACAGAGGAAGCATCGTCTCTGTGCCCATCAAGGAACTCAAGGCCAAAGAACGTGGTGGTTTGGAGATTGCTGATGCTCACGGCAAAGTGGATGTGAGTCCGCAAGACATTCAAGTTAAAGACTTCTCCGTCAAGACCAAGAACAGCACAATCGACCTTGACGGCAAGGTGGATATGAGCATCTTTGACAAGAATCCCACAGGAAGCATGAACGTAACCACCGATGCTACTGTTGACCTGAGGGAAATCGGCTCGGTGATGCCATCGCTGGCTGGCGCCACAAAATTCATACCCAAGAATCATCCCATAAAGGTGAAAGGTGAGTTTGAGGGCAACACCCGCGACCTTGACATAAAGAACGGCGAACTGCAAATCCCCGGTTTTGTAAAGTCTAAAGTTGACGGAAACATTAAGAACATCACTGATCCTTCTAAAATGCAGGCTGATGTAAACCTTGATGCCAATATCGACAATATAGATTTTGCCAAGAATGAGTTCCTCAACAAAGACCTACAGAAGCAAGTGAATGTGGTGCCCATGAACCTCAAGGGCAACATCAAATATAACCCCAAGTCGATTGCCGGAAACATCGACATGAAACTGAAATCTGGCGGCAGCCTTGTGGGTAAAGGAAGTTATGAACTCGGCAACGACCGATACACAGTTGATGCTACAGCAAGGTCGTTGCCAGTAAAGAAACTGGTGCCACAGCTCGATGTCAACAACGTGAGCGCTCACATCAAGGCCGATGGGCATGGATTTGACTTCCTGGGCAACAACACAGCGGTAAATGCACGAATCAACCTCGACGATATCGACTATGCCGGCAAGCACTACCGCAACTACGATGCCGACGTGAAACTCAACGGCACAAACTTCGACGCTAAAGTCAATGCTCGCAATCGCGGTAGCATGGCGGCACGGGGAAGTTTTGACCCGAAGACCGAGAAATATGACATCGACGCCACTTTCAACGCCTTCCCAGTGCAGGAGATTGCTCCACAGCTGGGAGTGGGCAGCCTCACAGCAGCAGTTAAAGCCAAAGGTCAAAAATTTGACATGCTCAACCCCAGCACCCGCATCAATGCCGACATCGACCTCCAGAGCGTGGTTTTCAACAATAAGACTTATAAAGACCTGCAAGGCAATGTCACTCTCGACGGGAATGCTTTTGAGGGCCACATCAATTCGGCAAATCCCAACTGCGACGTGTATGCCGACGTGAATGGCACAATAAACGGCGACACCTACAACGTCAACCTCAAAGGCAACATCCGAGATCTAGACTTGCAGGCATTAAACATAATGGATGTGCCATGCAACGGAAGCGGCGACATCGAGATGCATGGGCAATTCAACCTCAAGACCAATGAATATCAAGGCACCATGTCGCTTGATGAACTGAATTGGACTATTGATGACGAGCGCTTCTACACCGAGAAAGCCGATGTCGCATTCGACTTCAACAACAATTCATCATCATTTAGTTTCAATGAGCAGAGCAATTATGTCGATTTCAACTCTCCTCACAGCGTAAATGATTTGATGAAGGGGTTTGACCGGTGCATCGAGATAGCAAAACGTCAATACAAGAAGGTTGACCTTAACGTGAATGAAATCGCCGATGAGGTGCCGCAGTTCAACCTGAAAATGAAGATGGGCCCCAGAGGTGTCATTCAACGTTACGTGGGAAAATGGGACATCGACTTCAGGGATTTGCAGGCCGACATAAGCAAGGACTCCACGCTCAACGCTCATGCCATGGCCAATAATCTGGGATATGGCTCTCATGTCATTGACCAACTGGTTTTCAACATCGTGGAAGTAGATAAGACGATTGGCTACAACTTGCACATGGAAAACAAAAAAGGGTCATGGGACGATATGGCTCAAGTGGATATTGCCGGCTCGGCAAAGGGCTCGAATATGAATATGCTCCTCAGCCAAAAGAACATTGACAAAGAGACGGGGTATCACTTGGGAATTAACGCTTTAATTCAAGACTCCATCATCTCGGCCAACATCATGCCCCATCAGCCAATCATTGCCTACAAGCAATGGAACCTCAATGACGAGAACTATGTGAAACTTGACTTTGGCGAAAAGCGACTTGAGGCCGATATAACCCTTGAAAGAGACTCTAGCCTCATTTCTCTTAAAACCGACCCGATACAGGTAGCAGGGAAGCAAAACATACTTGCCAACATCAAGAACTTCAGAATCGAGGAGTGGACAAATATTGTGCCTTCGCTAGAGTCGGTATCGGGTATCATGGATGCTGATATTGCACTCTCCTACGACGGTCGCAACTTTGAAGGTGATGGAGAACTCGAGCTGCGCAAATTCACTTACAACCGTATGCCAGAGGGCGATTTCAAGATGAAAACCAATCTCACTATCGACCCACGAACATCAAGCACCAACATCACCGCCAATCTCAATATCGACGGCTCGGATGTTGCCGTTGCCTATGGCGCTCTTAACGACAGCACGGCAACAAGCCCATTGAACGTGAAAGTTGATCTCAACAAGTTCCCGATAAGAAAGATATCTCCTCTTATTCCAGGAAGAATGGTTATGCTCGATGGCTTTGCCAATGGTGAGCTCACGGTTGACGGCTCACTCGACAACCCACTTGTGAATGGCTTCCTCGTGAGCGATACCGCCTATGTGAAACTGCCTAGATATGGCAGTTCATTGCGCCTGTCGGAAAAGCAAATCGACATCAACGACAATGTTATTGAATTTGACAACTACGAAATCTTTGGACTCAACAACAACGCAGCGAGACTCAATGGCTCGGTAGATTTCAGGTCGTTTGATGACATCAAGATGGACCTTGACATTAAAGGCAAAAACATACAATTCTTCGGTAGCACTCAAAAGCGCTTCTCTGAAATTTTTGGTAATGGTTTCATCGACATTGATGGCAGCGTCAGGTCACGAAACAATCTCACTGCTGTCAATGCAGATGCAAAACTGCTAGCAGGCTCTAACATCACCTACGTGATGCAAGACGACATAAACTCGATAGTAAACAACAGCGCCACAGAAGGAATGGTAACATTTATCAATCCCAACGACACCACGTGGCTCAACGAGACCATCATCACTGGCGGAACAACGCCTTCGGCACTTAATGTTCTTGTAAACATCGACGTGGAGAAAGGCGCAAAAATCAACGCATTCCTACAACCCGAAGGAAAAGACAGGGTTTCGGTTGATGGCTCAGGAAGTCTTAGATACCTACTCGACTTTGCAGGTAAAGACCACCTCTCAGGAACTTACACCATCTCCTCGGGCGTTGTTAGATACACTCCACCAGTAATCAGCCAAAAGATCTTCAACCTTGTGGAAGGAAGCAGCCTAACTTGGAACGGCGAAATGCTCAACCCGCAGCTCAACCTAAAAGCAACCAATAGCGTTAGAACCAGCGTGAACAACACCAACGGCAGTGGCTCGAGGCTCGTTGACTTCGACATCATAGCTGAGCTCAAGAACACCCTCAGCAACATCGACCTCAAGATTGACCTGGAAGCAAAGAACGACGCCACAGTGGAGAGCGAGCTGCAAACCTTGACCGAAACACAACGTTCACAAACTGCCATCAACCTGCTTCTTTACAACTCCTACTCTGGTTCAATGCCCACTGGCGACTTCTCAACGACTGGTGCGCTCTTCTCGTTCTTGCAATCTCAAATAAACAACTGGACTGCCAACAATCTAAAGGGTGTTGACCTCTCGTTTGGCATCAACCAATATGAAGGAACTCAAAAAGGCAGCAGGCTAGAAACCAGCTACAGCTACCGGTTGTCGAAAACATTGTTTGGAGAGAGATTCAAGATTGCTGTGGGAGGTGAATACTCCACCGAGGCGACGAGCGAGCAGAACTTCTCACAAAACCTTATAAGTGACATCTCGTTTGAGTACCTTCTCAATCCTACTGGCACAAGATACCTCAGGCTATTCAGGCATAGAGGCCTGGAAAGTATCCTTGAAGGTGAAGTGACAGTAACAGGAATCAGTTTCGTGATGAAACACAAGCTGTCATCATTAAAAGACCTGTTCAAGTGGAAGTATAAGTCTAAAAAAGAAGAGCCGCAACAAGAAAACGACCTTCAACAAGGTGTCAATACCGACAACTCGCCAAAACCAGCAAGCACCAATTCTAAACAGTAATTTCTCAGCAAGATGATAAGATACTTTACTAAAATATTGACTTTTCTCTCATTGATGGCAATCTTCACCGCTTGCTCTACTACCAGCAGGCTCGGCGAGGGAGAGGTGCTTTATACAGGAGTCAAAACCATTCAATATAACCAGCCCGACAGCATCAAGATTGACCCCAACGTGAAAGACCTTATCTTCTCTGCTGTTAATGTAAAGCCCAACAACCCTCTCTATTCACCATACATACGCTCACCATTCCCCATTGGTCTTTGGGTATATAACCACTGGGACGAAAACTCCAAAGGCCTTAAAGGCTGGCTATACAAGAAGCTCGTAGCAAAGCCCGTGCTCATCAGCCGCGTCCGCCCCGAGACACGCGTCAATATGATCAATGAGTTGCTAAAGAGCAACGGCTATTTCGACTCTCAGTCATCATATTCACTAAACTATAGCGACAAGAATAAGAAAAAAGCAAAAATCACCTACGAAGTTAATGTGAGAGCCCCTTACACTTTAGGTGATATCTCTTACATCAACGAAGACAATCCTCTAACCAATGTCATCGACTCGGTGGCTCGTAACAACAAATACTTCAAGACAGGAAGCAGATATTGCCTTGACTCGCTCAATAACGTGAGAATTGACATCGCCAACCAACTACGAAACAGAGGCTACTATTTCTTCAGACCTGAGTATATAGAATATCTTGCCGACAGCGTGACTCAGAAAGGTGTCATAAACATGCAGCTCATAAAATCGGCAAATATCCCCAATCAAGCCTACACAAGGTTTCTGTCCAATAATATCACTGTAAGGGTTGACGATCAAATGATGGGAGGCATACCCGATACGGTTGTAGCAAAATACTGCACAATAATAAAGATGCAGCCTGTCCACATAAGCGACAACTTGATTAACTCGTGTATTAGAGGAAGAAAAGGACGACCTTTCCGCGTGGGAAACATGGACTTGATTCAGATGTATCTCGCTCGAACTGGCATCTTCAGCAACATCAACATCCAAGCAGTGCCTCGCGACACGATTCTTGCAAATGGCTATGGGCTCATCGACCTTGACATCACATGCACCCTCGACAAGCCACTTGAGCTGAAAGTGGAGGCAAAGGCTACAACTAAAACATCCAGCTTTATCGGGCCAGGGCTTGGACTTGGAATCAAGCACAAGAACATTTTTGGAGGTGCAGAGCAACTTAGCGCCGACTTGACCGCTTCTTACGAATGGCAAACGGGCAAAGGAAATGCCTACAAGAGTTCCGACTTCAACAGCTACGAAGTGGGTCTCGATATTGGGTTATCCATCCCTAGGCTCATTGCTCCTAAATTTATCGATAGAGCAAGGCGATATACCAACTGGACAAAGTTCTCAATAGGCGGTGGTTTCATGAATCGCCCCAACTTCTTCAAAATGGCTCGCGTGAGTGCCGACATGACGTGGGAATGGCACTCCAGAAAATACTCTCAGCACAAACTCACCCCATTTAAGTTAACCTACTCCAACCTGCTGAGCACCACTGTTGCTTTTGACTCGGCATATTTCGACAACCGAGCCATAGCACAAAGTTTCGATGATGTTTTCATCCCGCAAATGAGTTACACCTATACCCTTGACCGCTCCTTTGGCAAAAACAACCTCGTGTGGTCAACCACAGTCTCCGAAGCTGGCAACCTGTGCTACCTGATTTGGAAAGCATGTGGGGTAGAGAAAGGCGACATGCACATCCTTTACACTTATTTCTCGCAATTCATTAAAGCCCACACGCAATTGGTATGGACGAGATTTCTTTTTGGAGAGCACAAATTGGTGGCGAGGGTTTTCGTTGGTGCTGCACATGCCTACGGCAACTCCGAAGAGGTGCCCTACATGGAACAATTCCACATAGGCGGCTCCAACTCTCTTCGCGGCTTTGCCGTGAGGTCGGTAGGTCCAGGAAGCTATCGACCGCAAATTCTTGACAGAAATTCTTACTATGACCAGACTGGCACATTCAAGTTTGAGACTAACTTAGAGTATCGACTGCCATTATTCGGTTATTTGAAAGGCGCTGTATTTATTGATGCTGGTAACGTGTGGCTGCTGAAAGAAGATTCCTTCCGACCAGGCGGCAAGCTCAATGGCAAGAACTTCTTTAAGGAACTGGCGCTCAACACTGGTGTGGGATTGAGATTTGACATGGACATGATAGTCCTGCGCGCCGACCTTGGCATTGCCCTGCACGCGCCCTATGACACCGGTAAAAAGGGATATTTCAACATTCCAAAGTTTGGAGATGGACTAGCGTTCCATATCGCCATCGGCTATCCATTCTGAGAAGCCTCACCCGATGATTCTGAATGGTGGTGATGGTGGCGACGGTGATGACGATGGCGACGGCGCTCAAACACATATTTGCGTAGCACATGCCCCCCAAACCAGCGCATCGCCCCTAAAGCGGCGAATGCTCCAAGCGCATCGGCAATAATATCAAACTCGCTAAAATCACGACCCGCATCCATTGCAAGCTGGCAAGACTCTGTGAGCAGTCCAAGCATCGCTGCAAAAACTGTGAGTGCCAGCTCTATATTAAGGTTTGTGTGGTGAGGATTCCTATATTTAGAGTAATCATAAAGATAGGTCAGGTTCAAGAAAAAAAACAATAAGAAATGAGCAACCTTATCTGAATTCTTGAATTTAAACCACGACAGCCACGAATTTTCCACATCGGCAGATGGCATAAGTAGCAAATAAACAACTAGCACTGTCGCAATTATCGAAAATGTTCCCGCAGGAATTATATTTAAAATTCTCTTCATTATATGTTAATGGTCAATATTTGAATTAAGGCAATCTATCCACAATGGAATAAAAGCCCACAAAAATAATCATTTTTCTCCTAACAGTTATCATTTTAGCCTAATTTTTTATTTTTTTGGAAGAAAAATAAGCTTATAGTCAAAACCCGCTTGACGGTTTGTGCAATAATTAATATTTTTGCAGTATAAAAAGCACATAAAAAAATAATAAAATGGGCAAACTCTCTGATTTCTTCTCGATGTCAAAGCAAGAACGCGCGGGTGCATGGATCGTAGCGCTGTTTATTGTGGTGCTGCTCGTTGCTGTTGCTATTGAGAGGAAATGCTCGTCAAGCGATGTAAACTCACAAGACGCCAAGAGCCTGAACGAATATGTAGAGAAAGCTGAGAAGAGCAAGCCTCGAGAGAAGAACAAAGACGACAAAAAGGACAAGAAAAAAAGCAACAAAAAGGGCAAGAAGAACAGCAACGACAAAGATAAAAAGGATAAGAAATCGTCGTCACAATCGTCAAAAAAGAAGGAGAAAAAATCCTCTAAAGACAAGAGCAAGAAGAAAAGCGGCAATAATAAACAAAGAGAATTGCAGCCTGTGCCACAATTCTGATTATTTTAATCGCAAAAAAGGGTGACTCTAGCACTCCAGCCTCAACTATTTCTTCTTGGGCGAAGGCACTTCATGATGATTATAAACATTTTTCTTGGGGCGAGGCACGTTGCCACGACTCTCACGCTGCTTTTTCTTCTTCTTTGCAGCAATGGTCTTCATCATCTCAAAGCCCTTGTCATAAAGAACTATCGACTCATCGGTGCGCTGACGCGCTGGTGTGCACTTGAGCAGCACAAGATAGAGCTTCACCCCATCACGCACCACGGCCGACGCCAAGCACCCACCTGCTGCGCGTGTGGTGCCGGTCTTAACACCAATGCAGCCATCATATCGGCCAAAGAGGCGATTGGTGCTTTTAAGGTGTATCTTTTTGCCTGTTGTTGTGGTGATATCGCGAGTGGAGTTGGAAACTATCTCAGCAAAGTCTTTATTTTCCATGCAATACTGCTCCAACTTCATCATGTCGCGAGCAGTTGTGTAATGATTCTCATTGGGCAGACCATGAGCATTTACAAAATGTGTGTTTTTCATACCCAGCTCCCTTGCCTTTTTGTTCATAAGGTCGGCAAAAGGCACTGAATCGGGAGCAGCAAGGAACTCTCCTATCGCATAAGCTGCACCATTGTCGCTAGGAAGCATAGCGCGATACAACAAGTCGCGAAGCACATATTTCTCGCCCTTCCTAACATTGCCGTACTCGGTAGCGGCGGCTGCAGCGCTGATTGTGACTATCTCGGACAGGCGCCCGCTCTCACATGCCAGGATGCAGGTCATCATCTTTGTCAGGCTAGCGGGATACATGCGTTTGTCGGGATTCTTGCTGCTAAGCTCGGTGCCAGTTTCGGCATCAATCATAATCCATGCCTCGGCGCTCAAAGCCCTAAGTTGAGCATCTACAGTATCTTTAGGAAAAGAGGGATCATCAAGAGCAAAACTGTAAATCGCGGGATCCTCAGGTGCAGTAATTGCCCATGACGGAGTGCCCACGCACGCCAACACAAGGCACATAACCAATGCCCAACCCAACTTAATTGATTGTATTTTACTCTTTAAATTCATTACTCGTTTTCCGTCATGTTTCCATAGCAGGACTGCAAAGATATAAATAACAATGAAAAAACGATAAAAAATTACATTTTTTTAAGAATTTTAGTTATTGACACAATGAAAAAAGCTACCACAGTAAGTGTGATAGCTTTAAATCAAATGATAAAAAATCGGAATCTGGCATCTATAGCCTCTTTAACTCATTAACTCATTCACTCAGTGGCTCAAAATTACCAGAAGCATTTGCCTTATTAATAACTTGCCACAGGCGCTCTTTAGTAAAGCCTTTAGTAAAGAGATCTTCGGCTTTGACACCTAGCACACTCATGTTGGAAGCAAAATAGGTTTTATTTCCAAACAAATAGGCCTTAACTCCTAAAGCATCAATCTTAGTAATAGTGAAGTTGCTGCTGCCAATGTTAAGTCTTCCGTCGGCAAGACTCCAGCTTTCCTCATAACGATTGCAACGAAGATGAGGTTTAGTATTAACAAGCACAATAGAGCACTCGGCAGCCTTGTTATCGCTAAACGACCAGAAAGTAAAGCCATTGGTAATTGCACTTACGAAATCGGTGCTGGGTTTCTCATACATGAAAAGAGGAGTGGTCAACTCGGTTTTCTGCACATTGTTAGAAATAATTGGTTCGTCATCACCGCAGGCAGTGAGCGACAATCCCATGAAAACGCAGCAAATCAGCGCTAAAGATAAAAATGAGATCTTTTTCATATCATAAATTGTTTTAGTGTTAATACTCGGCAAAGTTAAACTATTTTTAGATAAATTGGCTGCGCCTAGGCATAAAAAATAAAAAAACTTAGTTTATTGTTTTGTTCTGCTCTCGACTTGCACTAATTTTAGATATATTAGGCTGCACCTCGCAAATAAAATGAAAAACTTTGATTTTCATTTTGTATTTCTCTCGGTTTGCACTAATTTTGTAAAAAATCATCAAAGCAAAATGGACATTCTTCGCATTACAAGCACCCAAAACCCACGCATCAAGCACTTAATGGCGCTGCAGCAAAAGGCGCAGCTGCGTCGCAGCGAGCAACTCATCGTCGTTGAAGGAGCACGAGAACTGCAGCATTGCATCAACGCTGGTTTTAAGGTAGAAACGGTGATTTACTGCCCGGCCTTATTCAGCATTGGCAACCTGAACGTCGCAAAAGCCGAGATGGTGGAAGTCACTCCTCAGGTCTATGACAAGATTGCCTATCGTGGTTCTACCGAAGGAGTGATGGCAATCGTGCAGCCACGCCAACTGGCGCTGAGCGACATCAGTCTAGGCGACAACCCACTCATCGTTGTGCTCGAGGGAGTGGAGAAACCAGGTAACATCGGGGCTGTGCTACGCAGTGCCGACGCTGCACATGCCACCTCTGTCATCGTGTGTGACCCATTGACCGACCTCTACAACCCTAACCTAATACGCAGCTCTATTGGCGCCATTTTCACTGTTCCTTGTGTGGCATGCACAAGCGACGAATGTATCAGTTTCCTTAAAGACAACAACATCAGCATCCTTACAGCCCAACTTCAAGACAGTGAACCCTATTACGACACCCCCATGCGTGGCGCCACAGCAATTGTAATGGGCACTGAGGCAACAGGTCTCACTAACGCCTGGCGAGAAGCCGCCACTGCACACATACGCATACCAATGCAAGGACAACTCGACTCCCTTAACGTCTCGGTCTCCACTGCCATCCTTCTTTTTGAAGCAGTAAGGCAAAGGCAGAGCAATATTTAAGGTTAGAGTTAGACATATCAAGAATTTTGCACTAATTTTAGATAAATTAGGCTACTTCTAGGAAATAAAAATGAAAAACTTTGATTTTCATTTTGTATTTCTCTCGGTTTGCACTAACTTTGTAAGTTAAAATCAAAATTTGCTACTTCAATAGAGATGAGATACATTTTTACATTATTATTTACTATTCTATCCATCAGCACTTGGGCAGGTGATTTTGTTAGTGGAGGCATTGTCTATAGCCTCACTGGCCATCACCACGAAGTGGCTGTGGACCAAAATATTATTGATGGCCTTAATGCCTATGAAGGCATTTACATCATCCCGAGCACGGTAAACTATGATGGAGAGAATTATCGAGTTGTCGCTATCGCAGAGGGTGCTTTTGCTCACTCTAAAGTGACAGAAGTCGTCATTCCCAATTCAGTAAGTCGTATCGAAGAAAACGCCTTTGCATTCGCCACCGATTTGAGCGATGTAACGCTACCTCTTGATCTTAAAGAGATTCCCGACCACTGCTTCACGGGTACTAGCCTTGTAAACATAGTTCTTTCTGAGGGCATTAAAGACATTGGAGAAGGCGCATTCCAAGACTGCGCGATGCTTCACACCGTGATGCTGCCTGCCTCGCTGAAATATATCGACGACTACGCGTTTGACGGTTGCCATAACCTCTATGAAATATACAGCGCCGCTACCGAAGCGCCAATCACGCTGGGCGACAACACCTTTGGCGGAGTGCATGGCGTTGATCTCGTTGTTGCCGACGACGAAACCATCGACTCTTACAGCGACGATACCGTGTGGGGCAACGTTGACACTTTCACACTATTCCCCAGCGATGACTTCTACCCCACTATGGAATTTAACGGCGAGTCCTATAATCAAGACTGGAAGAAAATCACCCTCGGCAATAATCTCGCTTACAAGATTTATGACGAGAACGATGAACTCGTAGCTGTTACATCGGCTAACCATTTCTATCTTCCCGCCTTGGACCACAATACCAATTACACCATTGTTCCAACCTCGTTAATGTTCGACAGCGACCCGTTCAACGTCACTGTGGAAAAGACAACCGGCATTGAGCAACTCATTGATGACGCATTCCCTATAGAGCCTGAGCCCATCATAGTTGCACACTTTGGCACTATATATATCTATACCGACACCTATATGAAGTGGACCAGCGTGTGGGACATGAGCGGCAAGCTCTATTACCAGCGTATCTCAAGTGACTCGCAAGTTATAGACTTGCCTCGCAACAGGGTTTATATAGTAAAGGTTGGGAGCTACGTAAAGAAGATATTTATTTAAATGCATAATTCATAATACTCAATGCACAATCTTTTATAATTCCTCAACCTAAACTACAAAAGAAATTATGGCTTCACCTATCAACGACGATGAGAGATTCATGCAATTGGCATTGAACGAGGCACTTGAAGCACAAAAACGTGACGAGGTGCCCATCGGCGCTGTTATTGTGAGTCAAGGCCGTGTGATAGCTCGAGGACACAACCTCACCGAGACGCTCACCGACGTCACTGCTCATGCCGAGATGCAAGCCATCACAGCCGCACAAGGCACCCTCGGAGGAAAATATCTCAAGGACTGCACGCTGTATGTTACTGTAGAGCCTTGCCTAATGTGCGCTGGAGCCCTCGGCTGGAGCCAGATTTCACGCATCGTGTATGGAGCGACCGACGACAAGCGTGGCTACCACTGCTTTTGCGACAGCCCCTTCCACAAGAAGACCTCAGTAACCGCTGGAGTTCTCGAGGAGCAATGCTCCAAACTGATGACCGACTTTTTCAAGAAAAAACGATAGTGCGCTTCGCGCAAGTTTTGTAGTTAGATGTGAAAGTTTAGAGTCGTTCCACTTTCATCTATAAAAGATTGACGAAAAACAAAATACTAATAGTAAAATGAAAACAACCATCAAACTCCAAATTGTCATTGCTATAGTTGCTATGTGCTTCGGCACAAGCAATGCACAAAAAGTGACACCACCAGTTCCTGAAATCTATGACCAGGCAATCGCCAATGCCGAGAAGAAACTCGACGTGGTAGATACCATCGAAGTAATGAGTAACAAGATGGGGCGAAGCATAAAGAACACCGTAGTTTTGCCAGCTCAATACTCTCAAAAAGAATACCGATACCAAGCGTTTCCAGTTATTTACCTCCTGCATGGAGCTTGGGGTAGTTATCGCGACTGGCCTCGAAAAGCCGACCTGCGCTCACTTGCATCACAATACAGTGTCATTTTTGTGTGCCCCGACGGGCAAGACAGTTGGTACTTCGACTCCCCTATCGACCCCACCTTCCAATTCGAGACCTATGTCACCCAAGAGTTGCGAAGCTATATCGAGACACATTACCGCACTCTCAATCATCCCAAGTACCGTGCAATAACAGGACTCAGCATGGGTGGGCATGGTGCACTATGGCTGGCATGGCGTCATCCTGAGATATATGGCTCCTGCGGCAGCATGAGTGGTGGTGTTGACATCTATAACTTTCCCAACAAATGGAAAATCAATGAAAGGCTAGGAGACTACGAGAGCAACAAGGACGTGTGGCGTGAACATTCGGTCACAAATCTTGTTTCCACACTTGTGCCAGGTCAGAACATCATAATTGACGATGGAAACAAAGACATTTTCATCAATGAGAACAACGCTCTCCATGAGGCCCTCGACAAGCAGGGCATACCTCACGACTATATCGTCAGGCCAGGTGCGCACAATTGGAATTACTGGGTTAATGCCCTCGATTATCAAGTGCTGTTTTTCCATAAAGCATTCAATAGTGGAGTGAAGTGATTGGTGCGCTTCGCGCAAGTTTAGGCTTAAAGGTGAGGGGATAGAGATTGCATTGCATCTACTCACAACACTATCTTCAATAAACGAAAAACGATAAACGAAAGTTATGAAACTTCAATTCGTCAAAATATTGGCTTGCATTGTTCTCTTTGCCACGTGCTGCATTAGTTGCAAGGCAAACGAGAATAGCTCACAAGCGTCGGAACCAAAGGTCAAAACAACAAAAAAGGCTACTAATAACAAAGCTGGCCGTCCTACTTCCAAACCAGAGACCAACAATAACACTCAACTTCAAGTTGTTGAGATGAAAAGCGAGAAGATGGGAAGATGCATTTCTAATCTTGTCGTCCTCCCAGAACAGTATTTTAAAGATAAAACCACGACCTATCCAGTGCTGTATCTGCTGCATGGATACAGCGACGATTACATGGCTTGGCAGAATCACGTTGACCTCACAAAACATGCCAATCAATACGGTTTTATTATCGTATGTCCCGACGGGCAGGACAGTTGGTATTTTGACTCCCCTATTGACCCAAGTTATCAGTTTGAGACCTATGTCTCTCAAGAACTGAGAAACTATATCGAAAGCAACTACCGCACAATTAACGACCGCAAGCACCGCGCTATTACAGGCCTGAGCATGGGAGGTCACGGAGCCCTGTGGCTCGCTTGGCGACACCCTGACATCTACGGCATGTGTGGCAGCATGAGCGGCGGTGTTGATATAACAGCCATCAAAGACCACTACAAAATCGACAAACGATTAGGAAAATATGACGATAACGAAGCGTCATGGAAGAGTCACTCAGTGATAAACTTAGTTCCAACTCTCAAGAATGAAAATGAACAGTTCATTATCATCGATGACGGATTAAAAGACATCTTCATTAAGGATAACCGTGCTCTACACGCCGCCTTAAAGGAGCGCAAGATTAAGCATGAATACAGCGAGCGCCCCGGTCGTCACTCATGGGATTACTGGGTGGAATCGCTCAAACAGCACCTTAATTCATTCTCCAATCGCATCCACATGATAGAGATGGGAGATCGTTGACACTGTTATTATTTAACTACTTTCTATTACTATATTCGCTATGATTAAGAACAACGCTAAACCAAAAATCCTGATAATCTACACAGGTGGAACCATTGGCATGATTGAGGACCCCGTGAGCAAAGTCCTCAAGCCATTCGACTTCAGCCACCTTATCGACAACGTGCCTAAAATCAAGAAACTTGACTACGAGATAGGAAATATACAATTCAACCCACCCATCGACAGCAGCAACATGAATCCATCGCACTGGAGCATGATTGCTAAAGAGGTGGAGGCAAATTACGACAATTATGACGGTTTTGTGGTGCTTCACGGCACTGATACTATGGCCTACACAGCCTCGGCATTGAGCTTTATGCTTGAAAACCTTGATAAACCAGTTATCATAACAGGTTCTCAGCTACCCATTGGCGAGGTACGCACCGATGGAGAGGAAAATCTGCTCACCGCCCTACAAATTGCTGCTGCCCGCAACTCTCACGGAGAGGCTATGATCAATGAGGTTGCTATTCTCTTTGAGAACCACCTGCTGCGCGGCAACCGAAGTTCTAAGGTGAGCGCCGACAACTTCAACGCCTTCATGAGCAACAACTATCCCGAACTTGCCAACATCGGGCTCGACATAACATACCGCGAGAAGGTTTTATATCGCTCCGACCACAACCGCCCGCTTATCGTCCACGATACTATGGACCCTAATGTGATGGTCATTGTCCTGCATCCTGGTCTAACAAAAGAGATGCTGGAATACCAACTCAACACTCCATCGGTGAAAGGCATTGTCCTTAAAACCTATGGTGCAGGCAACAGCCCAAGCGGGGAATGGTTCACAAAACCAATAGCAGAAGCCATTAAACGTGGCATCGTAATCTTGAACGTAACTCAATGCGGCAATGGCTCAGTTAACAGCAGCCTATACGATACTGGTAACACTCTGGCTAAAGCAGGAGTCATCAGTGGCAACGACATTACCAGTGAGGCAGCCATTACCAAGATGATGTATCTCTTTGGCAAAGGCATGACTACGAATCAAGTTAAAAAATACCTTCAGCGTGACATCTGCGGCGAAATGACGATAAATAATTAATTTGATTATTTAACGAGTTACCAAATTAAAATGCTCATTTAAGACTTATAACTATTCTACCCTATGCTTGCAAGACTAATTCTTTCGACTGTCGCTGTTCTTACCACAGCATTGATCATGGATAGCGTTCACATCGAACCATGGTGGGTTGCTGCCGTTGTGGCAGTGGTATTAGGTGCCATAAACACCTTCATCAAACCTATTATTAAATTTTTGTCGATACCCGTTACGATTGTCACTTTGGGACTTTTCTTATTGGTCATTAACGGCTTGATGGTTCTGCTCTGTGCAAAGATAATTGGAGAACCATATTTCCATGTCGATGGTTTCGGGGCTGCAGTACTTTTCAGCATTATCCTCTCTGTTGTCAACTGGGTAATTAACAAAATGTTTGACCCTGACAAGAACAAGTAAACAAGAAGCAACAAAGCAACTGCGGCTTGCGATGACACCAATCACCACAAGCCGCAGTCTTTATTAAATAAACTTTATTCGCTCTTGAACTTCAGAGAATTACGCTCAGCGCTCTCTATGCGCTTGTTGCGCCAGCAGCTGCGGCACAACGCCACGTAGCGGTCATCGCCACCAATCTCAACTTGGTTGCCATCGGTAACAATGTTGCCTTGGGCATCAATGCGGGCATTAATGCTAGTCTTACGACCACAGGCACATGTGGATTTAATCTCCTCTATCGAGTCAGCAATCTCAAACAGGCGCCTTGAGCCATCAAAAAGATGTGACTGGAAGTCGGTGCGCAATCCGTAACACACCACATTAGTGCCATAGTCATCAACGATGCGCGCCAGCTGGTCGATCTGCTCCTCACTCAGGAACTGTGCTTCATCAATGAGAATCCAATCCTTGACCACCAAGCTGCTCTCATAAAGCTCGCTTAAGTACTCGTAGATATTCATCTCTCGATAAATCCAACTGCACTCACGCTCTATGCCGATGCGGGAGCGTATCACGTTCTCTTTCTCACGGTTGTCGATGATGGGTTTCATGCACAAGTACTTAAGTCCACGCTCCTCAAAATTATAGGCTTGAGTGAGCAACAAAGCAGTCTTTGCCGAACCCATAGTTCCGTATTTGAAATATAACTTTCCTCGTCCGTTCATAGCAACCGCAAAGATATATAATTCTATATCAATATCAACATTAAAAACAGGAAAGTTATTAACAATGTGTCAAAGCAGTTTTTCTAAATCTTTGGTTGTTTTTGCTATATCCTCGGCAGTAACTTCATAGTTTGTCAAGTCATTTGCAAAATAACGGTCGTAGGCTGCCATATCAATCAAGCCGTGACCCGAAAGATTAAAGAGTATCGTCTTTTTCTCACCGCTAACCTTACATTTGAGCGCTTCGTTGATGGTTGCCGCAATAGCGTGCGACGACTCGGGGGCAGGGATAATACCCTCACTGCGAGCAAACATAGTTGCTGCTTTGAATGACTCAAGTTGAGGAATATCTACGGCATCAATAATGTTATCATGTTTCAGCTGGCTGATTATCGCGCCGCCACCATGATAGCGGAGTCCACCAGCGTGAATGTTGGCTGGGCAGAAGTTATGACCAAGAGTGTACATAGGAATCAACGGAGTATATCCAGCTTCATCGCCAAAGTCATACTGGAACACGCCTCGTGTCAACTTCGGGCACGAAGCTGGCTCGGCAGCGATAAAGCGAGTGTCTGGGGTTTCTCCGTTTAGTTTATGCCTTAAGAAAGGAAATGACAAACCAGCGAAGTTGCTACCGCCACCAAAACATGCTATAACCACATCAGGATATTCTTCGGCCATAGCCATCTGCTTCTCGGCCTCTAGTCCAATAACAGTTTGATGAAGCGCAACATGATTAAGCACCGAACCAAGCACATATTTGCAGTTTGGAGTGCTAATGGCAAGTTCCACAGCTTCACTGATGGCAGTTCCTAGAGAACCTTGATAAGTAGGATTATCAGTTATTATCTTTCTTCCCGCTTTGGTTGACATGCTTGGCGAGGAGATGACTTCTGCGCCATAGGTCTGCATCATCGAACGGCGATATGGCTTCTGGTTATATGAAATCTTTACCATATACACGGCAAGCTCCAGTCCAAAGTGTTTGGCTGCAAGTGACAAGGCAGCGCCCCATTGTCCCGCTCCTGTCTCGGTTGTGATGTTGGTCACGCCCTCCTGTTTGCAATAGTATGCCTGCGCCAAAGCTGAGTTGAGCTTGTGTGAACCAACTGGGCTCACACTCTCATTCTTAAAATATATGTGTGCTGGAGTGTCTAGAAGTTTTTCCAAACCAGTTGCTCTAACTAACGGCGTTGGTCGCCAAATGCGATACATCTCCCTCACCGCTTCTGGAATCTCAATCCAACTATCGGTGGTGTTAAGTTCCTGCTCTGAAGCAGCTTTCGAGAAGATCGGATAAAGATCTTCGGCTTTCAGGGGTTGTTTTGTTGCTGGGTGGATTAGAGGAGCTGGCTTCTGCGCCATGTCAGGAATAACATTATACCATGCTTGGGGAATGTCATTCTCATTTAATAAAAACTTTTTTCTTTCCATTTAATCGTATTTTTATTCGCAATTATTGAATATTTGTGCAAATATATACAAGTTTTCCGTATATTCTATCATAATTTTATTTTTTTAAGAAAAATGAGCGTCTTTTCATCAAAAAACAATAACTTTGTAGCGATTTATTCATGAAATCACATCAAAAGACATACATTTGGCTCTTGTTGGCAATAATGCTATCAATGCAAGCCATAAATGCGGTTCATATCCATGAGCCACAAAAAGTGCTTTCTAATGAAGAATACTGCGACATGTGCGCTCACCATGTTAAGCACTATAGTCACATAAGTGTTGAGCATTATCACATGCACCCATGTCTTTTGTGCCAAATTAGTAGCAATCAACAGTTTACATTACAATCAGCCACACTGTGGTCATTGCAGCAAAGTGTTTGTTCTATCGAATGCCAAGAAACATTCTCATTGCCCGCTATAACACCTGGCCACAGGCAATCACGGGCACCTCCAGTGTTTTTAGTATAATCTCTATATCTCCATTCTAGATTAAGAATTAAAACTAAAAAACACTAACAATCAAATACATGAAAAGATTCATATTTGTTGTTATGACATTTGTCATAGCAACCATTATCAATATAAATATATATGCTCAAGAAAGTGAAGACTCGCTCGAGTCGGTTCATTTGGGCAATGTTGTAATAACCGCCAACCACACAGCCACACTGCAGCGATTGGCACCAGCCATGATTCAAGTTACTGGACGCCGTTTGCTCAATGCAGTGAATGCTGCTTGTGTTGGCGACGCGTTATCGTTCCAGCCTGGAGTGCGCATCGAAGACGACTGCAGCAACTGCGGATACAAGCAGGCGCGAATCAACGGTCTTGATGGCCATTATTCTCAAATCCTCATTGATTCAAGACCTGTGTTCTCGGCGGTGAGCAATCTCTATGGCATTGAGCAGCTGCCTTCGTGCATGATTAATCAGATTGAGGTGATGCGAGGCGGTGGTTCTGCTCTCTATGGCGCATCGTCGGTTGCAGGAACCATAAACATCATCACCCGAACCCCTTCGAGCAACAGTGTTGAAGCAAGCCACACTTTAACCTCCATTGGGTGTGGCAACACATTTGATAACAACACATCATTTAATGCTTCTTTAATCGACGATGAGATCACTAAAGGCATAACAGTCTTTGCCAATAACCGCTATCGTCAAGGCTATAGCCACACCAATGACGGATACACTACCCTTCCACGCTTGAACATCCAAACCATTGGAACCAAGATGTTTTACAAACCCAGTGCCCGTTCGCAATTGGCTCTTACATACTATTTCATGCACGATAACCGCCGCGGTGGAAACAAGATGCATGAGAGACCCGAAAACGCCAACATCTGCGAGCAGGCTCGCCACAACATGCACAATGCCAATCTTTCTTGGGAATGGACAAGTTATGACCACAAGTGGCATTACGATGTTTATGCAGCTATAGCATCAATCAACCGTCACAGCTACACAGGTGGCTATGGCACCGACGAAGATCCAGATCCTGATGCGTCTCTCTACTTTAGTCGGACCACCGACCTCACTTGGATGCTTGGAACATTAGGTCGATACAGCTTCGACAAGTTATTGTTCCTGCCAGCACAACTCACCATTGGTTTTGAATACAACAACGACCGCTTAAGAGACATTGCCCTGGGCTATAATTTTGAGACAAAACAATCAACCCACATTACAAGCGGTTATCTTCAAAACGAATGGAAAAATGAAATGTGGAGTTTCTTGATTGGAGCCCGCATCGACAAGCATAACCTTGTGAAGCACGCCATTTTCAGCCCGCGTGTCAACCTCCGTTACAGTCCATCTAAGCAGATTACACTACGTGCCACCTATGGTGAAGGATTCCGTGCTCCACAGATTTTTGACGAGGAAATGCACATCGAGATGGCAGCAGGCAACCGATTCAAGATTCATCTAGCCGATGGATTGAAAGAGGAGCGAAGCCGCACTTTCACATTGTCGGCCAATGGGTATCATTCGTTTGAGACATTCAACTTCAACTGGATGATTGAGGGTTTCTACACATCATTAACTAATGTGTTTGCCGAGAGAGAAACCGAGATTATTGACCCGCAGGGCTGCACCATCATTGAGCGCTACAATGGCAGTGGAGCAAAAGTGATGGGGCTTTCCACAACTCTCGATTTCATGTTCTCACGCATTGTTGACCTTGAGATGGGTGCCACCTTCCAGCGCAGCCGCTACAACGAGGCCGAGCAATGGAGCGACAATGTAGCACCCCAAAGAAAAATGTTCCGCACACCAAATGCCTATGGTTATTGCAACATCAAAGTGACACCCGTCAACAACTTCGATATTAACATTACTGGCACTTGCACTGGCAGCATGCTTGTCCAGCATTATGAGAGCAGCGGCACTCCTGTGGATGTTGAGGTCAACACCCCTACTTTCTGGGACATGAGCATGAAGCTGTCTTACAACTTTAACATTGCCAAGAGAATTCAGATGAATCTTAATGCTGGCATGATTAACATCTTTAATCAGTTCCAAAAAGATCTCGACCAAGGCCCAGAACGCGACAGTGCCTATATCTATGGCCCTTCTCTTCCTCGCAGCATCTATTTTGGAATAGGATTCAGACTGTAGAAAATGACATAAAAATAAAGAACATCAAAAAAACATCTCATAAAATTAGCGGAAAATCAATATTTTTCGCTAATTTTGCAAGTTATTACGCACATAATCATAAAAAACAAATATCAATCACATTAACAACTATCTTTTATGAATCGTTTTAAAACAACACTTATGGCATCATTAGCGGTTTTGATGGCATTAACTGCCTGCAAATCTGATGACGCAGCTAACAAGTTAGCCATTGAAATCAAAGACGGACAATTCACCCCTGAGGTACTATTGGCGCTTGGCCGCGTAAGCGACCCACAAGTATCGCCCGATGGCACACGCATTCTCTTCAATGTCAACTATCAAGATGTGAAGGAGAATAAAGGCAACAGCGACATCTGGGTGATGGATGTTGACGGAAAGACTCCTGCGGTCAATCTCACCAACACCCCCAGCAGCGAGAACAACGCCGTTTGGATAAACGATGGAGCTATGATTGCATTCCTTTATTGTGACCCTAAAAAGGAAGGCTCAAAGACTCAGGTTTGGGTCATGAATGCTGATGGCAGCAGCCGAAAACCCGTTAGTGAGCTTGAAAATGGCGTGGATGGATTTGTAATCTCGCCCGACGGCACTAAGATTGTCATGATTAGCAATGTTAAGTATGGCAAGACTTTGCCCACCGACCATTATCCCGAACTCGACAAAGCCAATGCCCGCATCATTGATGACATGATGTACAAGCATTGGGATCAGTGGGTGACCGAAGTTCCTCACCCCTTTGTTGCTGACTTTACTGGTAACGTCGTTAAAGATCCTAAAGACATTCTTGAGGGCACCGAATTTGAGTCTCCTATGCTTCCTTGGGGAGGTATCGAATCTTTTGCATGGACTGCCGACAGCAAGCAGCTTATATATACATGCCGCAAGAAGACTGGCAAGGAATATGCATTCTCTACCAACAGCGACCTTTACCTCTATGACGTGGCAAGTGGAAAGACTATCAAGAACCTCACTGAGGGCATGATGGGTTATGACACCAACCCACGCATCTTCAAAGATAAGCTTGCCTTCCTGTCGATGGAGCATGATGGCTATGAGGCCGACAAAAACCGCATCTTCGTCCTCGACATGAAGAGTGGAGAAAAGAAAGACCTCACCGAGAACTGGGACTACAGCGCCGACGACCTCGCATGGTCGCCCGACGGCAAGTACATCTATTTCCTTGCCCCCCACATGGGCACCATTCCAATGTTCCGTATCGACATTGCTACACAACAAGTTGACACAATCAGTCCTGTAAACCGCAATGAGGAGGACAACAAATACTATGACTTTGGAGCTATTGTTCCTTTGAAGGATGGCAAGGTAATTACTTTGCGCCACAACTATGCTGAGCCCAATGAGATTTACAGCATGGAGATGGGCAAAGAACCTGTTCAGCTCTCTCACGTGAATGACGAAATCTTGAAGCAGCTCAAGCCCATCACAATCAAGAAAGAGATTGTGAAGACCACCGATGGCAAAGACATGACAGTGTGGGTAGTGCTGCCACCCGACTTCGACGCAAGCAAGAAATATCCTTCAATCTTCTTCTGCGAGGGTGGTCCTCAGTCGCCAGTTAGCCAGTTCTTCTCTTATCGTTGGAACTTCCGCCTCATGGCAAGCCAGGGGTATGTGGTAATCGCTCCTAACCGTCGCGGTCTGCCAGGCTTTGGCACTGAGTGGAACGCTCAAATCAGCCGCGACTATGGAGGTCAGAACATGAAAGACTACATGAGCGCTGCCGAGTATATGAAGCAGCAGCCCTACATCGACGGTGACCGCATGGGTGCTGTGGGCGCAAGCTACGGAGGCTACTCTGTTTACTGGCTTGCCGGTAACCACAACAACACCTTCGCCTGCTTCTTGGCTCATGCCGGAATCTTCAACCTCGAGGCACAATACCTTGAGACCGAGGAGATGTGGTTCACACAATGGGACCTTGGAGGACCAGTTTGGGAGAAGAACAATGCCGATGCCCAAAAGACCTATCGTGAGGCCAATCCTATCAACTTCGTTGAGAACTGGAACACGCCTATCATGATTACCGCTGGCGAGCTCGACTACCGCATCGTCTTCACCCAGGCATGCCAGGCATTCAACGCTGCACAGATTCGCGGCATCCCATCACGCATGGTGCTCTTCCCCGAAGAGAACCACTGGATCTTGCGCCCACAGAACGCCTTGGTATGGCATCGTGAGTTCTTCAAATGGCTCGACACTTGGCTGAAACCTGGTAGCCCTGCAGCAAAAGCCTACAAAGCTGAGCAAGAGGCAAAAGCCAAAATTAAAGCCGAGGAGAATAAGGGCCAAGAAACTCCAATGCCCGAAACACAGAAAGAGCTCCACATCACTAACCCTGACTTGAGATAATGCGCTTCGCGCAAGGGGAGAGTGAAGAGTGGAGAGTTCAGAGTTGAGAGAAAAAAATTCTCGTCTTGAAGGGCGCACTGCGTGCTTAAAATTAAATGAAAATTAGATATAAAATTTTCAAAAAAATTGTTACCAGCAAATATGAAATTATCAAATCAATTTTAATATAATTTTAAGCGAAGCGCCCCACAAGATTTCATAGCATAATTCGACAAACCCAATAACCTATACAAAAAAACGCGCCAGCAAAAAATGCTGACGCGTTTTTTATATGCAATAGTTGTCGGAGTATTTAAGGCGTTACAACTACAAACTCTAAACCATGAACTATTCTCCGCTGCCTAACAGGATATCATAAACAGCTGTTACATCGGCGGCAGTAACCACGCCGTCTCCGTTGACATCACCATAAACACCACTGCCAGTGTTACCTCCGCCAACATCTGCAAAGTCTTCTGCATCTTCAAGGATTATCAGGAAGTCTTTCCAAACATCCTGATTCTCGTAGCGTATTTTTGAGCCTTGTCTAACGTGGAGGTCACAACTTGCTTTAGGGATTCCTTCAAAAACACTGCTATTAATTATAATAGGTCTTTCTCTCAATGCGACAAGATTTTCCAAAAAAGAGCAATTATAAAATGCAGATTCACCTATGCTTGTTACATTGTCTCCTATAATTAATGTTTTCAAGCCACTACATCCCTCAAAGGCATGTACTCTAATCGAAGTCACCGGTTGCCAAAAACAAATGACGAAATACCCGTTAATCCTCTGAATGGAGCAGAATCCGAACTTGAAAAATCACTACAATTTTTCGCATTCCATGTCACCGAGGTCAAGCCACTGCAACCATTGAAGGCAGCTCTGCCAATCTCAGTCACCGAGTTGGGGATGGTCAGCTCGCCAGTCAAGCCACTGCAAGATGCGAAGGCAGAGCTGCCAATCGAAGTCACCGAGTTGGGGATGGTCACCGAGGTCAAGCCACTGCAATAATAGAAGCAACAATAAGGAATCGAAGTCACCGAGTTTGGTATAGTCACCGAGGTCAAGCCACTGCAACCAGAGAAGGCACTCTCGCCAATCGAAGTCACCGAGTTGGGGATGGTCACCGAGGTCAAGCCACTGCAACCATAGAAGGCATAGTTACCAATCGAAGTCACCGAGTTGCCTATGGTCACCGAGGTCAAGCCACTGCAATTATAGAAGCAATAATTAGGAATTGAAGTCACCGAGTTGGGGATGGTCACCGAGGTCAAGCCACTGCAAGACTCGAAGGCAGAGTTGCCAATCGAAGTCACCGAGTTGGGGATGGTCACCGATGTCAAGCCACTGCAACCATAGAAGGCCTCGGCGCCAATCGATGTCACCGAGTTGGGGATGGTCACCGAGGTCAAACTACTACAATTATTGAAGCAATGATTAGAGATTGAACTCACAGAGTTAGGGATAGACACCGAAATCAAGCCACTGCAACCAGAGAAGGCAGCAACGCTAATCGAAGTAACCGAGTTGGGGACAGTCACCTCTATTAAGCCATTGCAACCAGAGAAGGCACTTGAGCCAATCGAAGTCACCGAGTTGGGGTTGCCAAAAACAAATGACGAAATACCCGTTAATCCTCTGAATGGAGCAGAATCCGAACTTGAAAAATCACTACAATTTTTCGCATTCCATGTCACCGATATCAAGCCACTGCAACCTTCGAAGGCAGATTGCCCAATCGAAGTCACAGAGTTGGGGATGGTCACCGAGGTCAAGCCAATGCAAGAAGAGAAGGCAAGTTTGCCAATCGAAGTCACCGAGTTAGGGATGGTCAACGAGGTCAAGCCACTGCAACCAGAGAAGGCACCACCTCCAATCGAAGTCACAGAGTTAGGGATGGTCAACGAGGTCAAACCACTGCAACCACTGAAAGCAGAATTGCCAATCGAAGTCACCGAGTAAGTAGTGCCATTGTAGGTGACCGTTGATGGTATATTCACGGCACCAGTGTATTCGTTTGAATAACTATCAGAAGAACTTCCTCTATAAGTTACAGTAACATTGTTGCCGTTTATTTTGTAATAAATGCCATCCACCTCGAAGTCATGAGCACTTGTCTGTTGTGGAAACGTAGTTACAATTAACGATAGCAGAATAGATATAAAGGGTATTGGTTTTTTCATTTTGATGGGTTTATTAAGTGAATAGATGTTATATGCCTGTAAACCAGAATTTAGAAAAACGCGGGGTGCCACAAGCTGTGTCTCTTAACCTTTCAACGACGAGAGGGCTTTATCGAGCTGAATTAGTTGTGTCCTCATTTGTTTTAGACGCTCCACTACTTCAAACTGTTTTGATATTCCATCTCGGTTGCGCTTAATCATAGCTTGAGCAGCATCCAGTTTAAGACCTTTTTCTTTCACAAGATAGTAAATCATCTTAATGGATTCGATGTCCTTGACGGTATAAACTCTTATATTCTTTGCATTGCGCTTAGGCTTGATTACAGTAAACTCCTTCTCCCAAAACCTTAAAGTGGAAGTGGGGATATTCAATATTTCTGCTACATCTCCTATTTTATAGAACTTCTTGCTAAGCTTATCTTCCATGATTTCAAATTTATTCATACAATTACTCACAATTTCAAATAATTACATCGACGAATTTTTTCAGACAACCAATAACGATTAAATACTTATGAATATCAATGAATTATAAAATCAGATCAATCAGAAAAATCCGTAGTTTTTTATTTTTTTAAGCGGTCTCTTATAGAAATTACAAGCAAAATTACTAACTTTGCCCGAAATTTAGATAAATTAGGCTGCGCCTCAGAAAAACTCAAATAAATTTGGTCTTTCATTCGGCTTGCACTAATTTTCGTGCTAAAGTTACAATGTTTATGCGACTTGTGCAAGAAATCAATAGGTAATTTCTTAAAAACCACTTAAAATAATATGTTGACAGCTAAAGAAATCAGAGAATCTTTCAAGAAGTATTTTGAGGAACACGACCATCACATCGTGCCTTCGGCACCAATGGTAATTAAGGACGACCCTACCCTTATGTTCACCAACGCAGGCATGAACCAGTTTAAAGACATTATCTTAGGCAACAAAGAGGCTCAGTGGCGACGTGTTGCCGACTCACAGAAGTGCCTGCGTGTGAGTGGCAAGCACAACGACCTTGAGGAGGTGGGTCACGACACCTACCACCACACAATGTTTGAGATGCTTGGCAACTGGTCGTTTGGTGATTACTTCAAGAAAGAAGCGATAGACTTTTGCTGGGAATATCTGGTAGATGTACTCAAGCTCGACCCAAGCATGATGTATGCTACAGTGTTTGAAGGCTCGCCAAGCGAAGGCCTAGAACGCGACAACGAGGCTGCTGGCTACTGGGAGAAGCATCTTCCCAAAGATCACATCATCAACGGCAACCGCCATGACAACTTTTGGGAGATGGGCGATACCGGACCTTGCGGACCTTGCTCAGAGCTTCACATAGACCTTCGTAGCGATGAGGAGAAAGCAGCCATTCCAGGCGCCGAACTCGTCAATAAGGACAACCCTCAAGTAATTGAAATTTGGAACCTCGTGTTCATGCAATATAACCGCAAGGCTGACGGCAGCCTCGAACCTCTCCCAGCCAAGGTGATTGACACTGGTATGGGCTTTGAGCGCCTGTGCATGGCTTTGCAAGGCAAGAAATCGAACTACGACACCGACGTGTTCCAACCACTCATTAAGACCATCGGGACCCTTGCCGGCAAGGAGTATGGCAAAGACCACGACACCGATGTAGCAATGCGCGTTGTTGCCGACCACGTGCGTACCATTGCCTTCTCTATTGCCGACGGACAGTTGCCAAGCAATGCCAAAGCGGGCTATGTGATTCGCCGCATCTTGCGTCGTGCTGTGCGCTATGGTTATACCTTCCTAGGATTCAAGGAGGCATTTATGCACCTACTCGTTGACACCCTCATCGAGTCGATGGGCGAGGCTTATCCCGAACTGCCCGCTCAAGCCGATCTCATCAAGCACGTCATCAAGGAAGAGGAAGATGCTTTCTTACGTACCCTTGACACAGGCATAAAGATGATCGAAGGCGTGATCGCCAAAGCTAAAGCCGATAACCAACAAGTGATTGACGGCGCTGTTGCGTTCACCCTCTACGATACCTATGGTTTCCCTCTTGACCTCACCGAGCTCATCCTTAAGGAGAACAACATGACTGTCAACAAGGAGCAGTTCGATACCGAGATGGCAAAACAGAAACAGCGTGCACGCAATGCCGCTGCTGTTGAAGCCAGCGATTGGGTGGAATTGCAAGATGGAGTAACAGTGTTTGTTGGCTACGACCTCACCGAATGTGAGACCAAGATACTGCGTTATCGCCATGTAGCGCAAAAGAAGAACGAGTACTATCAAGTAGTGCTTGCCACTACCCCATTCTATGCCGAAATGGGTGGCCAAGTAGGCGACAAAGGTTGGCTCGTCAATGGCGACGAGAAGATAGAGATTCTCGACACCAAGCGCGAAAACAACCTGCCTGTGCACATCGTCAAGAAATTGCCTGCTGACCCAAGCGCAACCTTCGTAGCAAAAATCGACACAGAAGCTCGCAAGGCTATTGCCTGCAACCATACCGCAACCCACCTGCTGCACTATGCGTTAAGGCAGGTACTCGGCACCCATGTTGAGCAGAAGGGGTCTTACGTTGATGCTCACTCGTTGCGCTTCGACTTCTCGCACTTCAAGAAGATGACACCTGAGGAGATTCGTGAAGTTGAACACTGCGCTAACGCTCTTGTGCGTGAAGCAATCACACGCGAGGAGCATCGTGAGGTTCCTATTGCCGAGGCACGAGAAATGGGTGCTATGGCACTCTTTGGCGAAAAATATGGCGACAAGGTGCGTGTCATAAAGTATGGCGATTCAGTAGAGTTGTGCGGTGGCACTCACGTTGCTAACTCTGGCAACATAGGCATGATAAAGATTGTTAGCGAAAGCTCTATCGCTGCTGGCATACGCCGCATTGAGGCAATCACGGCCGCCAACGTGGAGGATGCCATCGACAACATAGAAGACACCCTCGATGGAATAAAGCAGATTTTCAACAATGCTCCCGACTTGATGGCGGCAATCAATAAGTCGATAAGCGAGAACGCCAATCTACACAAGCAAGTCGATGAGTTTATCAAGGAGCGTGTTAAGATGCTCAAGCAGAAGCTATACGCATCTTCGACTATGGTTGAGGGCATCGCTGTTCTCAGGTTACAAGGCGAATTTGATAACGATATCGTCAAGAGCCTTGCACTGTCTATCAAGAGCGACAAGCAACCACAAGTAGCATTTATCGCAGCTACTCACAGCAACGAGAAACCAATGCTCACTATCGCGCTTAGCGATGACCTCGTTAAGGAGGGCAAAAACGCTGGACAAATCATTCGCGAAGCAGCTAAACTAATTCAAGGTGGCGGCGGCGGACAACCAGGTTTTGCCCAGGCTGGAGGCAAGAACGTTGCTGGACTTGAAAATGCACTCAGTAAGATTATTGAATTGCTCGCATAAAGCAATTAAAATTAAATAAAACGATTAATCTATTAAAATTAATTACAAATAAAATTATGTTGAAAGAAATCTTAGCTATTTCGGGACGCCCCGGATTATACCGTCTTGTAAAATACGGAAATAACATTATTATCGTTGAAAACATTACCGACAAAAAACGCAGCACAGCTCACTCAAGAGATAAAGTAATCTCACTTGGTGACATCTCTATGTACACTGAAAATGGCGACAAGCCACTCGGAGAGATTCTTGAAGTGATTAAGACAAAATACGATGCAAAACCTCTCGATGTTGCTAAATATAAAGAGGCCGATGCTCTCCAAACATTCTTCAAGGAAATAGTTCCAGATTTTGACGTTGATCGCGTTTATAATACCGACATCAAGAAACTTATCAATTGGTATAACCTCCTTATAAACAGCGGCATGACCGACTTCTTGCCAAAAGAAGAGGAAAAAGCTGAAGAAGAGAAGGAAGATAATAAAACTGAAGAATAATACGATCTGCGCTAAAGGGGGCTTACACTCCCTTTAGCGCTTTTAATCAATATCATGAACGCCACTTTAAATTACAAAAAGATTTTAATTCTCGCATCGGCATTGCTGCTGGCATTGTTGAGCGTGTCGTGTGGCGTGATGAAACAAGCCAATGATGATGATAGTGGCTACCCAACAAAACGTGGTCGCACATCAAGCGCCGTGAGGCGCACGGGCGGTAATCACAACCGTGACTGGGCAAAGGCTAAACCCAACGATGATAATCTCTATGACGACCGAGGTGTTGACAACGGCCCCATCGCCACTGACGAGGAATGGAAAAAACTTGACATCAAACTCGGCCGCCACGACAACAAAAGACTTTACAACGAAATTAAAAGCTGGTTAGGGACACCATATAGCGGCGGCGGACACACCAAGCAGGTGGGCACTGATTGCTCAGGTTTTGTAATGGAACTGTACCTTACCGTATATAACATAAGTCTGGAGCGGCGAGGTGGACTTCAGTTCTACAACAACTGTGAGCCCATCGACAAGTCAGCCCTGCGCGAAGGCGACCTAGTATTCTTCAACAACGGAGATGGCGGAAAAATATCACACGTTGGTATCTACCTTAAAGATAACAAATTTGCCCACGCATCATCGTCACGAGGCGTCGTTATAGACGACCTTACAACCAAATACTACGTAAAACACTTTTTTGCGGCAGGACGAGTGAAACGATAATCTTTTCACTCGTTAATTATATAAGCACCACTTGACTTGATGCTGTAATAGGGCATCATTAGTTGCTGGCATTCTTTTTCGAGTGCTGGAACGTTGTCATCATAGATATCGCCTGAGAGGATAATGGTTTTCACGTCATACAGTTCAATAGCTTTAGCGATTGATGAATGATATTGTTTAGTCACTAGCAAAGCATCAAATTTCACCTCACCACTATCGCCAGATTCATAGTTCTTCCACCGTCCTTTTGCCACTGCCACTATCGACTTGCCGCATAATTGAGCGAAGGGATGCTTGACGATGCCACCCTCAATGGATTTCACGGCAGAATTAGGCACTACCTCTACCGAATCTATTTGATAGTGCGCAAGAAACGCTTTATGCTGGCGTTTGAAAGCCCCCACATCAAAATCATTCTCCACATCTGGAACCCACAGCATCGCCTTGCCGTGGTTATAATATAGTACTGGCGTGGAGTTATAAGAGTTGAAAATCACCATTCCTTGTTTTGGAGTTCTCACATCAACAACAATGCTATGAGCTAGTCCAATCGCGAGCAATACTCCCGCTGCCATAAGCCACCTTACGTTGCGACGGTAAAGCCATAGCATGAGCAAAACAAGAATGGCATAGTAAATCACAACCGCCACCCAAGTGACATACACATTGCTATGCCCAAAAGTCCAACTGCTGAACCACTCAACCGAACCATTAATAAACTTCGTCATCCAGTCGAGAAGACCATTCAGCCAATGCACCGAGCCCCCCATCATCAATAGTAGCACCACAGCCCCCACAGTCATAAAGATAGGAAAAACGGGAAGAATAACGAAATTAGCAAGTACGGTCATCAACGAAAATGTGTTGAAATAATAAGCGGTCAAGATTGTTGATGAGAGCATTGCCACAAGCGATGTCAAGAACAATGAGTAAAGATACTTCAGCAGCCTATTTGTGGGGTATTTTATCTCAAAATTCTGATAGAAAATAATCAATGTAGCCACTGTGATGAAACTCAATTGGAAGCCAACACTATACAACGACCCTGGCGAGAAGATGAGAATTACCAGTGCCGCTGCTGCCACAGAATTGAGAGGCGAAGATTTGCGGTAGATCAATATGCCCATAAACATAAAAGCCATCATCACAGTTGCCCTCACTACCGACGGCGACATTCCTGTGAGAACATCATAACCAATCAATAACAACAACGTCAATACCAGGCGCAGCTTCTTGGCTCGCAGGTAGTCAAGAGGAAAGAGAAGGAACCATATCAGCATCGTAATAATCGCGATATGCAAGCCACTAAGAGCAAGCACATGGGCCACTCCTACTACAGAGAAATGTTCGCGAGCCTCGTGCGATATGAAGTTGTCGTTGCCAAGCAGTACGGCGATTAGCATGGTTTGTGTCTCTGAAGCAAGAGGAGAATTCAAAATCTTGTGCTCAAGCGTCTGTCTCAAGTTCTCAGCACGAGTCCTTATCGTGGGTGATGAGCCAGTCTTAACCACGTACTCCAATTTTGTATGCTGGCGGTAACGGATGCCGTTGTGATATAGATAAGATGCATAATCCATCTCATCTGGGTTACCTAAATTCCTGACAGGCGACAGATTTAATGAAAATGCTATCAAATCGCCAGGCGCAAGTTCATAATCACAACCCTTGGTCGATAGGAGGACACGAGTCCCATTCAGTTGTAATTTGTCATCAACATGTTTCAGCAATTTCACTTGCATCTGCATGCTTTTCTCGTGAAAGTCTATAGACTCAATTCTTGCCAACACTGCTTTTCCATTCACAGCCTTGAGGTCCAACTCAGGGGGTGCAGCAACATAAGCCGCAAACCATCCCACAGCCACCATAAACATCGATAAGGGAATAATGTGAAAAGCACGCAGTTTCAGTGCCACAGCAGGTGACATTTTTACAAGCACGAGAACAATAGCTGCAACAACTGCCATTACAACCATCACAATAGGCAAACACAAGCATGAGATATATCTATATAACAAAATGCCAATCACCAAAGGGATTAGCAATCTCAATACCGGCAATCGAGACAATATGCTCATCAAGGGTTAAGTGTTAAGTGGGAGCCTACGGCGCGTGGAAGATGAAACTGGGTTCGCGAGGATCGGGGAACGGGATAACTCAAAACTGATAACTGAAAACTCAAAACTAATAACTATGAACTCTTAACTGTGAACTATGAACTATCACTCTGTCCAGATTCTATAAGACTCAAACGCCTGGAGTAACAGCATCTCAAGACCATTCTTTACTGCTGCGCCACGCTCTGCTGCAAGTTTCATAAACATCGTCTCACTGGGGTTATAAACCAAGTCGTAGCACAAATGTGCATCGGTAATAAAGCGGTAAGGAATAAGGGGGTAAGTTTCGGTGTGAGGGTAAGTGCCGAGAGGGGTTGTATTGACTATCAATTTATGCTCATGTATCATCTGTTTGGTGAGTTCCTCATAGGTGATGGTCTGCGCCGACTTCTTGCGCGAGACCACGCTCACGGCTATTCCCATCTTGTCAAGAACTGCCTTGACGGCTTTGCAGGCACCTCCTGTTCCAAGAATCAGCGCTCTATCCATCTCGGGGGTGAGTGATGGCTCTAAAGAGTTTTTAAACCCCATGAAATCGGAGTTATAACCCACCATCTTCAACACTCCATCATCAGCATTTTTAATTATCTTAATCACATTTACCGCTCCCACCAACTGTGCGGTCTCATCCAATTCGTCCATGAAAGGTATCACTTGCTCCTTATAGGGAGAAGTCACGTTAAGGCCATAAATGTTGGGGAACTCACTCAACACCGACATCAGGTCACTCACATCATCAATCTCAAAGTTGATATAATTGGCGTCAATCTCCTCAGCGATGAACTTCTGGTTAAAGAAATCCATCGAGAAAGAATGGGTGAGCGATTTCCCTATTAACCCATATATCTTACTTTGCTCTGACATAAAGTGGAGAATATTAAAAATCTATTAAGATTTCGCAAAATTAATCAAAAATGATAGCACAGCAAAATTTTTGAGAACTTTTTTGACAAAAAACGCTTCTTCGCATAATTAATTTCACTAGTACCTGCGGCAAAGACGAGATAGCGGCTCCTTTATAGAAGCTGTTCACCTACACTCAGTCAGGGCAGGACGCTTCATTCGAGACAATTGCTTAATTCGTTGTTCTGTGAATAACTTTCTTTGTTTTTATTGGGTGATTTCGATAAAAGGAAGTATTTTTGTCAAACTTTAGAAAAATCTAAAATGGACAACAAAAAATTATCTCCCGCTCGCAAGACGGTCGTTGGCGCGCAATTCCTTTTTGTGGCATTCGGTGCCACTGTGCTGATGCCTCTGCTTGTGGGCCTTGATCCTGCCACGGCGCTGTTCTCGGCAGGAATAGGCACTCTTATTTTCCATCTAGTGACCCGAGGAAAAGTTCCCATCTTTCTCGGGTCGAGTTTTGCTTTTATAGCACCTATTCTTCTCGCCTCCAAGCAATGGGGTCTAGAAGGCACCCTAACTGGCTTCGCAGGTGTGGCATTAGTGTATTTTATTGCCTCGGCGCTTATCAAATGGCGCGGCACCGACTTCCTGAGCCGCCTTTTCCCGCCAGTAGTAGTGGGTCCTGTCATCATCCTGATTGGTTTGTCACTTGCTGGCACTGCCGTTGACATGTCAAAGAGCAACTGGCTGCTAGCGATAATCTCGCTTGTGGTATCAATAGGCATCCTCACTTATGCACGCGGCATGTTTAAGCTCATTCCAGTAGTGGGAGGCATTGCAGCAGGCTATATAGTGGCAATGGCGATGGGGCTGGTAGATTTCTCTGGAATATCCAGCGCACCCTGGTTTGCCCTTCCTAAAAACATAGCCCACCCCACCTTGCCAGCCTTCGACTGGCAGCCTTTTCTGTGCCTGATGCCTATCGCCCTCGCCACCCTCATCGAGCATGTGGGCGACGTGTACGTGGTGAGCAATGTTGCCAGTAAAGACTTCATAAAAGACCCTGGCCTTCACCGCACTATGCTTGGCGACGGTCTCGCATGCCTGGCAGCAGCATTTATTGGAGGTCCTCCAGTAACCACCTACAGCGAGGTGACTGGCGCAATGCAGATTACGCGCGTCACATCGCCTGCAGTGATACGCATCACTGCAATTGCAGCAATAGCATTCTCAATACTGGGCAAACTCAACGCCTTCTTGCAGAGCATACCTCAGGCTGTGCTTGGAGGCATCATGCTGATGCTTTTTGGCACTATCGCCACTGTGGGAATTCAGAGTCTTGTAAAGAACAAAGTCGATTTTAGCCAAACTCGCAACATCATCATCGCAAGCCTCATGCTCACAACTGGAGTGGGAGGCGCCGAACTCACAGCTGGCTCTTTCAGCCTGTCGGGAATAGGATTGGCTGCTATAGTAGGTATCATCCTTAACCTCATTCTACCCAAAAAAGAGGAGTAGATAAACGTACCGAGAATTTATGATAAGAAACCTCGACTGTTCCAACTTATATTTCCCACAAGATGAGCGCATCACGTTTCAGGAAGAAGGGCACATCTACCTGCTCGATGGCAAGCGACGGCTCACTCCAGTGAGCAGCGTGTATAGCAAGTTTTTTAAACCTTTCGACACCGACTATTGGGCAGAACGCAAAGCGCAAACCTCTCCCATCACTGCTGCACAGCTCAAGGAGCAGTGGCAGTGCAATGGCATGATGGCAAGCTTTGCCGGCACACATCTGCACAAGCAGATTGAGGACTATCTCAACGGGGAGGAATATATGGCGCCACTGTGCCGCTTCACCTTCGATGGAGACTTCATTCACGTGGATAAAATCATCGCTATCGACAAAGAGATAGAATATTTTCTTAAATTTGTCAAAGATGTTGATTTCACCCCTTTCCGTACTGAGTGGCGTGTCTTTGATGAGGAACTAGGCATGGCAGGAACCATCGACTTAATCTGTAGCCGCAAAGACGGCACATTTGAATTTTACGACTGGAAGCGCAGCAAATCGTTAATCGACGAATATGGTAATGTATGCAAATCCAATAAGTTTGACATTCATGGCATCAATGGATTAGAGCATATTCCCGACTGTAGCTATGCACACTATGCTTTGCAGCAAAATCTCTATAAGCACATTGTTGAGAAATGTTATGGTCTAAAAATCAGTGCTATGCACCTCGTTGTGCTGCACCCTGAGTACACAAGTTACAAAGTGATAGAAATCCCGTCATTAAATAGAGAGATTCAGCTTATTACTTCTATATTCACAAACGAAGTGCAATAAATAATTCTTTATTGAATTAAAAAACACATATGATAATGTGCTGTTGGAAGTCGGAAATAACTTCCGTAGCGAAGCGCAGAAGTTATTCTGACTTTCAATAGCATCTACTGAATC
This sequence comes from uncultured Bacteroidales bacterium, assembly GCA_902777835.1. Classification (GTDB taxonomy): domain Bacteria; phylum Bacteroidota; class Bacteroidia; order Bacteroidales; family Muribaculaceae; genus Sodaliphilus. The sequence continues at coordinate 96 of CACYVC010000019.1, read as the reverse complement.
AACTGGCAATACAAAAAAACAAAAAAGGGAGACCGAAGTCTCCCAGAGATTAATTAATTTTGTATTGCATATGTATGTTCAATTAACCTCGGAGCA
>CACYVC010000018.1 GCA_902777835.1 uncultured Bacteroidales bacterium | reverse complement strand
TCACCGAGTTGGGGATTTCAACCGAGGTCAAGCCACTGCAGCCAGAGAAGACACCATCGCCAATTGAGGTCACTGAGTTGGGGATTTCAACCGAGGTCAAGCCAGTGCAATTCTCGAAGGCCCAGTCGCCAATCGAGGTCACAGAATAGATAGAGCCATTGTAAGTCACACTTGAGGGAATAGTGATATCACCAGTGTAATTACCTCCCCACGCCACACTCACGCTAGATCCGTCTCCATTAAAGTAATAAGCAATCCCATCGACCACGAAGTCTTGAGCGCTCGCCAACTGCGGCAGCATCGCCGCTACTAAAGCGAGCAATAACGATTTAAGAAATTTAAATTGCTTCATAAGAAATCCTATTTATTGGTTAGTTAATAGCTCTAATATATTTTGAGAATGCTGAATAATCCTTGCAGTAATTGCAAATCAGATGTCTTTATGTCTGTTCTTTATTTTTAAAAAGGTATCTTAGTTTATGAAATGGTAAAAATAACGTCGCAAAAATAGTAAACAAAAATGAATTATACAATAGTTGTGACTATTTCACAAAATCACTGAATGTTTGCTTATGTCATCTGAGGGTGCAAAATACAATTCTATAAAAACCAAACATTATTAAAAGCCCTCATGGTCACAATGCAGCAATATCGCAACTCCTGAACTCCACATGGACAATCCAACAAGAGGGTGTGTCAAATTCAAACTCAAATTTTAAACAACTGAAATCTCTGAATATTATGATATTTTAGAATTTGATTCTCAAAAGATTATAATTTTCATTATTTCAGATTTTTCAGAAGAATCAGTTGTTTTTATCAATGACACACCCTCTAATGACATGTGATTATGTATTTTATTTCTCAAATAATAAGTTATAAATTGCTGTGATGTCGGCGGCAGTGATAATTCCATCTCCGTTGATGTCGCTAGTGTCGTAGTAGGTCTCATCACTGTTGAGCAGGTAGTTGTAGAGTTCGGTTATGTCGGCTGCGGTAATGTTTCCATCGCAATTCACATCGCCTGTGACAAAAGGCCAATCACCAACCACAAACGCAGTTGGTTTACACCAATAATAGTTGGCAATGGTAATATATGGATTAATTAGGAAGAAATAATAAGTTTCTCCCTCGTTCAAGTAATTAAACGAACGATTTACCTTAATGGTCTTCCTCTCTCCCTCAGCGAGTGACACGTTGATTGTAACAACATTGTTTGTATACCAACTATAATTGTCTTCGCCTGTTTTAGAACAAACAACAAATTTCAAGGTTCCATTATATGGACCTCCCAACGCCTCAATGTCAAAAGAGGCCTTAACATCACTAGCGGGCATTGTTGATGCCTTTGGGATGATGCTAGTTTTCATGACGATAGCGCCGCTACCGGTGTCATCGGGATGAATGCCAGCAATCACCCCTTGGCTATAACTATAATTATATTCATCAGGGTTGTCTTCATTAGAAAATGGACGAAGTAGGCTAGTCAAGAAATAATTATCATACCAGCCATTCCATCCCCAATTTACATGAAAATAGCCATTATCGTCATAACCATCTATGACAAAAGCATGGCCAGAGTTGTCTGGATTCTGTCCAAAATAGAAAACAGGCCTATTTGCATCTATTTCGCTGCGCAGCATCTCATCCCAGTCGCCAGAATATTTATTTCTTAACATATAACCCATTGAAGGCGAGTAATCAAAATAAGCCATAAAAGCTTCAATGACTCTAATATAATAGGCAGTACTCACATAAGTGTTATATGCCATGTCAATAGAAATGCCCACGTCGCTCATCAGTTTAGCTACAGCCTCGGCTTGTACCTCATCATAAGAATTGTATTGATAGTTATCTATCATATTGTTCCAATCATAGGTTGACTGTGAAAAATCAGCCGAGAGTGTAATTTCGTTGCCAACAGAAGGCTCAAAAGTGTAACTATGGCTACCAGTGCCATGCAAGGGCCAACGATAATAATACATAATTTGAGCCATAGCAGTAGCCAAACATCCTGTAGGGGCAATGCTATTGCCAATGTGTGGGCAATATCTGTTGAAAGGTGCGTTCTGACCCCAAGTTGACGACAATAAAGGCTCCACACTTTTTGAGAGAGTGATAAATTGACGAGCACCAGCTTTGGCATATTGGCGCAGCCAATTCAGTTGACGCTGATACTCTGATAGCCACCAATGCATATTCTCAGGCAACTTGTCGAAATCAAACATGCCATGAGTGCTGTAGCCCCAAATAGGTTGAGCCATGTCATCACCACCAACTATGACGTACCCGCCATCGGCATTCAGGTTAAACACATAATAATCGGCATCAATTCCATTGCTAGTAGCTGTAAAGGCCAGTTGAAGGCTTTCGCCGGTATTACCCAAGGCAAAACGTGACCTGTTTTCTTGAGTAAAACGTTGCGCAGCAGCCTGCGCCTGAGCAACACTAACACTTGCTGCATTGACATCCGATATAGCCAAAACCATAATCGTAATCAATAGGACAAAATGTTTCATAATTCAAATACAAATAAAATATAAGACATTACAACTACAAAGGTAAATAAAAAGTCTTGTTTTTTTAGTCTAATGAATAATAAAATCAAGACTGCAACTATATTTCCGATTTTGTTCATCAACTTTGTCATAGTAATACAGCTTTGGGCAATCTATTTTAGAAATTTCAATAATATCTGACAAAAAGTTGTGCACCTAACAGATTGTTTATATCTTTGTAGTCTCAACAAAAAAGGTAATGGTTCATGGGTGTTAAAAGTGGACACCACCTATGAATCATTAGATGATTGTTCTTATCACTGTGTGTCCACACAATATATCTTATGAAAGTTTACTTGAAGTCTTTTGGAATTATTGCATGTTGTGTATTCTCGATTTTAACAATTAGTTGTGGTGGCGATAACACAAAAGATGAACCAACTCCCACAATCACCCCTGTTACTCCAGATCCCGATAAAGCGATGACTCCTACTCAACAAAAAGAGAAGTTAGAGAATGTGGCCATTGAGTTTATGAACCAATTACCATCAAGCGATTTTGATGACATTAGCACTTTGGGTAATTACATACGAAACAACTATGGAGAGGACTATGATTGGGAAAGTGTTGGTGACTGGGCCCGAGATTTGTGGGACGACACAAAGCAAGCTACAGGCATTACCGATAGAGAAAGTCGTTGGGGATATACAATTGCATATACCAATTTTAACTCCCTTTTAATGGCCTCAAATTTCACAGGACATTTCACTGCTAAGAATGGCACCTGGAGACGCACTGATGCCAATGACCTTCAGTTTATCTTCGATGACCAAAATGGCACTACCTGTGTGCTGAAACTGGTTACAAGCGGTCACATCACAAAAGTGCATGCAGGCAGTATTGATGAATATCAGTATTATCAAGGCTCTACCGAATATTATGACCGCACTAATTGTACAATTGGAGTTCCTGAGAACATCGTTGTCACTCTCACACAAGGTTCTAAAGAAGTTGTAAAAACAACTGTGAAAATCGATTTGGAGAGCTTGAGCGGTGAAGAGTTTGATATCAGTAAAAACAATCTGTCGTTGACGACTCTTGTGGAATTAAATAATGGCTACAAATTTAACCTCTCGCAAGTGTCGTATAAGGCTAATCAAAAGGCCTCTACAAGTTTTGTCATGACCAAGAACGGAAAAGAAATGGTCACTTTAGCAGCATCAAGCACATTGAGCGGAATACCTGCATGTAATGCAAGCGCATTTGCCAACGACTTCGACATTGATGACTATAATACTGATAATGCTAACGCTTTCAACCCTTATGTTAAAATTGATATTTTGGGTAAAGTTCAAATTCAAGGTAAGGTTAACGATGTGAGGAATTTTGTTGAGGATCTTCAGGATGCTGATGACAACTATTCTAATGAGACTAAATACAAGCAATTTATTAATAATGCTAATTCTTTAATGGATGTCAATGTGTTTTACGATGGAAAAGCTGCAAAACAAGCCAATATAAGATTAGAGCCATTCATTGATTGGAGCTGGAATGGTAAAGACTATTGGACTGTTGAGCCAGTTATTGTGTTCTTTGATGGCTCGTCATATAGCACATTTGAGGCATTTTTCAACGACACTAATTTCAAGAAGACAATTGATAACTTCAAGCATTTAGCTAATAGATATGCCAGTCTTGTTGACGAAACCATAAATTGGTAATTTGGTTCAGATAAGATAGATATTAGAGAGGGTGATTTTTCGCAAGAATGAAAATCACCCTCTCTTTCTCTTCTGATTAGATTATCTGGCTGGATGATTCTGATGGGGCAGATAATCTTTTAAGATGAAAGATTTTGTAACTGAGCCACAACCATACCAGCATCCAAACCCGCCTACAATGTTGCCATGCAGATTGGCAGTGACAAGAAGAAAAGGATTACGAGAGAAATTGGTATGGTCATCAAAGTCATGCCAGAAAATATAAGATGCTTGGTCGATTTGACTAAACTTGACACTTACAGTATCGTTATAACTGAAATAGGGGATATAATCTAATGTGTCGGTTACCAAGCCAGCACGATTAACAATCAATTCATTAGAAGTTATATTAAGAACGTCATCACTTACTGTACCTAAATAAGATGGCAACCACTGTAGTCCAGTCATGCCTCGTCGAACGAAAGCCTTATAATAATTAACTTCATTAGATGGGTCTGAGAAAGTGACTATAATGCTGCATAACGAATCACCAATGACTGGCTTCACCCAGATAGAGTCCACTTCAGGACGCGGTGGAATTGTTGTGACTGCGGTAGCATGGTAGTCTTTATAATCTACAGTAAGTGTATAGGTTTTCCCTACTTGCCCACGAAAGTGCGTTGTTGTGTATATGTAAGGCGGCAAATAAGAATTGTCGAATTTTCCTGTCAAAACATACTCATTTTCGCCATCATTGATGGCTACACGAGCCCAACGCAGCAGATGGCTTGCTAGGCTATCGAATGGCTCACTATACTCTGATTGTATGGCAACAGATGTGGTTAGCATTACAACCGGGAAATCTTGGTCATCGATGTATCCTTCAATGACCAATTGCGGTAAAAACACCTGATTATCTTGGCGGTCACATGATGCCATTGAAACGGCAATAACAATAAACAAGCAAAAAAGTGTAGGTAGTAATTTCATCACACTCAGAATTTGAAATAATAACTAACCGATGGCAATATGCTGACTAAAAAAGACTTGGGCGTATAATTCAACTCTTTGTTTTTTGTGTACTTCCATGAATAAAACAACTCATTCTTGGTTGCCAACACATTATAGACCGAGAGATTAATACCATGTTCTTTTTTCCCATCCATTTTAATTCGATAAGTTGCCGACAAGTCTAATCGGAAGTATGGTTTTAAACGAGAGCCATTATAGTTGTTGTAGTTTGATATGATGTGTCCAGCAAATAGATATAAGTTATTGACCGATGTATAGGGAGTTCCAGATGCAAGCACCACGTTGCCTGACAGATTAATTTTTTTGTTCACATCGAAAGATGCCACTGCATTCAGTTCGTGAATGCGGTCATGATTGGCGGGATAGCTCCCTGGTAATTCTTCTGAATCAAATCGTCTGATAGTTCGTCCTATGCTATATGAGATCCAACCTGTGAGTCGTCCCTCAGGTTTAATAATCGACACGCTCAATCCTAAATTGTGACCTTTACCATGTAATAGCACATTGTCGAGAGCATATTCAATTGTCACAAAGTCTAAAATCGAACCATTATATTCGATTATGTGTTTCAGTGATTTGTAGTACCCCTCAAGTACTATTTTATAGTTTGACAATGAGATGGCAAATGACCCCGACACATTTACGGCCGATTGTGGCTTGTGTTGTTTGTCAGGCAAAGACCAGAATTCTGTGGGTAGTCCCATAGATGAAAATCCAGTTTGGAACAAATATTGATGTCGAGTTGATGTTGTTAAAGCAAGTTCCCATTTGGATTTTGTTATCATAAAGGAAAGAGATGGGTCGATGTTGAAATGTGCTGCATGATTTGCATCTATGAACAATGTTGCACGTACTCCTGCTGTCATTGTAATATCAGGTGATAATGCCAATGAATAATCAGCATAAGGGGAGTACTCTTGTGCCACTAGTGGTGATTGTGGCTCATCGTTTCGCTGATTGTAGCCTCTCATGACCAATGGAGACTGTGGAACAACTCTATAGATATTCAGATTTACACCTGTTCTCATAGTTCTGCCTTGCCATTGACCAGCATAGCCATAATTCTGAATTGATGAGTTCATAATGACTTTAAGCGAGGGGTAATCAAGTAAGAAATCATTGCTGTAGCGAGTGAAAAAAATTGAGTGCTTCATCCTTGATGTTGCACTAAAAGAATGTTTCCAATGTGTAGAAATCATAAAGTTACCCCAATTAAGCTTTAAATCGGCACTATAGCGTTGTTCGTGCAGCTTTGACCAATCTCCACCCCAATAAGAATCAACACATACATGGTCTTCATCACTAGGCTTCCAATCCCAAGATATATTGGTGTCGGCAAATGAGTATCTCATCTGTGATTCTTCATACTTCAATGCATAACCATATAGAAGATTAATGAAACTGCCACGTCCTGATATGATTAAAGAAGAATGTTTCCCAGTTGGTAAACGTAAAGTTCCTTGTGATGATATAAGACCGAGCGACAGATTACCACTAATGGAATTGGCAATTGTGTGAGGTGATTCAAACTGCAGATTACCTCCCAATCTATTTGGAAAAGTTGCATTGGTGGCCGTTTTATCTATGGAGAATCGACTGTAATGCGATGGATTGAATGTGGAGAACAAACCAAGCAGATGATTAGCATTGTAGATGGGCACGCCTTCTATGCTCACCATATTATGAGAGTTGTCACAGCCATATATATGCATCCCACTGTCATAGTCATTATTTGTTTGCACTCCTGCAAGAGTGTGGGCATAACGCATGGGATCTGCATTACCTAAAAACTGAGGTAATAAAGAAATAGAACTCATTTCCCAACTCACTTTGCCACGGCTAAGAACGTTGGGAGAGGCTTTACTTATACTTTTGCTCACTATCACCTCTTCAAGCTCGTAGTTTTCAATAGTATCACTAAGCGAAGGTGGAAGTGTGTCGGTAGGCTGATAGGCATATCCTAACAGTCGGCACATAAGAAAAGTAATATACAACAATCTCCTTAGCACAAAAAGAAATCTCTTGGTTTTGGTGTAAAAAGTTAGATATTATAATACACTTCAAGAAAATATAAGCCATAACATCTTATGGCACTAACGTAACATGAAAAAACAAGATTTAAATAATCATTTCATAAAATTTGGTTTTAATGAATCTTTTTTCCAACTGCAAATATACACATTATTTCATCATATTCAAAATAATATCATTTCTTTAGATGAACTGTGAAAGTTTGAAAGTTCCAATAAGAAGTGCGAAAAGACTAAGATTTTTGTTATCATAGAAAAATATATGTAAAACACCATATTGTATACATATATGCAAAGAGTATTGTTGATTCCCTAATGTATAAGCCACTTCAACCTATATCAGTACACACCAAGAGCTGGCTTTGGGCCAGCTCTTGGTGTGTAGTATGCTCGGAGCAATGTGTGCTCTATCGTTTGAGGATTTGCTTGATGGCGCGGGAGCCGCTGTAGGTTTGAACCTCAACGAAATAGACGCCATCGTAACACGCTAATTACTTAACATATTTCTGTCCGTTCTTGATGTAGATTCCGTGCTCGGGCACGCTCTTGAGCTCGCGGCCTTGGAGATCGAAGATGCGGTTATCAGCCTTATCGCTAACAATGGTGCTGATGCCAGTAGCATCCTTCGATACTGTCATCACGAGAGGCTCGGCAAGTCCTCTACCGTCAGGGGTAATAAACTGAGTAACAGTGATGGTGTACTTGCCAGCACCGGCAACCTTGAAGTTTGCTCCGTCAACGAGCTCAATTGGCTGGTTGAGCAGATTGTCGTTTATCTCGAAATAGCCAACTTGGTTCTCGTCAAGACCACCAAACCACTTCCAACCATTTGACGAAGTTTCATCGGGAGTGATAAGCTTGAACTCAGCACCGTCCTCAAGGACGATTTCTACGGTAAACGCATCATTCTCAAGCGTCATTGGCACACGGCCTTCTGCGTTTTGCCAGTTCCAGCCATTGAAGCTACCCACGAGGTAGAGCTCATCGATTGTGGGTACTACACCGCCTTCGGGCAGGGTGGTGAACAATACGCTCTGAGTCCATGGACTTGTCGCGCCCTCAGTAACTCCACACACTTGAACTTCATATTGGGTTTCGGGGTCAAGGTACCTGATAGTGTAAGGATTGGACACTTCTTCAAACGTAGTCCACTCGGGTTGTACAGCATCGGAAGCACCAGGAACGGTCACTTCGATATCGTCGATGTCGAGCCAGAACTGGTCGGTACAATTGAAGTGACGGATGGCGAGATATCCATAGCCTTCGTAGGCGCTCAAGTCGGCAACCACTTGCTGGTAATCGACAGTAGTGGTATAGATGTCGGAGATGGCAACAAAATCATCAACCGAAGTCCACTCGTCACCTTCATACAGGTACACTTGGAATTTCTCGTTGGCATAGGTAGTCATGTTTTCTTGTGCTACTGCCCAGAATGAGAATTGCCCGCCAAGCTTCACCTTTGGAGTGATAATCCAGTTGTCGGGAGTGAGAGCGCCACTAGTGTCATAACTTGCCGAGTACATTACGCCAGCGCCACTATGTGCCTTCACCTTGTCGTTAATCCATGTCCAGCCTTTGCCGTCGCCATCGGCATCAACAAGTGTGAACTCTCCTGCTTGGTCGGCATCCTCGAAGTCCCAGAAGCGGTTATTGTCCGACACATCTACATATTTGCGGTAGCGCAGGTTGAAAGCTTGGGCATCGCTAGTCCACGACACATCGGCAGTGTTTACATCGGGAACTACAGCCAAGTCGGTAGGTGTAGGAACCTTTATGTCCTTATACAGTTTCATGCTGTAGCAAAACAGCAAGAAAGTCATCTGGTCAGGAGAGATAGTCTCTATATAGATGTTGGCAAGCGTGAACGAATTGTCATTCGGATCATACTGAAACTTGATGGCGTCGAAAGAGTAGGCATCGCTCGAGCCGCAGGCATAGATGCTATAGTCGCCATATTCGCCACAGTATTGTCCATTGGTGAAACTGGCTACATAGTCGCGCAACTTTCCTTTAATCCAAGCATTTGGACAACTTAAAACCACACCTTTGAAATAGACGTCCTCTCCATCGAATGCAACCGAAATGGGGTTGTCGTTAACATAAGGGATGTTGTTCTCGCCATAATAGTAGATGGCGTCTATAGCCCAATCATCCTCAATTACGGCAGTTTCGGGAGGGGTTACCAGCACATCGTCTTTCGTGACATTAGCGGTGTTTCTCTTCATTCCTGTATAGGGCACAGTGCTGCCCTGGGGAATCATTTGTGCAAACGATGCAACGGCAATAGTCAATGCCATTGCTAAGGTCATGTAAAATCTTCTCATAATCTCTTTTTTTGGTTATTAATTTTCTTTTTCACCGCGAAGTAAATAAAAATTCTATAATATTCAAATTTTTAACCACATCTATAGCATTTTTTGTATAATTATGGCATTAGCACGTGTTAATAAAAAACAACATGCTTGCCAAACAATAAACATCAAGTTCCTAATGCATTAGAGCATCAAGAACTTGAGTTAAGTTTTTGAGTATTCGCATTATTTCACCGTATAAGTGAGTGTGCCGGTGCGTTCTACTGCGGTGTTTTTTGGCACTTTGAATGTTGACCTAAGTGCTAGTGAACGGCAAATTTCACATGCCCTTGCATTCCCCTTGAGGGTTCCTCCCGTTACGGTTGCTTTGGAAACCTTGCCTGTGGGACTTACTACCACTTGCACCACCACAGTTCCTGGACCTGGACTTGGTGCTGTGGGGAAATTCTCTGCTGTATATCCCCCAAGCCCTCCGCCAATGGTGGGTTTTCCCATAGTGCCATTAGGATTGCTACCAGGAGCATTGCCGTTGTTGCCTTTATTGAAGGCATTACTCATTTGCTGCTCGGCTTTTTTCTGAGCCTCCGATTTCTGGTTATTGGTGGGAGGAGTCTGTGGTTTGTTTTCTCCCTTAGTCTTGGTTTTTGTTGCTTCGGGAGTAGATTCCTTCTGTGGCTTAGTGTCTTTTTTCGGTTGCTCCGGCACCTTCATGGGCGATTCAGCTTTGGTTGCTACGGGTGGTTGTGGTGGCTCATTAACTGTGCCCTGATTATCCATCTCGTTCTGCCCAGTCTCTTGTGGGGGATTGTCTTCGGTGGGTTGTTCCTGCTCAATAGGTTCGCCCTGCTCTGCCGACTCATCATCGGCATTGGCTAGCATCTCCTCAAACTGCACAAACTCTTCGTCTTCTCCTCCAAACTCGATGGGGTCCTGCATCTGTTGCAGCAAGGCGTCTTTTGGCGGATAGTCGTAGTGCAGGCTGGTGACGAACAGAGTAGCAACAATGCCTGCTCCCAGCAGTAGCGTGAGCAGTGCCGAGAGTAGTTTGCTCTTATTATCTTTTTCGTTGTCTTTTGCCATTGAGTCGCTCTGAATCGTTTACTGCACTGTGACAGTGGTTTGTGATTTTGAGTTGCTGGGAGCGGGTACTGCGTTAGCATCGCCTGAAGTGGTAGTCACTGTGGTGTTGCCATTAGCCACGGGCTGCTGCTGAGTAGCGGCGGGCTGTTCTTGCCCAGACTGTGCAGGCTGTTGCTCGGGAGTGGCCTCTTCGGCTACGGCATCGGGAGCCTTATAGTTTCCAGAGCTAGGCTTGGTGGCGAGCACCACTTTTATGCCCACTTGAGCACCCATATCGAGAATTTCTACTATCTTGCCATAGGGCACAGCCTCGTCGGCATGCAGAGCTATATATTGTGACGAGTCGCTATCCTTGACGGCCTGCATAAATCCCCTGAGCTCCTCAGGAGATACTATCTCTTTAAGATCGCCTTGTGTGGTCTCGGTATTTTGCTGGGCAAAAATTTTACTGTCTTCGCCAATGTAGATGCGTGTGGTGGGCTTGATGGCGGTCTGCTCGCCGCTTTGTGGCAGATTCACCTCCATTGCCGAAGGGAACACAAACGTCGATGTCACCAGAAAGAAGATGAGCAGCAAGAAGATGACGTCGGTCATCGATGCCATGCTGAACACCGACTGTGTTTCGTGTTGTCTCTTTAGTGCCATGATTATTTACTTAGCGTTGCGTTGTTATTTGGTTTGGCTGGCTCATTGAGCAGGTCCATAAACTCCATTGTGCTACGCTCGAGGCGGTTCATGATTTTGTTCACGCGAGAAGTAAGGTAGTTGTAGGCAAACAGCGCCAAGATACCCACCACAAGACCGGCAACAGTGGTTACCAAAGCCTCGTAGATACCTCCTGCGAGGATGCTCACGTTGCTGTTCTGACCAGCACTAGCGAGTTGGTAGAACGCCTGCACCATACCAGTAACTGTTCCCAAGAAACCAATCATTGGGGCTCCAGCTGCGGTTGTGGCGAGCCAGTTGAAGCCCTTTTCCATCTTGGCGACTTCCATGTTACCCACATTCTCGATAGCCACGAGCACGTCGTTCATGGGGCGGCCAATGCGGCTCACGCCCTTCTCAATCATGCGCGAGTAAGGAGTATTGGTAGTTTCGCACAGATGCTTTGCCTCGTCGATTTTACCCGACTGGATGAGGCTTTTGATTTGCTGCATGAAGTTGTTGTCGGCCTTTGTCACACGGCTTGTTGCAAAGAGTCGCTCAAAGAAGATGTAGATGCTCACGAGCAACAGCAGTGCCAGTGGAATCATGAGCCATCCGCCTTTTAATGTGAGATCCCAAACCGATAGTGATTGAGCGCCTTGAGCACCCTGAGCTGCCGTCTCAGCGGCAAGTATCACGTTTAAAAATGTCATAATGATTGTGTCTTATTGGTTAAATTATTATTTTCGTTTCTATATCTCGTTTTATTAGGTAAGTAGTGAGAGGGAAGAGGGGAGAGTAAAAAAACTGTGAACTATGAACTGTGAACTATGAACTGTGAACTATGAACTGTGAACTATGAACTGTGAACTTTAAACAAGGCATTTCTGGTAAGCCTTGATGGTTTTCTCTAGTCCCAGATATAAGGCATCGCTGATGAGGGCATGACCTATCGACACCTCATTAAGGTAAGGCACGTTGTCCTTAAAGAACTTGAGGTTTAAGAGGTTGAGGTCGTGACCAGCGTTCAGTCCCAGTCCCACTTCATGAGCCACATTAGCGGCAAGGGTGTAGGGTGCCACTGCCTGGTCTGGGGCAGTGGAGAACATCTGGGCAAAGGGACCGGTGTAGAGCTCTACCCTATCGGCTCCTGCCTCTGCCGCCTGACGCACGCGTTCCTCGGTGGCATCAACAAAGATGCTCACTCTGATGCCCGCCTCTTTGAGCCGCGCCACCACAGTCTTAAGGAAGTCCATATTCTCGGCCACAGGCCATCCCTGCGACGAGGTAAGCACACTGGGTGCGTCGGGCACTAAAGTCGCCTGGTGTGGACGCACTTCGAGCACCATGTCCATAAATCGCTTGTCGGGAAAACCCTCGATGTTGAACTCGGTGTGCAAAGCAGGCTTGAGCTCATAAACATCGCTGCGGCGAATGTGTCTTTCGTCGGGACGAGGATGCACGGTGATTCCATCGGCGCCAAAGCGCTCTATGTCTAAAGCCACTTGCAGCACGTTGGGCAGATTGCCTCCGCGAGCATTGCGCAGTGTAGCAACCTTATTTATATTTACACTCAGGTTTATCATAAAAACTTAGTTATGTTAATTAATAACGTGTTGTTTTCTCATATTAGTGCATAAATGTGAGCAAAAATTATTAATTTTGCCGTCAGTTATGAGAAACCTCACAATATATCGTGTTACAAAAGTAGAAGATATTAGTGAGAAATAAAAACAAAATAGCACTTTAAAGAGTTTTTTCAACGTTTTTCACAAATTCGAGGCCATTATGGTGGCAAGAACACTGCATTTACTATGAACATTGCACTTTTTGGAAATAGTTATCAAGAGAAATATAAAGACCAGCTCTGTGACCTCATCGCTTACTTGCAGAAGAAAGACGGCGTAACCCTTATGGTAGAGCGTGACTTTGCTCGCTATCTAAGGTCATTAGGTGTTGACGTGAGCCAAGAGTGGGAGTTTGACCGCAACACGTTTGAGGGAGCATCGCTGGCGGTGAGCATTGGAGGCGACGGCACTATGCTGAGAAATGCGGCACGCTTAGCAGCGCACAACACACCTGTAGTGGGCATCAACTCGGGGCATCTGGGATATCTCACTGCCGGACGCATCAACGAGGCAAGCGATATCATCGAAAGGATAGCGCAAGGCGAGTGCCGACGCGAACAGCGCACCATGCTGCAACTGCTCGAAATTGATGGAAAACCATGCGACAATGTGGTTGCACTCAACGAGATAGCAATCCTGCGTCAAGACACCACTTCAATGATTTCTATCCCCACCACCATCGATGGCACCATGCTCACCACCTACAAAGGTGATGGTCTCGTGATAAGCACCCCAACAGGCTCCACAGCCTACAATATGAGCGTGGGCGGTCCCATCATCAACCCCTCTACAAGCTGCCTGGTGCTCTCCCCTATCTCACCACACTCGCTCACCATGCGCCCCATCGTGGTTAACGAAGACTCGTTGATAGAAGTCACCATCAACACTCGTGCAAAGTGGATACAGGTGAGTGTCGATGGCATGGCGATGACTCTCCCCAGCGGCACAACCGTGAAGATTGCGAGAGCCCCCTACCGACTCACAGTGCTCCAGCGCAGCGACCACAACTTCGCCAGCACCCTCCGCGAGAAACTCCTCTGGGGAGCAGACCAAAGATAATGCACCGCAATGGTGTGAATAACGCTGGTCACAAGTGACCGCCGATACAAAAAATATCCCCATAACTGCGATTGAGTTATGGGGATTTATTGATTGTGCAAGAATCGCGTTATTTGTCGGTCTTCTTGGTGGTTTTCTTTGCTGGGGCGGCTTTAGCTGTTGCTTTCTTAGCTGTAGTGGCTTTTTTGGCAGTTGCCGCCTTCTTAGCAGGAGCCTTTTTGGCTGGAGCTTTTTTCGCCACTTTCTTTTCCTCAACTTTCTCCTCTACCTTAGGTCTGTGCACTTTGGCTGGAGAAATGGGCTTTGGTTTGGGCTCTGGAATGGGCTCTTTGTAACGCTCTTGCTCGATGCGAGGCTCGTCGGGGTCATCGATGTGCTCTGCTATGTATTGGTCCATAGCGGCAGCGATTGATGGCGCCTTGGACGATGTGGTAAGGTCAAGCCTGAGGTTGCTGTTCTTAATCTCCTCAATGGTCTTTCCTCCCATAGCTCCCAGCGCTATGTTTCCTTGCTCAAAGTGTGGGAAGCTCTGAAGGAGCGACTTCACGCCCGAAGGAGTGAACAGAATAATCATGTCGTAATCAAACGGCTCGTCGTTACGAATCACGTTGCTCACGGTACGGTACATTATAGCCTTAGTGAACTTTATGCTTCCGTCCTCGGGGATGTGGAGTTTCTGGTCATGGACATCGCTGATTGGGTAGAGATAAGTCTCCTTGTTGTGCTTGGCAAGCAGTGGCAACAGCGACTCGGCATGTCCTGTCTCGGTGTAGAAAATCTTGCGCTTGCGATAGATGATATACTTTTGCAGATAGTGGGCAATTGTCTCGCTCACACAAAAGTATTTCATTGTGTCGGGAACCTTGAAACTCAGCTCCTTACACAGCCTGAAGTAGTGATCCACGGCAGTACGAGCTGTGAAAATCACTGCTGTGTGGTTATTGATAGGGATTTTTGCCTGTCGGAATTCCTTTGATGTCAACCCCTCAATTCTAATAAATGGCCTGAAAACCACTTCAACGCCATACTTATTTTCCAAATCGAAATAAGGAGATTTTTCAGATAATGGTTT
Organism: uncultured Bacteroidales bacterium; assembly: GCA_902777835.1. Taxonomy (GTDB): domain Bacteria; phylum Bacteroidota; class Bacteroidia; order Bacteroidales; family Muribaculaceae; genus Sodaliphilus. The sequence goes on along the minus strand of CACYVC010000018.1, from coordinate 39,879 downwards.
CGGTTGGGAAACCAAGATTTTCTTAATCTTCACTGTTTCAATATTTTACATTTATAATATGGTGCACACATAAACTGTACCGGCAAGAGCCAGGAGAGGGGGTACAATTTCGACGGCGCAAAGGTACAAAATAAAATAAATACTTGAGGACAAATTGTTGAAAAAAATTCTAAAACCCTTAGAAATAAACACTATTCTCCCCAAAATGTATAGGATAATCGCTATCGTGACCATCAATTTTATGGTGCTCGGGAAAACTAGAGTAATCACGGCAACTGGGAAGAGGAGCAGTCCGAGCACCGCCTGCGACGCCAAAAAGCCTTGCACCCACATATCAGTTAGGTTTTCAGTAGCAAAAGTGTAGCCTATCAGGCGATACAACAGCAATTGCAAGGTGACAAAGATTGCCATGGCAAGTGTGAGCACAAGCACATGCAGGAACACCGAGTTCTGCAGCACCACAGTGAGCGACGGGTTGTACCACAGCAAGCCGTAATACAACATGATTCCTCCCATGAGGCAGGTGTTGGCAATCATGGCGATAATGATGCGAGCGTCGCTGCTGGTGTGCTCAGCAAAGAGGTCGTCCTTTCCCTTTGGAGAGAACAAATAATGACCAAGATTGTAAATGTAGGAGCGCCCCAAGCGATAACTCGTCATGAGGAACATACACGAGAGCAGAAGCATAATCATCGACCCTGTGTCGTGCAGTGGCGACGAGTTATGGGTGCGAGCGTTGCTGCCTTTAGGCACCTCAATCACGGGCATCTGTGCGATGTTGGCAGTAGTGGTGTCATTGCCCTGAGGTGCAGGAAAGCCGTTGAGATATTGAGCTTTATGCAGCACTGGTGCAACAACAGTATCGTGCACAGTTGTCAAAGTGGTGTCGGTGATATTTTGAATGTTATCGGTAGGCATCGCTCTGTTGTCTAGTACTTTGATTCTATGGGTTCGGGAACTGACTGGAGCTCGCTCTCAACAGCGGCAATGGCTTGCTCGGGAGTGTCGGCAAACCGCACCAATCGGTGATGACTCTTGCGCATGAAACCTTGCTCTATAGCAGTGTCGAGCATAGCGGCTAAGTGACTGTAATAGCCCAGTGTATTGAGCACCACGATGGGTTTTGGCGCAAGGTTGAGCTGCCGCCAGGTGATGGCCTCGAGCAGTTCCTCAAGGGTGCCGCAACCGCCAGGCAGAGCAATCACGGCCTGCGTCATCTGAGCAAGAGTGAGTTTGCGCTCGTGCATGTCGGCAGTAGTGATAATGCGTGTGAGACGGTCGTAGTGCCATCCATTATCTACCATAAACTTCGGTATCACGCCAATGGCTTCGCCACCAGTGTCGAGCGCACCGTCGCTCACAGCGCGCATCAGTCCCTCGCAGCCGGCACCGTTGTAGCATGTCCATCCACGCTGCGCCATGAGCGCGCCAAGTTGATAGGCCGCGTCAACGTAAGCCTGCTCCAAGTCACGACTCGAAGCGCCAAAGACACATATATTGATTTTTTCAGAAGCCACTATTGAGTTGTCAGTTTTCAGTTGTGAGTTTTCAGTTTTCCTAGAATCTCTAGATTTTCTAGAAGTTCTAGATTATCTAGAGTGAACTATAGACTGTGAACTATGAACTAAAATTATTTTTCCTCTTCGTCATTGATGATTTGGAAGTCGCGGTCGGTATCCTTATATTTCTCTTCCCAGAACTCGTCGTCCCATTCTTGCTCATCTACTATCATCTTGCCGCCAGCGTCGGGCATTTCGTCGTAGTCGGGATCCTCGGCGGCGAAGATGAAGTCATCCTCCTCTTGCACACGATGCTGGGCGTCGAGATCATGTAGGGCAACGGTGTCGGGGATGCGGTTGTGCTCATCGTTGATGGTGCGCCACAAGATGTCTTTGAGCTCGGTCAGGCCTTGCTGAGCCACACTAGAGATGAACACCACTGGTACGTCGCTGGGAAGTCCGTCGCGAAGCATTTCTTTGAGCTCTTCATCGATGAGGTCGCACTTGGTAATGGCAAGCACACGAGGTTTCTCTACCAGGTCGGGGTTGAAAGTTGCAAGCTCGTTGCTCAGTATCTCATATTCGCGCTTGATGTCGTCGGTGTCGCTCGGAATCATGAATAGCAACACGGCATTACGCTCAATGTGTCGCAAGAAGCGGAGTCCCAGGCCCTTACCCTCGCTGGCACCCTCAATGATGCCAGGGATATCGGCCATTACAAACGACTGCTGACCACGATAAGTAACGATGCCCAAGTTGGGCTCAAGGGTAGTAAAGGGATAGTTTGCGATTTTTGGCTTAGCGGCACTAATTACCGAGAGAAGCGTCGATTTACCAGCATTGGGGAACCCCACAAGACCTACATCGGCAAGCAGCTTCAACTCAAGGATGATAGTCTTCTCCACACCATTCTCACCAGGCTGAGCGAAACGGGGAGTTTGGCGCGTGGCGCTCTTGAAATGCACGTTGCCCAAGCCGCCGCGGCCGCCTTTGAGCAGGTGCACCACCTGACCATCTTTAGTCACGTCGCACAGGAACTTGCCTGTCTCGGCATCATACACAGCAGTGCCGCAAGGCACCTCAATAGTACGGTCCTCGCCCTTCTTGCCAGTACACTGGTTCTCAGAACCTGGTGCGCCGTCGGTGGCGAAGATGTGACGCTGATATTTCAGGTGAATCAGTGTCCATAGGTTGCGGTTGCCCTTCAGGAAGATGTGCCCACCACGGCCGCCATCGCCACCATCGGGACCTCCTTTGGGTATATACTTTGCTCGGTGCAGGTGCTTTGACCCTGCTCCGCCATGCCCACTGCGGCACATAATCTTCACATAATCAATAAAGTTGCTCTCAGCCATAATGATAGTTTTGTCGCTCGCTTTGCTCGCTGGTTTTATTTCGGGGTGCAAAGTTACTACATTTTTCTCTAAGTTTCTCAAACAATTAACCCAAATCTGTCATTAGGATTTATGTCAGAACAGAATTTTTGTTGAGCAGATTGTAACAATGCCATTGAAGACATAGCTGGCAATGGCGAAATGACATTGGCAATAAGATGCCGACAAAAAACTGTTATGGCATAAATAGACCTAAAAAAACAGCCTTTCGTCGCCTAATGACCGATTCGGGATTAACAACAATGACTAGACATTTTTCACTTATTGGCAAGCATAAACAACAAAGCTTTCTGCAAAATATGAAACCTGATTTCTCAAATATGAAACTTTTTACTACCTTTGCAGCCGTTATACAAAGAATATTCACCAAAAACACATTATAAATCGATGAATTTTGTAGAAGAACTAACTTGGAGAGGCATGATTGCCAACATCATGCCTGGTACTGAAGAACAGTTGAATAAAGAGATGACATCGGCCTATGTGGGCATTGACCCTACTGCCGACTCGTTGCACATTGGTCACTTGGTAAGCATAATGATGCTCAAGCACTTCCAGCGTGCTGGACACCGTCCTATCGCCCTTGTGGGAGGTGCTACTGGCATGATTGGTGACCCCTCTATGAAGTCGCAGGAGCGCAAGCTCATCGACGAGGAGACCCTTCGCCACAACCAGGAGGCCATCAAGGCGCAGCTGTCGCACTTCCTTGACTTCGACAGCGACGCTCCCAACCATGCCATCCTCGTCAACAACTACGACTGGATGAAGGAGTTCTCGTTCCTGAACTTCATCCGCGACATTGGCAAGCACATCACCGTCAACTACATGATGGCTAAGGACAGCGTGAAGAAGCGCTTGGCAGCCAATGCCGACCACGGCATGTCGTTCACCGAGTTCAGCTACCAGTTGCTCCAGGGCTACGATTTCCTTTACCTCTATGAGCACGAGGGTTGCCGCCTGCAGATGGGAGGCAGCGACCAGTGGGGAAACATTACCACCGGCACCGAGCTCATTCGCCGCATCGCCGGCGGTGAGGCATTCGCCATCACCTGCCCACTCATCACAAAGGCCGACGGTGGCAAGTTTGGCAAGACCGAGAGCGGCAACGTGTGGCTCGATCCCAAGCGCACCTCACCCTACAAATTCTACCAGTTCTGGCTCAACGTGAGCGACGCCGACGCTGCTAAGTATATCAAGATTTTCACCGACCTGCCACAAGAGGAGATCAAAGCCCTCGAGGAAGAGCAGGAGCGTGACCCAGGCATGCGTCCATTGCAGAAGCGCCTTGCCAAAGAAATCACAATCATGGTACACAGCGAGCAGGACTATGAGATGGCTGTAGAAGCTTCACAAATCCTCTTCAGCAACAAGGCAAAAGATATCCTCCACAAGATTGACGAGGACACTCTGCTGTCGGTATTTGAGGGTGTGCCACAGTTTGAGGTAAGCCGCGAGGCTCTCAACGAGGGTGTGCCAGCCATCGTGCTGCTCACCGAGAACGCTGCCGTCTTCCCCAGCAAAGGCGAGATGCGCAAGATGACTCAGGGTGGAGGCGTGAGCATCAACAAGGAGAAAGTCACCGACCAGAACATGGTAATCGACAGCTCGATGCTCCTCAACGACAAATACATCCTCGCCCAGCGCGGCAAGAAGAACTACTTCCTGCTCATCGCAAAATAAGCACATAGCACGAAGAACGGGAATCGTGAAAATATTTAGCGGACGAGACTGACTCGCCCGCTAATTTTTTTACACCTAACAAGAATTGTGCATTATGAATTATGCATTGCCTCAATTGCTCAGCAGTATAGTGTAAACTGCAGTCACGTCGGCGGCGGTGATGATGTCGTCGCCAGTTTGGTCACCGTTGACTACTTGGCTGTAGTTATTGTTGAGCAGCACGTCATAGAGTGCTGTGATGTCGGCAGCGGTCACCTCGCCGTCGCCGTTCACGTCGCCAGGAATCACATCATAAGAAGAATGATAAAAGTTGGTGTAGATTGTAGTCGCTCCGCCCGTTTGGTTGGTGGTAATCTTGAGGTAGGCATCACCGCGGTTAAATGTGGTGTTGCTGGTTATCTTGTCAAACTTCAAATTGTCCTTGTTGATTTTGAAGTAGCTCGTTGTGCTGTTGGAGTTCACTGTCTGAGCGCCTTCAGCAGTTCCCACCATCCACGATGAAGTAGTACCGCTTGTCGCATAATTCAGGCGATAAGATTTCTCCAAGTTATTCTTGCCAAGTATCACGGCACCATTATTGGCTGCCAGATTTTGGATTTTGATAAGATGGGCAGTCTTATCGCTTTGGTCGTATTCTGCTACGGTATATACTTCCAAATCTGTGCCCTCAAAACTGATGGGCTTCACGCATGAAAAAGACATCAAGCCTTTAATTCTATTATATAAGAGATGTGGATAAATCTTAGAACCATCCCACTTGGAAGAATTTATATAATCAGCCAGCTGCCGGTAATCTACATAGCACTTGAAGTCGCTCGCATTATTGCCAAAGAAATTCTCTTCACAGGTGAGTGTGCGTTCAGAATCTTGGTTACGAATAAAAAGTTCTTTAAGGTTATGGCAGTTATAAAATGCGTAAGTGCCAATATTTGTCGTCCAATTGCTCACATCAAATTCTAATAATCCTGAATTATAAAACGCATAGGCACCAATATGTTCTACACTACCGAGGCCATCCACATGCGTAAGATCAGTACAATTATAAAATGCACCTGGTCCAATATTATTAAGGAATTGAGCGTAATGAAAACCATGCAAAGTTGAGTTGGCAAAAGCAAATTCCTCCAATGTTAATATTGTGGGGGCTCCAGTAATTTCAAGAGCACCGTACCCCTTAAATGCATAACGTCCAATAACGGTAGGCACATAGAACTTTCCAGCATAGGGTATTGCAAAAGGAATGTCTCTATCAGTATTGCCTACCAAATTGACAACCTTTAACGTGCCGTCACACCAATAGCCTTCAGCATTAATAGGTTCTGTTGAGGTCACAGTAAAGTAATCAGTTGTTAAATCTGATCTACTGTAGGAGAAGTCCCAGCAGTTAGTGTGGTCATAAGTTCCTGTTTTATGGTTATATTTCGACCAGATGGAGCTGGCGGCATAGGCTGGATATGAATCGTATGGCATGTAAAGATCCACACTACTCTTGTTGGTGACCGCTGGGAAGTAGTCTGTTGCAGGTGGGGTCATTAAGTTTAATTCCACTTGGTTGATTGCGTCGCAGCCAGCAAAGGCATTTGATGCCACAGTAGTCAGTGATGACGGGATGTGCACTCTTTTCAAGTTTTTACAGTCCAAGAATGCATATTGGTCAATTTGTTTGAGATTATACGCAAAAACAATTTCTTTAAAACTGCTCCCTGCAGCAGCATAAGTACGTATCCGTTGAACCGTCGTATTAAAATATGGACGATGGTATTCATCAACAAAATTGCCAGGAATTTGAATAACCTCGGTTTTGGCTTTATTATAGAGCATACCTCCAATTACACCAGATACCCCATCGCTGGAATAATTGGGGTTATTGGCATCCACCTCAATGTTGCTCAATGATTGGCAGTAGTAGAAAGGAGCTGTACCGATATACTTTGTTGTTGCGGGAATGTTCACTGTGCCAGTGAGCCCAGATTTTCCAAAGGCGAAGTTACCCAGATAAGCCAAATTACACAAGTTGCTGGCAAAATTAACAGTGGCAAGATTGGAGCAATTATAGAAGGCATAATCGCCGATGGTATCGACCGGAACATCGGCACTTGTGAGGCTTGAACAGCCGTAGAACGATCTCACGCCTATTTTATATGCCATAGTGCTATTATTAGTCACTTGAGTGATGGAAGTATTGCCCATGAACGCACTATCGGCAACGCCATAGAACTTATAGCCGCCTGGAGGATTATTGTCAGAATTACCCACACTTTGGGGCAAACTGATTCTATAGTTTGAGCCGTCGGTAAAGGTGGCTGCCACCAGCACGCACGATGAGCGCACCGACGGGTTGCTGCTGTTGCCGTTATAGGGGATGCCGTTCTTGATGGTATAGTATTGCCAGCAGCCGTTGGTGGAATTGTAAACCTTGAAATCGCCAACCTTGTAGCTATAATGGCGCAGGATGTTGCTGGAGCCAAAAGCCGCCACCCACTTGCTGTCGGCCTTCAGGGCGTTCATGCCTCGATAGGTCGCTGTAGAGGCCTTTTTTGATATGCTCGACAGGTTGAAGGTGTAGTCATAAATCTTTGGTGCCTTCTCTCCGGCAAAGGCCACAACAAGAAGACTAGTGCAGTTCTGGAACGTGAACTGCCCAATCTCTTTCACCGAGCTCGGCAGATTCACATATTTGAGACTGGTGCAGCCATTAAATACATAACCGCCAATATTCTCCACTCCGTAGCCAAAGTTCACAGTTGTGATCTTGGTGTTGTTCTCAAAGGCCTGTTGATTGATTTGTGTAACACGGTAGCGGTCGCCGTTATAAACCACATAGCCCGGGATGTCGAGTGTAGTGAGCGAAGTGCTTGCTGTACTGGAAAGCCCCTTCAAATAAGCAATATTCTCCTCACTTGACGAAGAACCTAAAGCCAGTTGAGAGTACTTGAAGTTGCCTATCTCAACGTTGCTATAGAAGGTATAGGCACTTGCCGTCATGGCAAGAAGCGCCATAATTAGCAGTAATGATAATTTCTTCATGATGGTTTTATTTTTGTTTATTGTTTGTTGCTAACGATGTGAAAATATAGTGAATAATAAGTAAACTGGCAATAAAAGAAGATTTTTTGCCCATTTTCTTCTTTAAAAAGTCAGGGGCAGCCCAATTATGCATTGCCTCAATTGCTCAGCAAGATAGTGTAAACTGCAGTCACGTCGGCGGCGGTGATGATGTCGTCGCCAGTTTGGTCACCGTTGACTACTTGGCTGTAGTCATTGTTGAGCAGCACGTCATAGAGCGCTGTGATGTCGGCCGCGGTCACCTCGCCGTCGCCGTTCACGTCACCAGGAACAACCGCAGAGCCACTAAGGTTGGTGATAATGGTTGTTGCGCCACCAGTCTGGCTAGTTGGAATCTTGAGATAGGCATAACCACGATTAAAGTCAGTGTTGGTTGTCACCTTGTCGAACGCAAGAGAGTTGGCATTGAACTTGAAGCAACTCGTTGTGTTGTCAGAGTGTACAGTTTGGTCATAAGTGACGCCTTGGAGAAATTCAGAAGTGGGGTTGTTTAGCAAGCTAGAATATTTCAACCTGTAATAGGTGCCATCGGCTTCGCCATGTACCACAGCACCATGGTGTTCTTTTAATGTATTGATATTGCTTAATATAGCTTTCTTTTCGCTCTGGTTGTAGGCTGTCACGGTGTAGACCGTCAAACCTGAACCCTCAAAGTCGATAGGTTTGACGCATGCAAATGTCTGCCACTCGCTGTCGAGCTTTGCATGAGGAAACACCTTTGACTCATCCAAGTTGATTAGACTATTGATAAAGTCATTCAGTCGTCGGTAATCCACCCAGCACTTGAAGTCGCTGGCGTTATTATGAAAGAAGTAGTCGCCACAGGTGAGAGTGTGCTTGCCATCAATATGCGGCAGGAAAATCTCATGAAGATCGTCACAATTAGAAAAGGCACTATAACCAATATATTCAAGACAAGTTGGAGCTGTAAATGCCGTGATTCCTGACCCCGAAAAGGCCTCTTCCATTATATTCTTGAGATGTGGCAATGGCGTACTACCAGTTCCTAAATCCACACTCAACTTATAACAATTCATGAACGCACGTTTTCCGATAATCTCAACATTTGTAAAAGGCATTTTTTTCAGATATGTATATTCAAAAGCATTATCGCCTATCGTTGTAATACTTGGGTCTTGAGTAATGATGATATCATCAACGAGTTGGCCTACCCTATACCCAACCTCATTAGGCACATAATTCTTGCCGGCATATGAAAGAGACGAAGGAATGGAAAAAGAGCCACTTGAAGGTATCTTGACAACCTTAACCGTACCATCGCCAGAGAAGCCATTTTTACTATAGGGAGAGTTGGATGTTACTGTATATCTAAAATTATAATTTCTTATATCCCAACAGTTCTGGTGGTCAAAGATGCCGGTTTTGCGGTTATATTGCGACCAGATGGAGCTAGCGGCATAGGCAGAATATGCCTCATGCGGTGTGTAAAGTTCCACACTGCTTTTATCGGTCACTGCGGGGAAAATATCGCCTGCTGGTGGTGTCACCGTGTTAAATTCAACCTGATTGATTGCATCGCAGCCAGCAAAGGTATTAGCGTTTACTGTAGTGACCGACGACGGGAAATGTACAAGTTTTAAGTTTTTACAGTTTTGAAATGCGTATTGTTCAAGGATTTTGAGATTATAAGGCAAATAGAGCGTAGAAAATTTACATCCTGTTGCAGCATATTGATACACTCGTTGCAGAGTCTCGGCGAAAACACCATCCTGCCAATTACCAGGTAGTTGATAGAGTATGGTCTTGGACTTATTGTACAAAGCATTAAAATAGCTGCAATAATTTGGGTTATTTGCATTGACTGTGATATTTGTCATTAATGAGTTATCATAAAAAGGTGCATATCCAATATACTTGGTTGTTTGAGGAATTGTCACACTCGAGAGATTACATTTGCCAAAAGCATAACTGCCCAAATATACCAGATTACACAAGCTGCTGTTAAAATTAACAGAGTAAAGATTGGTGCAACCATAGAATGCAAACATATCTATGGTATCGACTGGCACATCCACACTTTGTAGGCTGGTACAGTTACGGAATGCCGCGTTACCGATTCTATAGCCCATAGTGCTATTATTAGTCACTTGAGTGATGGAAGTATTGCCTATGAACGCGCTGTCGGCAACGCCATAGAACTTATAGCCGCCTGGTGAATTATTGTCAGAATTACCCACACTTTGGGGCAAACTGATTCTATAGTTTGAGCCGTCGGTAAAGGTGGCTCCCACCAGCACGCACGATGAGCGCAATGATGGGTTGCTGCTGTTGCCGTTATAGGGGATGCCATTCTTGATCATGTAGTATTGCCAGCAGCCGTTGGTGGAATTGTAAGCCTTGAAATCACCCACTGTGTAGCCACGATGTCGAGCAATAGTACTGAAGGCCGCATTCCACAGGCTGTTGGCTTTCAGCGCATTTGCCGCACGATAGGTTGCAGTGGAACATGTTTTTGAAGAAGCGCCACTTGTGAAAGTGCCACTGCTGATAGTAGGCACATTTTCTCCTGCATAAAGTACATAAGTTAAAACAGAGTTCTTGCAGAAAATGTCATAACCTAAATAATTGACAGAGCTTGGTAGTTGAACCATATATAAATTATTCAGACTACGGAATGCATAATTGTTGATGCGTTGAACTCCGTACCCCACCACTATCGATCGAATATTGGTGTTTGGGGAGTTGTCATTGGCTGCAAGTCCCATAATGCCGATTTCATAGACCCGATAGCGGGTGCCGTTGTAATTGACATAGCCAGGCACATTTACAGTAACGTTAGTACCCGACGGCATGGCATGCCAACTGGTAATCTTGGCTACGGTTTCACCTGTGGTGTTAAGCGTCGTGAGCTCATAGTTGAAAGTGCCGTCGTTGAAAGTCGTTTGGGCACTTGCAGTCATGGCAAGAAGCACCATAATTAGGAGTAATAATAATTGCTTCATTTTTGTTTATTTTAGATGGTTATTGATATCGATTGTCAACTAATAGCTTGCAAAAATAACAAAAAAAACAGTAAACCACAAAACATATATATACTTATTTTTTATTAGGTAAAAAATTTGTGCCCTATTTGCTAATGGATAAATTGACTGAATTTGTTTGTAATTCATATAACAAAAACAAAAAAAATTGCGAAAAATTTGGTAGATTGCGCAAACTAGTGTAATTTTGCACCGCATTTGGGACTTCTGGTCTCATGATGTTAGGATTGGCCTATAGTGTAACGGTAACACAACGGTTTTTGGTGCCGCATTTCCTGGTTCGAATCCGGGTAGGCCAACACAAAGAGAGTCAGCTCGTTAAGAGTTGGCTCTCTTTTGTTTTGCTTGAAATTCCTCTGTATTCTTGTCCTTTAAAACACTGTTTTCTTGTCAGCTTGTCCCTAGTTAGCCTGCCATCTCACTTCCGTCCGAAGTCGGCGGGAATTTCACCCCATTTGTCGGTTTGCCATTTATAGATGGGATTTTGCGTTTGGTGTGTCAGCAGCCATTGCTCGGCGCGCAACACGATGTCGAGCAGTCGTGCATTCTTCTCGGTTCGCTCGAGTTTTGTGCCGCATTTGCGCTTGCGCACCCATATCTGTGCTGTGAGGCTGTCGCTATAGATGGCTGTAGTGCTGTCGCCACGGTTGTAGAGCATTGCTAAGGCGTGTACTATGGCAAGGAACTCACCAATGTTGTTGGTGCCTTGTTCAAAGGGTCCCTGGTGGAAAATCTGTGCACCGGTATATACATCCACACCACGATATTCCATCAAACCTGGGTTCTTGCTGCACGCCGCATCTACCGCCCAACTGCCAGGGATAATTTCAGGAATCTGGGTGTAATCCACCTCATCCTTGCGACGGGGTGCATTGGCTATTGCACGCAACACTTGCCGCGCCTCCTCTTCATATCCATTGCGCCAAGCCTCGACAGCCTCCTCTTGACTGTCGAAACTCTTGTAACGTGCTCCTGGATAGCCCTTTGTACGCAGCTGGCACTCAGCCCAAGTATCACAGACGCCCGTCTCGGTGCCTATCCACACAACATACCATTTTCTCTTATTACTCGACATATAGTTATCAATTATCAGTTTTTCTAGAACTTCTAGAAAATCTAGAATTTCTAGATTCTAAACTCAACTATGAACTCTTAACTGTGAACTCTTAACTATGAACTGTGAACTATGAACTACTTCACTTTAAGCCTTCTCCATATCCATCTTGGGATGCGGCGCCACATGGCTGTGGCGATGCGCCAGCGCCAGTCGATGACATGCACATGCTTGCCCTTGTTGATGGCACGCACTATTTCCCGCGCCACTTTTTTAGTGTCGAGGAGCATAGGGTATTTAGGGTTGTCGCCAAGTAATGGCGTAGCGACAAAACCTGGCCGCAGATCGGTAAAACGGATGTTCAGTCCACGCATATTGGCTTGCTGCTCGAGAGCTTGCAGATAAGTGCCTTGGAAAGCTTTGGTAGCAGAATAAGAAGGTGCCGCGCCAAGTCCCTTAGTGCCAGCAATGCTGCTGATGGCGGTTATGTGCCCTCCACCATGCGCTGCCATGTAGCGATAGGCAGCCCCTATCATACGCGCAAAACCCAGTCCATTGGTATTCACTGTTTTGAGCTCTATGTCCGGCTCCAGTTCCATATTCTGGTTGCCGACTCCCGAAGCATAGAATAAAAGATCCATGCCCCCAACTTTGTCGATAAGCTCCTGCAGATGCGCTGGGGCATCATCGCTCGTAACATCTATAACTTGTGTCTGCACCTTTTCGGGGGCGGTGTCGCGCAACTGTTCCAGCTTCTCAAGCCTGCGCGCTGCCACGCCAAGGGTCCACCCCTGCTCAAGCAGCAATCTTGCCACTTCGTATCCCAGTCCCGATGAGGCTCCTATTATTATAGCTTTTTTCATAATTATCAAGTTATAAGCCTTGCAAAGGTAGGACATTTATTAATATTGTGCAAGCCATTGCAGGTTTTCACACAATTTTCCAAAACTTGCCATGAAAAAAGCACAAAACATGCAACTTTTTTTGCGTGACTTAGATATTTATCTTACTTTTGCAAAGAAAAATAAGAATTACTAAAAATAAAACTTGTATATGAGTAAAATCACATGTCCCAAATGTGGGAATTCAGTGCCCGAAGGCTCTGCTTTTTGCAACCGCTGCGGCAACAGAATTGAACCCGAAAACTATAGCAGAAACAGCCGTTATGAACAAGATGACGACTGGAACAATGCTCATACAACTAGAATTGAGCAACGCCAAAACAACAAGAAGAACAATGGTGGCAAGAACTATACAATCTATGCACTCATTGCTCTTGCTGTGATAGGTTTCTGCACTCTAGTTTATTGCACACGCTGCAACAAGACCACTCGACAAGCTGGTCCTCTGACCACCGTTGACGAGAGTGCAGCCGCCTGTGCCGACACGCTGCAACGCGCCCTCAACGACTTTAACTATGTGGGCGACGGAGCGCGCATAGTCTATGCTTCGCGCGTTACAGGCTCACAGCCTGGCACCAACGATGTCATTGTGGGTATCACACAAAAGACTGGCGAGTTCTACAAAATCTACAAACTCACCAAGAAAGAAGGCAAGTGGACCATCGATCCCGAGAACATCAAGCAAATTTCCACAGCAGGCTATGACGTGACCTTCGACCAAGACAAGATGATGGCTGGCCGAGATATCATTCCACAAGTGGTGACGATAGGCGGAAAGAAATATTTCTTCTATGCCTTTATGCAAACTCCCTCGGGCGATCAAAGCAAAGCACAGGTGGTGCTCAACATGTATGACGTTGAGACTCGCGCCATCACCACCGCAACCTACGAGGGTGAATTCCAGAACGTCAACAGCGAGAGGGTGATCGTCTGCAACCCGGCAACTGGCTCTAGCGAGGTAGTGAAATGGATGAACGAGACAGCACGCAACTTCATACGCATCATTCGCTTCCAGGGCGAGGAACAACAAGCCGAAGAGGAAGAGAAGAAAGAGGAGGAACAACCTGTTGAAGAAGAGAAACCAGCTGAGGAAGTTAAGCCTGAGCAACCCGAGAATTCGGCAGTGACCGAGGTTAAAGACAAAGACGACGCAATGTTCAAGATTGAAGATGTCGCTAAGACCGTGCGTGCTGGAAACTTCAAAGTTATGCTTCTTAAAAACGGTAGCGTGGTAAGTTATAATACAGCTACTGGCCAAAACTCTAAGATACATGGCGGTGGCGCTAAGGACATTGGCTTCTATGACACTGCAAATGGCATCATCAGCATTCGCAACAACGACGACACTCGCAAGCGAGTAAACCTCAACACAGGGCAAATCGTTAACACCGAGGCTGCTCCTCAACCCGAGAAGAAGGAGGAACCCAAGAAGGAGGAGCAAAAGAAAGAAGAACCAAAGGCTCCTTAACACTACTGCAAGCAAAACCTTCAACACAATTATGGAGTTCATTCCTCTGGACAAAATACTGGCACGCGGCGAGAAAAGCATCTCACCGCGTGCTTTGTATAGCTTGCTGCAACCACTGGTTGAGGCTCTTATCGAGTGGAGAGATAGCGGCAGCACCGGCCACTCTCTCAACATCCGGTCGATAGAGCTTAGCAGCGATGGCAAGCACGTGAGAATCGTTGACGCCAGCAGCGATGAGGCGCAGAACATCATCAACTATGGTCACGTCCTACGCTATGTCATCCCCTTCAGCACCCTCAGCAGCAAGCGCCTTGCTACCATAGCCCAGCAATGCTGCCACGGCAAAGTCGCTAACCTCGAAACTCTCCACCTCATGCTTGAGCGCATGGTGAGCAGCACAATCTACAAGATCCTTCTCGCAATCCTTATCACTGGATTCGCCATCCTCGCAATCAACCAGATTCTGCACTGACAAATTTTTGAAAAAAACGGCATTATTATATAACTTTGCGTCGGTAAAAGCTTGATAACTATGACAAAAAACCTTTTTAGAAAAAATAGATTTTTACTCCTAGTGATAGTACTGGTAATCAGCGCCACCCAGGCGCATGCCGTGTTCAAGGAGCGCGACTTTGGCAAGACAATAGATGTGCTGTGCGCCGAACTTGAGATGAAGTATAAGCAGCAGAAACAAACCATGAAAGAGATGGAACTGCGGGCACAAAAGCAACATGAAAGACTTGTCGCCACCATGCAGCAAATCGACCAAATATCGCTTATCCTGTACTCACAAAACAGCGATTTCACCTTCGACATGGCCTACGCTTGTCAGCAAGCTACCGACCTGTATAACAACTCACATATCGCCCATGTGCCCTTCGACAAGATAATGTCAAGGATGGATGCCGAAATCGAGAGATATGACAGCCTCATCAATGTGCTCAAGCACATCTCTCCTGCTATTGAGAACAACGAGAAGAGCTCACTGACCGAGGTCGCCGACAGCATCATGCAGGTGCAACAAGCCGAAGGCAATGGCAGCACACTCAACCATGATGCCATTAATGACCCCAAACTTGATGTGGAGAATGCGGCACTCTATGTGCTTAATGACAAGGAAATTAAGATAAGAGAAAGATGTATCTTCTATGCCGAAGCGTTGCGCAACAACAACATAAAGATTAAGGAAAAGATGAGCGCCGACAAACGTTATTACGACGAAGTGGCTGAAAAACTCAACGCGCTCAACTCCTATGCTTTAAAGCAATATGAAAATCTGCAAAACAGCATCTTCCGCAACGGGGGCAACAACTATTTCCAAGTGCTTGCATCGCTTGGAAACAACTACGGCAGGATAAATACCCAACTACGAGAGAAATACCAAGAACTCAACCGCGATGGCGGGAAAACCAATATCAAAAGCCAGTGGCGAGGACCGGTAATCATTATGACATCGGTTTTCATCCTTTTTTATATCTTCATCGCAACGGTATTGAGCGCCATTATCCTGAGATGGTGCCTTCCCAAGAATATAAGGAACAACCCCAGCTACAAGCGCCGTCGCACCATGATAGGCCTCGCCTGTGGCGTTTTCCTCTTCTCGGTGTTCATCACCATTGCCAATTCTCTCATGCACCACAACTTCATAGTTATGGCAATAGGCATAACACTTGACTATTCCTGGCTGCTGTTTGTTATTCTGCTGTCACTGCTCATCAGGCTAAGCAGCAAGCAGATTAATGCTGGTGTGATGGTATATACCCCCTTCATGCTCATGGCGTTTGTGGTAATAGTGTTCCGCATTATTTTCATCCCTAACAATGTTGTTAACCTCATCTTCCCACCACTCATGCTGGCGTTCACTATTTGGCAATTTATCGTCGTCAAGAAGCGCCACGTGAAGATTCCTACAATAGATATCATTTTCTCTACCATATCGCTAATTGCCATGATTGCTTCGTGCATCCTGGCTTGGATAGGCTACACACTGCTTGCCGTGCAAATCATGGTGTGGTGGTCGTTCCAGCTGGCCTGCGTCCAAACCATCGTGTGCCTCTACGATCTCGCCAAGATGTTTAACGAAAGATATATCGTCAAGCGCATCATGAAAGATGAGACCGCGAAACTTAAAGGCAAAAACAAGAAAAATAGCGAGAAAAAACTCTTTAACAAGATTTTATCTCTAGAGAAAAATGGTGACTATATCAACCAAACTTGGGCCTACGACATCTTTATAAAGGTGGTATTGCCTGTGCTGGCGGTTCTCTCGGTGCTCATAAGCATTCTATTTGCTGTCAACATGTTTGACATGAAGCAATTGCTGGTGAAATATTTCTACCACAATTTCATCGACCAGCAAGGCATCATCCAGATTTCACTCTACAAGATTGTGCTCGTGAGTGCGCTGTTCTTTGTGTTCTATTATATCAACTACGTGGCTCACTCGCTATACCGACGATATAAACTCAAGCAGTTTGCCAAGACCGATTCGACCCGCCGCCCCAACATTACCCTTGCTAACAATATCATCACCATTGTGGTGTGGGGTAGCTTCTTCATCTTTGCTCTCGTGCTCTTCAAGGTGCCCAAGAGTGGCATATCGCTAATCTCGGCTGGCTTGGCGACTGGTCTCGGATTTGCCATGAAAGACATTCTCGAGAACTTTATCTATGGACTCTCGCTGATGTCGGGACGTGTGCGCGTGGGCGACTATATCGAGTGCGACGGCATCTTGGGAAAAGTGGAGAGCATTGGCTACCAGAGCACTCAGATTGTAACCCTCGATGGCAGTATTATAGCGTTTCTCAACACCTCGCTGTTTAACAAGAATTTCAAAAACTTCACAAAGAACCATAGCTACGAGTATGTGAAACTACCCATTGGTGTGGCCTACGGAGTAAAAGTCGATGAAGTTAGAGAATTGCTCGAGACCAATCTTAATACCCTCAACGACACCACCAGTGTCACTGGACGCCCTGTGATACAGAAGAAACAAGGCTTCAAGGTGTTCTTCGGCGACTTTGGCGAAAGCTCAGTAGATCTCATTGTGGCATTCTGGGTACTAGTCGAAGAGAAGATTAATTTCGTTTACAAGGTTAAAGAAACCATCTACAACACCTTGCAGGACAACAGTATTGAGATTCCTTTCCCACAACGCGACATTTACATCAAGCAGGTGGCAGGAACTTCATCAGATAAAGCAAAAAAGAAATAACGAGACAGCAAAAATATGCCACAAAACCTTATTTTATAAAATTTTAATTAAATTTATGTCTCTATTTCTATGGATTATATCTAACTTTGCAAACTTGTACTGATGTAAAGAACTACATTTTAACATTAACACAACACCTTTTATAATATAAAATGACAATAGGTTTTGATGGTATAAGAACGGTAAACAGTAATTCCCAACTGTGTTATTACGACCGTCTCTTGATTTCGTCGCTAGGTATGGAATATCCTAGAGACTCTTTTATGGTATATACTCCCGAAAACTCTAGTGACCGTGGCCTATCGTGGCTGCTTTCTATATCGAGTGTACACCTGAAAACTCCATATAAGGCTTTCAGCAAATGGTTATGGCGCAACCGCAGCGGCATTTTCACCGACTTCCACCGTCATGGCGTGAAAGTGTTTCACGGCCTGGACTCAGTGCTGCCCTCGGGGCATGGCAAGGAGAAAGTGAGAATGGTGACCACCGTGCGCGACCTCTCCTTCAAGCGATTCATGAACGACTACACTTGGTTTGAAAAACTAAGGCGTAGTTCCCGCATAGGCCATGCCTGCAAGCGAGCCGACCGCATCATTGCCACCAGCGAGTATATCAAGGACTCTATAATCAAGAAGTATGGCACCAGTGCCAACAAGATTGATGTCATCTATACTGCCTACCGCGATGAGTATATCGAGAACCTAAACGACCCTATTTTCATCCAGAACACTAAGGGAAAATACAACCTGCCGTCTAACTTCATTCTTGCAGTCACCGACTTTGGGGATTTGAGCAACATGGAGACTCTATATAAGGCTTTCGCTAAAATTGATGACAAGAAAATCGACCTCGTCATCATTGGCAAGAAGAATGATCGATATAGGCAACTCAAGCGTCTCGCCGAGAAACTCAACATCGAGGAGCGCATAGTGAGAGTATCGAGTGTGAACAAGCACAACTTCATGTGCCTGTATGCGCTTTCAAAAGCCTTTATCGACCCCTCAATTGCCGACGGTATGGGACAGTGCGTCATCGAGGCGATGATTAGCGGCACACCACTCATCACCAGTGATGACGGATGCCACCGCGAGATTGCAAAAGATGTTGCCCTCTATTTCGATCCTAAGAATGAGGAACAACTCGCCAAGCACATCAACACCGTGCTAAGTTCCCCCGATAGATGCAAGGCGTTGACCGACAAGGGAAAAGAACTCGCTGCAGCATTCACCCAGCATAATCTGGCGCAAAGCACTATGCTTACCTACGACCAAGCTAGAGGCAAAGCGTAGGTTAAGTGATAAGTGTTAAGTGTTAAGTGATAAGTTACTGCGACTTGTCGCAGCATAGGGGACCGCGATTGCGATTTAAGATAATCAATACACCGCAACTTCCTCATGTTCAAGTGTTTTTATCCATACGAATATGTTGAAGATGTCTTTTCTATCAACTACAAAGCTCTTAGTGACAAGGGCTACAAGGGGTTGATAATTGACATCGACAACACTCTCGTGCCACATGGCGCCGACTCCACCGAGCAAGTTGATGCCCTTTTTGCCAAACTCAACTCGATGGGGTTCACCACCCTGCTGCTCTCCAACAACAACCGACAGCGCATTGAGCGCTTCGCCGCCAACATACACACGCTCTACATTGAGGAAGCCGGTAAGCCGCATCCTGCATGCTACATTAAAGCGGTGGAGATGATGCAACTCACCACGAGCGAAGTGGTGGTGATTGGCGACCAGCTGTTTACCGATATCTATGGTGCCAACCGCAGTCATTTGCCAAGCATTCTTGTCAAGTACATTGGCTACTACAAAAAAGAGAAGAAAGGCATCCGCCGCAACCTTGAGAAGATAGTGCTCTGGTTTTATTCTCACAGCAAGCGTTATCAGCATCGATTATTCTGAAAATCACAAATCACAAAACCATGAGAAAGAGAAAACTATTCTGCGAAATAAGCCCCACCACCTACGCCATTGCACTGAGGAAACAAATCGTCACACGCCACATCAAGAACTTCTTGGGTAAGGAAAAATGGGCAAAGACCTTCCATGAGGAGAAACTATCAGTGATGGTGGCCTCGCACAGCAGCGACATGATAAAGCGCGGACCTGGCATCGACCTTCAGCTGCAACTTAATAAAGCCGACAATATAAGACTCGCATGCAGCAAGATTAATGGACTTATCATCAAGCCAGGCGAATCATTCTCTTTCTGGAGATATGTGGGAAAGACATCAAAGAAAAACGGGTTCACCGAGGGCAGAATCATCGCCAACGGCAAGCTCATTGCTGGCGTGGGAGGTGGATTGTGCAACCTTGCCAACACCATCAACCTCGTGGTGCTACACAGCCCCATGACCATCACCGAGCTGCACCACCACAGCGACGCCCTTGCACCCGACCCCGATGGCAAACGAGTACCCTACAGCGCTGGCACGTCGGTGAACTACAACTTTGTCGATTACCGTTTCCGCAACGATACCCAACAACCTGTACAGCTGTGTGCCTGGTGCGATGGCGACATCCTCAAGACCGAGCTGCGCACCACCGCCCACTACCCTACCACCTATCGCATTGTGGAAGAAGGTCACCACTTCCATAAAGAGCCCAACGGCAAACTCTATCGCGTCTCAAAAATCTACCGCGACACCATCGACCGTGCCACAGGCAATGTAACAGAACACAAGCTACACTGGAACAACCACTCCGAAGTGATGTTCGACTATGCTCTGATACCACAAGAATTGATAGATTGATGCGACATCGCTAAATGACCACAATCACAAGAGGAATGATAAACGACAATAGGAATAACAATCACTGATGAGACATAATTGCTATTTTTTTGAGCAAACCAGCATTTTTTGAGGGTGCTTTTTTATGGTCTTTTAGTTCGCTAACCTCAATTATGATTTCATTTTGACTGAATTATTATCATCTTGTCCAAATGAATTCAAAAAATGTGTATCTTTGTAGGTTAAACTAAAAAAGACCACCCATGATTACTGGCGAAATCAAAAACCGTATAGACAGCATTTGGGATACCTTTTGGACAGGCGGTATTACCAACTCCATAACAATTCTCGAACAGATGACCTATCTGTTCTTCATGAAAATGCTCGACGATGCACAGCGCACTCGTGAGGCTAACGCCAATGCCTTTGGCGTTGCGGTGAGTGAACCCACTTTCAAGTATGGCTCGTGGCACAATCCCGAGACCGACCGTGACGTGCCTTTCAACGATTTGCGCTGGAGCGTGTTCAAGAACAAGGACCCAGAAACGATGTTCCGTCTCGTGAGCAAAGACGTGTTTGTCTATATCAAGACGCTCAATGAGGGCAAGGAGAGTGCCTACAGCCGTTTTATGGAGAATGCCACCTTCCTTATCCAAAGTCCTCGCACGCTCACCAAGATAGTTGAGGGGATCGACCACCTCGACATGAACAACCGTGACACTATGGGCGACGTGTATGAGTATGTGCTTGGCAAGATGGCAGCCTCAGGAAACAATGGCCAGTTCCGCACCCCTAGGCACATTATCCGCATGATGGTCGAACTGATGCAGCCCACATTGAAAGACACCATCTGCGACCCTGCTATGGGTAGCGCAGGATTCATTGTCGAGAGTGCCAAGTATGTGCAAGAGCATTACAAGAGCGAACTGCTCAAGCGTGAGAATGCCGACCATTACAAGAACCACATGCTGCACGGCTTCGACACCGATTTCACAATGCTGCGCATTGGTGCTATGAACTTGATGCTGCACGGAGTAGATAATCCCGACATTCAGTATCGTGACAGCCTCTCAACCGACAACACCGATGAGAACCGCTACACCTTGTGTCTTGCCAATCCACCCTTCACAGGAAGCCTCGACAATGAGGCAGTGAGCAAATCGCTGCTTGCAATCACCAAGACAAAGAAAACCGAGTTGCTGTTTGTGAGTCTGTTCATCCGTATGCTGCAAATGGGTGGTCGCTGTGCCTCGATTGTTCCCGACGGTGTGCTGTTCGGCAATAGTACAGCCCACAAAGCGTTGAGGAAAGAGTTGGTCAATAACCAACGCCTGCAAGCGGTTATCTCAATGCCAAGTGGAGTGTTCCAACCCTATTCGGGAGTCTCGACTGCTATCTTGATTTTCACCAAGACTAACGCAGGAGGAACCGATAAGGTGTGGTTCTATGATATGAAAGCCGATGGTTATACCCTTGACCAAAAGCGCACCGAGTGTGCCGAGAACGACATCCCCGACGTGATTGCTCGTTTCAAGAACTTGGAAGGCGAGGAATCAAGGACACGCAAAGACCAATCGTTCCTTGTTCCCGTCAAGGACATTCAAGATAACGACTACGACCTCAGCATCAACAAGTACAAGGAAGTGGAGCGCGTAAAGGTCGAATACGAAGCCCCCGATGTCATCTATAGCAAAATCGCCTCACTGCAAGACGAGATAAACAACGCGATGGCTGAGTTTAAACAGAAGTACCTGTAATTGAAGAACTTCTATGACTGAACGTCGCAAAATATCAATCCGTTTCTACAACGACCGCGAAGTGCGTGCCGTGTGGGATGACGAGCAGAGCAAGTGGTGGTTCTCGGTGCTTGATGTGATAGGGGCTATCAACGAGCAGGACAACTATTCCCGCACCCGTAACTACTGGAAGTACCTCAAGACCAAGCTGCGCAAGCAGGGCAGCGAAGTGGTTAGTGTCACTAACCAGTTGAAACTGCTCGCACCCGACGGCAAACATCGCTTAACCGATGTGCTCGACTATGACGGCGTGATGTTGCTGGCTCAAAACATCCCAAACACCAATGCCACTCGATTTGTCCACTGGTTTGCCAGCGACAGCGAGAGCATCGACGGCAAGAGCCGAGAGAAGGCTTACGCCTTGTGGGAAAGCGGACTCATGGAGAGCGTAGAGATAGGCACCACTCGTGGTTTACAACAGATTCATGGATATTTGTTTGGAGGTCTTTATGACTTTGCTGGACAAGTGCGCACCGTCACTATATCGAAAGGCGATTTTACCTTTTGCCGTGCGCGCTATCTTCCTCAAGCATTGCGCGACATCGACCGTATGCCCGATGACACCTTCGATGAGATTGTCGCAAAGTATGTGGAGATGAACGTGGCACATCCGTTTGCGGAGGGCAATGGGCGAAGCACACGGCTCTGGCTTGACCTTCTGCTCAAGAATCGTCTTGACAAGTGCGTGGATTGGAGTCGCATCTCAAAGCGTGATTATCTCACTGCTATGGTGCTGAGCGCAACCGACTCATCAATGCTTCATCATCTTTTACAAGGTGCCTTGACCGACAAAGTGAAGGACCGAGAAACCTTTATGAAAGGCATCGACTACTCTTATTACTACGAACAAGAAGATTGAACGGACAATGGATAAGAACAATTGGACATATAAGAAATTGGGGGAGGTCTGTAAAGTGATAATGGGGCAATCTCCTAATGGCAATTCTGTAAATGATACCAACGGCATAGAGTTTCATCAAGGAAAAGTTTTCTTTGGTGAAAAATATCTTAATGTCTCAAACTCATTTACTGAGCAACCATCAAAAATTGCCGAGCCTAATTCCGTTTTACTTTGCGTTAGAGCTCCCGTTGGAACAGTAAATATTACACCACGCAGGATTTGTATCGGTCGAGGACTTTGTTCTATACAACCTAATGACATAATTATTATGCCATTCCTTTTCTATGCACTGACACAAAAGCAAGCATATTTTGATAAAAATTCAACTGGTTCAACATTTAAGGCTATTTCATCAAAAGTTGTTATTAATACAGTTCTCCCCATTCCCCCTCTTGCTGAGCAGGAGCGGATAGTTGCGGAATTGGACTTGTTGAGCAGCATTATAGAGAAGAAAAAGGCACAACTCAAAGAACTTGACCAACTCGCTCAATCCATCTTCTATGATATGTTTGGCGACCCAATCACCAATGAAAAAGGCTGGGAAGTAAAGAAATTGGGAGAGGTTTGTTTGCAAATAACAGATGGCACTCACAATTCTCCTAAAAGTTTTGAAAAGGGTCCTTATAAGTATGTAACAGCTAAAAACATAAAAAAAGACGGATTTGATTTTTCTAATATTTCTTTCTTGAATGAAATTGACCATAAAGCAATCTTTTCACGCTGTTCTCCAAAGTATGGAGATGTACTATATATAAAAGATGGAGCGACTACAGGTATTGCTATGATTAATACATTAAATGAAGAATTTAGCCTCTTATCAAGTGTTGCGTTATTAAAACCAAAAACAAATTTGAATAATAGATATTTGAGAGATGTGTTAAATAACAATGAAATGTATGATGTTATTCGAAGTAATATGGGAGGTGCTGCAATTACACGTTTAACGATTAAAAAAATTGAACAAATAAAAATTCCTCTTCCCCCTCTCCCTCTTCAACAAGAGTTTGCCTCAAAGATTGAGGCAATAGAGCGACAGAAGACACTAATTCAACAATCTGTTGACGAGGTGCAGACGCTCTTTGACAGCCGCATGGATTATTGGTTTGGCTAGGGGCTAGAACTTCTAGAAAAACTAGAACTTCTAGAAACATTAGATAAACTAGAGAAATAGAAAATAAAATGGACAATAAAGATAAAAAATATAAAATCCTTCGCAAGCAGGTTAACTGGCAAAACTTGTGGTTTTACCGCAAGGCGTTGACAGTGTTTCAGCTCACGACGGTTTTCACCAAGCGTTTCTTGCCTCTGCATGGCGACCGCACCGTCGATCAGATGGTGCAAGCTGCCCGCTCGGGCAAGCAGAACATCGTTGATGGTTCCGCCGACGGCGTAACCTCTGCCGAGATGGAAATCAAGCTCCTCAATGTGGCCCGCTCCAGCATCAAAGAGCTCCAGGAGGACTATAGCGACTATCTTC
Organism: uncultured Bacteroidales bacterium; assembly: GCA_902777835.1. GTDB lineage: Bacteria > Bacteroidota > Bacteroidia > Bacteroidales > Muribaculaceae > Sodaliphilus. The sequence continues at coordinate 15,686 of CACYVC010000018.1, read as the reverse complement.
TCAGCCACAAACTCCCACTATGGGATTCAAGCCATGACCGCTTCGATGGGATGCTTGAGTTTTGCCGTGAGCACAACGATGTTGAGACTCCTGGAGCGATGAGGAAATGGCAAATATCGGTTACACCCTGTGCCGCATGACCGACAAGATGATGATGACATATATCACAAATCTTGAAAGCGACTTCGTGACCGAAGGCGGCATTAAAGAACGAATGACAGCGGCACGACTTGGCTACCGTGCCGACAAGAAAGAAGAACTCGTCGCCGCCAAGCAAGAAATAGCAACTCTAAAAGCCGAGATACAAAGGCTCAACACAATAATCGCTCAACTGAAAGAAGAAAACTCGAGATTAACGAAATAAACTAGAGGCTCTAGAAATTCTAGAGGGGCTAGAAATTCTAGAAAAAAAATAAACACTATGCGCAACTTTGACTATCTACAAGAATTAGGCCTTAACGACCTTCACAAGTTCTGCTCCACAGCCGAGGAACTGCAAGTGAGCAATCCCGAACTCAGTGCCGTGAGTGCGAGAAAGGCACTGGAGTATATTGTCCGTGCGCTCTACCTGATGAAGAACGTTGAGATTCCCGAGAGGGCATCGCTCTTTGAACTTGTAGATGGTGAAACGTTCCGGGAGTTTATCGGTGATGACCGTGTGATGATGTCTGTCCACTATGTACGCAAGGTGGGTAATAACGCTGCTCACAACACGCCAGTGACCAAGCGTGAGTCTTTCTTCTGCTTGCTCAATATCTATAATGTTGTTGCTGCAATCTTGCTCAAGTTAAGGGTAATCAAGGAGATTGCTCCTTTTGACAAGACCTTAATACCCAACAGACCACAAGCCTCAATCGTTACTGCGCCTAAGGTTGTTGAGGTGAATGCTGAGTCTGCTGTCGTCAAGGCTGCCGACAAAGAGGCTGTTGAGGACAAGACTCCTGTGCAAGAGATAGCACTTGACATCAGCGAGGCTGAAACTCGCAAACTCTATATCGACCTAATGCTCAAAGAAGCAGGGTGGGAAGTACTCGATACCGAAGGAGCAATACAGCCCTCAAAGGCTTGCATTGAAGTCGAGGTTGAGGGCATGCCCAATAACGAGGGCATCGGTTACTGCGACTATGTGCTGTTTGCTGCCAACGGTCTGCCTCTCGCCGTTGTTGAAGCTAAGCGCACAAGCGTGTCACCCATCAAGGGCAAGCACCAAGCCGAACTCTATGCCGAGTGCCTTGAAAAACGGTATGGCATTAGACCTGTAATATATTATACCAACGGCTTTGAGACCTATATTATCGATGGTTTAGGTTATCCACCTCGTCGGCTCTATGCGTTCCACACCGAGAGCGACCTTGAGTTGCTCATCCAGCAACGTCAGCGACACGACATAACCGACTTCAGCGTCAAGGACAATATCACCGACCGCCATTATCAGAAGATGGCAATTAAGAGCGTGTGTGAGCATTTCAACTCGAAGCATCGTCGTGGACTGCTTGTGATGGCGACAGGAACAGGAAAGACGAGGGTTTCAATCTCGCTCGTCGATGTGCTTGCACGCAACGGATGGGTTAAGAACGTGCTGTTCCTTGCCGATCGCATCCCATTAGTAAGCCAAGCCCACAAGAACTTTGTGAAGCTGCTGCCACACATGACAACATCGGTGCTGAGCGAGGATAAAGACCCCGACACCACAGCAAGAATAACGTTCTCGACCTATCAAACGATGATTAACTACATTGATAGAGATGAGAAAGCGTTTTCGGTTGGTCGTTTCGACTTGATAATCATTGACGAGGCTCACCGTTCAATCTTCGGCAAATATACTGCAATCATTAACTACTTTGATGCTCTTCTCGTGGGCTTGACAGCGACACCCAGGGATGAGGTTGACCGCAGCACCTACGAGACATTCCAGATGGAACAAGGTGTGCCAAACTATGCCTATGAGCTTCAAGATGCTGTTTCTGAGGGCTACCTCGTGAACTATCGTGGTTTCAAGCGTGGCTCACTGATATTGAAAGACGGCATCAAGTACAAAGACCTCAGCCCAAAGGAACAGGAGCAACTTGAAAAGGTTTGGGAATATGAACAAGCGAAAAAGGCTATTGACGGCGGTGGAGAGTATAGTGCCAAGCGCGACATTCGCAGTGACGAGATTTTCAAGTATATCTTCAACCTCGACACCATCGACCATGTGCTGCAAGACCTGATGGAGAACGGCTTGAAGGTACAGAGTGGAGAGCGCATTGGCAAGACCATTATCTTTGCCTACAACCATCGCCATGCTGAGATGATAGTTGAGCGTTTCTACGCCTTATATCCCGAGTATGCAAGCGAAGGCAGCGAATTCTGCGCCCTAATTGATAACTATGTCACCTACAGCAAAGACCTAATCGACAAGTTCGAGATTCGTGACGGTAATCCACAGATAGCCGTCAGTGTGGATATGCTCGACACTGGCATCGATGTTCCTGACGTGCTGAACCTTGTTTTCTTCAAGATTGTAAAGAGCAAAATCAAGTTTATGCAAATGATTGGTCGAGGAACTCGTCTGTCAAAGGATGTATTCGGTCCAGGACACAACAAAGAATTCTTCTATATCTTCGATTGGTGTCGCAACTTTGAGTATTTTGACAAGAATCCCGATGGCAACAAGGCTAAGACAGTTCAGTCGCTTACTGAGAGGATATTCTCACTGCGTTCAAGGATAGCGTTCCAATTGCAACATCAGAAATGGCAAGAGGATGAGTTTGCCAAGCAACTGCACGACGAGACTAAGTCAGTGCTTAAAGAACAGGTGGCAGCACTCAGCGACAGCCATATATCCGTTAGAGAGAAGTGGGCTGATGTCAGCCATTTCAAGAATGATGAGAATTGGGTTTATATCTCTGAGGTTGACGTTAACACCCTCAGCAATGACATAGCACCATTGCTGCCCAAGAACACCCTCGATGAGAGTGCCAAGAAGTTTGACGTGTTGACAATGCTTATCGAGTTATCACTGCTTGACGGTGAGACCAACTGTGTCAAGGCTGTTCAAAACGTGCAGACCATCGCCGAGAAACTGCAAGAGAAAGCCACACTGCCACAAGTGCAATCCAAGATGGCCACCATCAAAGAGGTGTTGAGCGATGTCGCTTGGCAGAATGTGTCGCTCAACTGGCTTGAAAAGGTGAGGAAAGACCTTCGAGACCTGGTGAAGTTCTTGATGGGTGGCGACAATAAATGGTTCTCGGTTGACATTGAGGACACAATCAGCGACGAGGGAACAATCGATGGTATCACACCTCGTGTGACCTACAAGCAGAGTGTTCTCGACTTCCTGTCTCAGAACCGTAACTTGCCAGTGCTGCAAAAGATTTACGACATGGAGCAACTCACTGTGGCTGATGTCAAAGAACTCGAACGCATCTTGTGGCAAGAGCTTGGAAGCAAAGAGGATTACAACAAGTTCACCAACGGTATGCCTTGTGGCAGCAATGTTGCAATCTTCATTCGCTCGATATTGGGAGTTGACCGCAAGAACGCTGTACGTCGGTTCTCGGAGTTCATCTCGGGAAACGAGTTGAACGCCGACCAAGAAGACTTCTTAATGACAATCATCTCCTACGTCTGCGAGAACGGCGACATCACCAAAGAAATCGTTGTTAACGAAGCACCATTCGACGAAAGGCTGGCGGTATTCACCCCCTACATGCTGCCCCTCGCCAAATACATCGACACCATCCACACCGTCATCATCCCACAGACGGCATAATATATATATAAACATTCTCAATGCTAAATAAAATAAGAAAAACACCCACAAAAATCATTTGTAGGTGCTTTTTCTCGTGGTCCCACTTGGGCTTGAACCAAGGACTCCCTGATTATGAGTCAGGTGCTCTAACCAACTGAGCTATGGGACCGCTCACGACCACTTGGCCGAAAAGCGACTGCAAAGTTACGTCAAAATCTTTAAACCACCAAGCCGTTTGGTGTTTTTTTGCAAATTTCACTTTTTCGTAGGGTTAATTTAAGCCTCTCAAGCAATGTGCTACAAATTGCTTGAGACACACAAAAATGGTGGTGCTCACGCAAAAAGATTGTGCCAATTTTGTTTTTCACGCATTTTTCTGTAATTTTGCGTTTTGAAAAAATATTGCAAATAAATTGAATCTTATGCAGCAGGTAAGAGCAAAAAAATCACTGGGACAGCATTTCCTCATCGACCTTGATGTGGCGCAGCGCATTGCGGCTACTATCGATAATTACAAGCACTTACCTGCGCTCGAAGTGGGGCCTGGTATGGGAGTGCTCACTCAATACCTGCTCGAGAACGGCCACAATTTGAAGGTGGTGGAACTCGACGGCGAGAGCGTTGATTACCTTAAAGTGCATTTCCCTGCACTCGACGGGCGCATCATCGAGAAGGACTTCCTAAAACTTGACCTGCGTGAAGCATGCGGCGACGGCGAGATGGTAGTAATAGGCAACTACCCTTACAACATCTCGTCACAAATCTTGTTCCACGTGCTCGACTACAAGGACCAAGTGGTGTGCTGCAGTGGAATGTTCCAGCGCGAGGTTGCTCAGCGCATCGCTGCTGGCCCGGGCAGCAAGACCTACGGCATCGTGAGCGTGCTGCTGCAGGCGTGGTACGACATCGAATACCTGTTCACCGTTGATGAAAACGTCTTTGACCCGCCACCAAAGGTCAAGAGCGGCGTCATCAGGCTAGTGCGAAACAATGTCACTCATCTGGACTGCGACGAGCGCCTTTTCAAGAGCGTGGTGAAGACCTCTTTTGGCCAGCGCCGCAAGACCTTGCGAAACTCGCTCCGCGGCATGATACCTCCTGAAGCATTGCCAACACTCGATGAGCATCATGGCGACATGTTCAAACGACGGCCTGAACAACTGAGCGTGAGCGAATTTGTGGAGTTGACCAACATAATAAAGAACCTTCAAAGCGTGACAATAAAAGAGTAATATCAAGAAACAGAAAACGGCTACTATTGCCTTGTTAGCTCGTTTGCTTGTCAGCTTGTTAGCTATAAATAACTATGAAAGAATTTAATATCGACAATATCGACCAGTTGAAAGAACTGATTGAGGCAAAAAACGGAGAGCAGCTCAAAACTGAGATAAAGGATATGCACCCCGCCGATATCGCCGAACTCATCAACGAGCTTGACGATGCCGACGAGGCGCTGTTTGTGCTGCAGCAACTCGATGATGAGACGGTGGCCGACGTGCTTGCCGAGCTCGACGAGGACGAGCGTGCCGACTTGCTCGAGATAATGCCTAACGAGACCATCGCCCGCACCGTGGAGCAGATGGATGCCGACGATGCCGTTGACCTTATCCAGGAACTTGATGAAGACGATCAGGAGGATGTAATCAAGCACATCGATGACGTGGAGCAGGCAGGCGACATCGTTGACCTGCTGCAATATGACGAAGACACCGCTGGTGGTCACATGTCAACCGAGATGATTGTCGTAAACGAGAACCTCTCGATGCCCGACTGCATCAAGACGATGCGTGAGCAAGCCGAGGACATGGACGAGATCTACAACATATATGTTGTTGACGATGACCACCGCCTCAAGGGAGTGTTCCCCCTCAAGACCACTATCACCAACCCGTCGGCCAATAAGATAAAATATGTGATGGAACCTAATCCCATCTCCGTAAGGACCGACACGCCCATCGAGGATGTGGCGCTCGACTTCGAGAAATATGACCTCGTGGCGATGCCAGTGGTCGATTCCATAGGTCGCCTCGTGGGACGTATCACCGTCGATGATATCATGGACCAGGTGCGTGAGCAGAGCGAGCGCGACTACCAATTGGCGACTGGTCTCGTTGCCGACGTGGAAACTGGCGACAGCGTGTGGACGCAATTCCGAGCCCGTTTCCCCTGGCTCTTGATAGGTATAGTGGGAGGTATAGCCAATGCCTTGATTCTTGAAGGAGGAGATAATGGTGAATGGCAGACGGTGCTCCCAGGTTTGGCAATGTTTATCCCCTTGATTGGTGGCACTGGCGGTAACGTGGGCACCCAGTCGAGTGCTATCGTGGTGCAAGGTCTTGCCAACGGCAGTCTGGAACTAAAGCAGGCAGGCAAGCACTTGCTCAAAGAGTTCTTTGTAGCTATGCTCAATGCGGTGCTCATTGCCGGACTGGTATTCATTTATAACTTGATATTCCCTGCCGATGGCGATTCACAAAAAGCCATGGCCACTTCGCTGGCAGTGACTATTTCGTTGTTTGCCGTGGTGCTCTTTGCCTCGGTATTTGGCACTATGGTGCCCATCGTCCTTGAAAAGCTGAAGATTGACCCAGCTATTGCTACGGGACCGTTTGTGACGGTGACCAACGATATCGTGGGCATGCTCATCTATATGTTCATCAGCACACAACTCATCCATTTGATGACGTTAGGATAACACGTAGCGCATTGCGCTGACTAAGGATTAAGGATTAGAGATTAGCTAAAAGTTCTCTAATCCTTTATCTTTAATCACAATTCTTCATTTTTTGGTCATAAACTTGTTTTGGCTTAAAAAACAATCACATTTGTTGAAAAAAATTGCCTACTTCGTTCTTGATTAATAATTTTGTTGCTTGTAACGAAAAAAAACATAAATCTTACAATATATTTTTTATGAAAAAAACTTTATTATCAATCCTCATTCTTACTGGTGTTATGGTGGCCTCGGCGGCTATCTACCCCTATCTGAATGTGGGACTGTCGGGCGGCTCGGAGACTTCATATCCGGCAACAGATGGCCTGACATTGACTTTTGAGAATGGGAAGCTTGTGGCTTCCAATGGCGGCACAATGCTGGGGTCTAACGACCTGAGCAATGTGCTTTACATGGTATTCGGCTTAGGAGGCGACGAAAATCCTGCTGTTGCCGGCGACGTGAATGGTGACGGTGAGGTAACCAGTGCCGACGTGACTGCACTCTACAACTGGCTGCTCAACAGTGACGACAGCGCGCTCGTCAATGGTGACCAGAACAACGATGGTGAGATCACCGCAAGTGATGTAACTGTAGTTTATAACATCCTTTTGGGTTCGACAGGCCGCTCATCGGGCGAGATTACCGATGGCTACCAGACTATGTGGGTAGTTACTGGCAACGTGAAATGGGCGTTCACCACCGAGCAACTCGAAACTATGCCTTATAGCAACGGCACTTCGTTCACCGCACAAGGCAAGACCTTCAACATTGCCGATGTTGATCAAATCTATGTGAACAATGAGCCTGTAGCCGACAACACTGTGGATGTGGCCTACAACGGCAACACCGCTCAGGTGATTGTGGCTGGTAACATCGCCAAGTACATGACCGCCAGTGTAAATGGCGCTCATGTGGTGGCTCTGCAAAGTGCAGATGTGGCCGACGAGATTACTTACACCCTCGCTGGTAACTCCACCAACGGCTCGTTCTATCAGGACGGCGAATTTAAAGCCACCGTGCGCCTTAACGGCCTGACACTTAATAACCCCGACAGCGCTGCCATCAACATTCGTGACGGCAAACGCATCGCTGTGGAACTCGTGGAAGGTACTACCAACAACCTTACTGACGGCACTAACGGTTCACAAAAGGGCTGTTTCGCTGTAAAGGGTCACACCGAGTTCAAGGGCGCTGGTATCCTTAATATCACCGGTAACTCAAGCCACGCTTTCTGGGGCAAGGAGTATGTAGAGGTGAAGAAGACCGTGGGAGAGATTAACATCCTTGGCTCTAAGGGCGACGGCTTCAACATCAACCAGTACTATCTGCAGAATGGCGGTAAGGTAACTATCAAGAACGTTGCCGACGACGGCATCCAGGTAAGTTATGAGACCGACGACAACGACCAGATTGTAGAAGATGAAGAGAACACCGGCGAGGTAACTCTCAAAGACGGTACTCTCGATATGACTATGACAAGCGCTGGTGGCAAGGGCATCAAGGCAGCTTCTAACTTTATCATGCTCAAAGGCACCCTTAAGATGGTTCAGAGCGGTAATCTCGTGGCTGGCGACGGCGACATCGACTACGGCACTTGCGTGAAGACAGGTGGCGACATCCTTATCCACGGTGGTAACGTTGACCTCACCAACACCGCTCAAGGCGGTAAGGGTCTGAATGCCGATGGCACTATCACCATCGATGAGGCTAACACTACTACAACCATCAACATCAAGGCCAACGGTCAAGGCGGTACTGCCGAGGCTGGCAGCTCAAGTGGTGGCGGAGAGACTCCACAATCTTACAAGGTTTATGTGGCAAAACCCACAAGTGGCTCAGGTGGTCCTGGTGGTGGCAGCAATGCGTGGACCAATTCTAGTATGTATCTTTACAAGAGCGATGGAACATTAGTGGCAAATATCACCAACAACACCGTTCAAAAAACTTCGGGTTACACTACTACCACGTTCTACTACTATGACTTTGGACAAGCAAGCAGTGACACCTATTATATCAAGGGTGACAATTACAGCAGTTGGAGTGGTACTGTTGGCATTCAGTCTGCCACATTTAGTGGTCCAACCTCAGGACAAGATGTTTATTACATGATTTCCAACAGCTATAGTCAGGGTGCCAATCCACGTGTCTATTCGATTAGTAATGTTACATCACAATATGGTGGCACAAGCGACATCAGCGAGGACACTGGCACAAGCTACAACGCTGCAGGCATCAAAGCCGACGGCAACATCACTATCGATGCCGGCACTATCACCGTTGCCAACAACGGCTCAATGAGCAAGAGCATCAAGAGCAAGGCAACCGTAACCATTAATGGTGGCGACATCACCCTCACTCCAAGCGGTGCTATGCAGGTTATCAATAGCGATGCAAGCTACAGTAGCGGCATCAAGGCTGTTGACTTCGTGATGAACGGAGGCGAGCTGAAGATTAACTCGAGTGGCGTGGCTGGTAAAGGTGTTTCTACAAACAACATCACTACTAATGGCGGCTCTATCACCATCAATAACACTGGCACTTCTCAGTCGGCATCATCTGGTGACTACTACACAGCCAAGGGCTTCAAGACCGACGGCAACCTGAATATGCTGGGTGGCACCATCTACATCAAGATGACCGGTACTGGTGGCAAGGGCATCAAGGTTAACGGTAACTACGTGCAAGGCGTGAGCGGTGGTGAAGGCCCAACACTTACTGTAATCACTACTGGTAGCTCAGCAGGAGGCAACAGCGGCGGTGGCGGCTGGCCTGGCGGTGGCCAGTCCAGCGGTTCGGGCAGCGCCAAAGCTATCAAGGTAATGGGTACTATTACCATCAATGGTGGTCAGAGCGAAGTCACTACTGCTACCAATGGCGCTGAGGGCATCGAGTCTAAGACCAGCATCACCGTCAATGGCGGTAACCACTACTATAAAGCCTACGACGACGGTATGAACTGCGCCGGCCCCATCAAGTTTGCTGGCGGCGTGACAGTTGTATATTCTAACGGCAACGACGCTGTGGATAGCAACTACGGACGCACAGGAGCTGTAGAGATTGGCAACGGATGTATTGTTGCCTACACCAGCGCAGGTGGTCCTGAGGAAGGTCTCGACTGCGATAACAACAGCTACATCACCATCACTGGCACTGGTTATGCCATCAGCGCTGGCGGCAGCCAAGGCGGTGGCGGCTGGGGCGGCTCAAGTGGCATCGGCAGCGCAGTGCAAGGCTACTACCTTAGCACCAGCTCATTGAGCTATAGCACAGGTCGCTACTACACAATCGCCAACAGCAGCGGTACTAACCTCATGACCTATAGCTTTGAGGCTGGCGTGTCTAGTTCTCTGTCTCTGTTCACTGCCAAGGGCATGACTAAGAACCAGAGCTACACCATCAAGTATAGCACCACTGCTCCAACCAATGCTACTACAGCATGGCACGGAGTATATTTGGGTAGCACACACCAGGGAACAACATCGTTCACCTCATTCACGGCTCAGTAAAGAATTATGCCTAAATAAACCCAAACTTAATTACATGTGTGCCTCGGGACTGACGATAGTCTCGAGGCACTTTTTCTTTAGACGGCGCGGTGTCGTCTCTCAACAACTAATGGGTTAAAAATCTACTTTATGTGGAAGTCACGATAGGTAATTTTATGATTGGCCTCGTCGTTGAGGTGGAGGCGCAGGGTGTGACAGGGAGCATTGGGGCTTTTCAGGGCCGATACATTAATCGACATGTAGAACTCGCGCCATTGGAATATGCTGTCGCTGGAAGTGCCAAGCAAGTCATGGACGAGGTAGGCATCAACTGTTTCGTCATACTTGGTTTCACCGTCAATCATCATGTAGAGCAATCGGTTTTTCCCAGTCGTCTCGGCCTGTCCATGCAGGTTGATGAACTCGCCAGTGCGCCATGCGCTGATGAGCTTGATGGGGCGCATCTGATAGGTGTCAAGAGGATTGGCGTTCACTCTTAACGAGTCATTGATAATTCGTGAGAAACCAACGGCATTGATGTTCCAATAGGAATTGTCATTAGCACGGTGGTCAATGGCATAAGTGAGGAGCAAACGTTCGTTTTCCTTCACCTTATCGGGGGCACCAACCATAGAGTAAAGCATCACAGCGGGCTCGTCGTCGCGTCCGTCAAGGCGGAATGTAGCGTGGTTGTTGTCGTCAAGACCAGTATAGGTGACTATATCCACCACCTGAGTCTCAAAAGCCTCGTCGAGCGTCCCGTCATGACTACGGTCGCAAGCGGCAAGAATCACAATCGCCATTGATATGTAAAGTAGATTACGCATTTAAATCAAGATTATACATTTTCAATTATTCCGTCGCGCATGTGTAGCACTCTATCTACATTGCTGTTTCCAGCTAGGCTTTCATCGTGAGTGACTATGACAAAGGTGTGGTTAAACTCCTTGCGCAGGTCAAAGAAGAGCTGATGCAACTCCTGTTTGTTCTGCGAGTCGAGCGAACCCGAGGGCTCGTCGGCGAGAATCACCTTGGGATTATTAATAAGGGCGCGTGCCACTGCTGCCCGTTGCCGCTCGCCACCACTGAGCTGTGCTGGTTTGTGCTCAAGACGGCCGCCAAGTCCTAGATGGTCGAGTAACTGTCGTGCCCGCTCGTAGGCATCGTTCTTCTTGTCGCCGCCTATAAGTGCAGGAATAGCTACATTCTCAAGGGTGGTGAACTCTGGCAGCAGCTGATGAAACTGAAACACGAACCCGATGTTGCGGTTTCGGAAGTGTGCCAGATCGCGCTGCTTGAGTTTCAGCACATCGGTACCGTCATAGAGCACCTGCCCGCCCTGTGGCGCGTCGAGTGTGCCTATGATTTGCAGCAGCGTGGTCTTTCCTGCGCCACTAGGTCCAACGATGGCAACAATCTCGCCGTCGTTAATGGTGACCGAGACCCCTTTCAAGACCTCAAGGTCACCATAGCGTTTTGTTATGTTATTTGCTTCTATCATTGGTTGGTGGAAGGTGGAAAGTAGAAGGTGGAAAGTGGAAGGCTGGATTCCATTCCACGTTCCACCTTTTTCATTTCACGCGCCGAAGGCGCATTATGGTTTTACGCCGAGGTTATACATGATAAACGATTGGATATCGGTGTATTCCTCAATTACTTTGCTCATGGGTTTACCGTGACCGTGGCCGGCGTTAACATCGATGCGGATGAGTTTCACGGCATTGCCGGTGTTGCTGGCTTGGAGTTGAGCGGCATACTTAAACGAGTGGGCGGGTACCACACGGTCGTCGTGGTCGCTGGTAGTAACCATGATGGGTGGGTAGGGTGTGCCGTCGTTCTTGATTGTGTGCAATGGAGAGTAGTCCTTGAGGTATTCAAACATCTCCTTGCTGTCGTCGCTGCGACCGTAGTCAGGTGCCCAGTTCCAGCCGATGGTGAAAAGGTGATAGCGAAGCATGTCCATCACGCCCACTTGAGGTACAGCAGCACCCCACAGGTCGGGACGCTGGTTCACTACGGCACCCACAAGGAGTCCGCCGTTGCTACCGCCGTTGCATGCGATTTTGCCTTTCTTGGTGTAGCCCTGGTCTATGAGCCACTCGGCAGCGGCAATGAAGTCGTCAAACACGTTCTGTTTCTGCATCTTGGTACCAGCTTTGTGCCACTCCTCGCCATACTCGCCACCACCACGCAGGTTAGTGTAGGCGCAGATGCCGCCCTTGTCAATCATGGCAAATGGAGTGCGTGCATAGCTGAAACCTGGATTCATCGACACGTTGAAGCCACCATATCCATAGAGAAATACTGGTCGCTTGCCGTCCTTCTTCATGCCCTTCTTGTAGATGAGGAACATAGGAATCTTTGTGCCGTCCTTGCTGGGGTAGAACACCTGCTCGGTGACATAGTCCTCAGGATTAAGCGCCACTTTTGGCTGGAAGAACGGTGTCGATTCGTTGGTCTCGGGGTTGTAGCTGTAGATAGTGCTTGGGAAGGTGTAAGAAGTAAAGTTGTAGAACACCTCTTTGCGAGTGTTCTTGCTGCTGAACCCAACTGAACCAAGCGTTGGAAGTTTTATCTCTTGCAGCTCCTTGCCGTTTTTGTCATAGAGATAGGCATGGCTGCTGGCGTCGCGGTCGTAGGTGACGATGAACTTGTGGTCACTCATCTGAATGCCGCTGAGCACCCATTTTTTCTCGGGGATGAACTCGGTGAAGTTCTTTGCGCCAAGGTTCTCAGCATCATAGGCAAGCACCTTGTAGCATGGAGCGTTTTGGTTGGTCATCACATAAATCTTGCCGTTGTCCACACCAATGGGGGAGAAGGCATACTCGCCATCGTCGGCAATCTTCACGTAATGTGGGTTGAGAGCCTTGAGGTCCTTTACAAAGAGCGAGTTGCCCTCACCTGCACTTTGCAGAATGAAGACGAAACGCTCGTTCTCATCAACGCCCACCTGGTTGAAGAGAAGTGGATCCTCATAGCTGCGGAACTCAAGGTAGTCCTCCTCTTGAGGTGTGCCCAGCTTGTGGTACATCACCTTGTGCCACTCGTTCTTTGACGACTTGGCATCTTCGGGCTTGTCGTAGGCGCTGTAGAAGAAACCATCGCCCAACCACTGCGCATCGGTAAACTTAGCCCAGATGATGTGGTCGTTGAGCATCTTGTCGGTCTTCAGGTCATGGACGATAATCTCGTTCCAGTCGCTACCGTTGCGGGTAATGGTATAGGCGGCATAGCGTCCGTCCTTCGAGAAGTTGAGACTCTGCAGTGCCACGGTGCCGTCGTTGCTCAGTGTGTTGGGGTCAAAAACCATGCGTTCCTCGCCGTCGAGCTTGTCTTTGGTGTAAAGCACGCTCTGGTTTTGCAGGCCATCGTTCTTGAAGTAGTAGATTTTATCCTTTACATAGAATGGCGTACCCATCTTGGGGTAATTGGCGAGTTCGGTGAGGCGTTTCTTCACCTTATCGCGGAAAGGAATCTTTTTCAGGTAGGCTTGTGTAATTTCGTTCTCGGCCTTTACCCACTCGGCAGTCTCGGGACTGTTGTCATCCTCGAGCCAACGATATGGATCGGCAACTTTAGTGCCGAAATAGTCATCGGTGACATCAACGGTTTTTGCCTTGGGGTAGTTGATTTTTTGCTGTGCTACTGCCGAGCCAGCAATAGTGAGTGCTGCGCACATGAGAAATAGTTTATAGTTCATAGTTTATAGTTTTGAGTTTTCAGTTTTCTATTTTTTCTTGGAGGTATGGTTCTAGAAGTTCTAGAGATTCTAGTTGTTCTAGAAATTCTAGATTTATTTAGTTTTATTTCTTCTCAAAAGACTTTAGCCCTTGATCTTCTTGCTTAATGATTACAGGCATGCCAACACGGGCGTATTGCTCTTTGAGGGTGATTATGTCGGGGTCGTGGAGGCGGATACAGCCCTCGCTGGCGCGACCGGGCACAGAATTGTCGTTGTTGGTGCTGCCATGGATGCCGATGCCACTGTGTCCTGGAGTCTTGAGGCGCAAAAACCAGTCGCCATAGGCGAGAATAGCCCCTCGTCCGTCGCCAAAGTCGTGAGTCCAGTCTTTTGCGGGCTTAATGGCATCAATAACAAATGGTTCACCAGGCTCGCTCTCAGGAGTGCGCATGTCACCTGGTTTCTGCTTTTGTCCTTTGTTAAGACTTAGGCACACAGGGAACTGCGCCACTGGCACTGTGTCACCTTTGACTGGTGCATAAACAGTGAGCAGTAGGTCCTTCTTGGAGATTACGATAAACGTCTTGCTCTTATCGTATTCGCCCTTGTAGATGTCCTTATATTTTTCTTTCTTCTCGCGTGGTGCCGATGAAGACTTACTTTCTTCATCGTCCTTCTTGCCGCCACAGCAGGTTAACGCAGTGACGACAGCTGCAAGCATTATATAAGTGAATATCTTTTTCATGTTAAAATCTTTTTTTGCGCTTTCAGCGCGTGGAAGGTGGAAGGTGGAAAGTGGAAGGTGGAAAGTGGAAAGTGGAAGGTGGAAAGTTAAAGGTGGAAGGTGGTTGCGCCGTCCCAAACTTAAAACTTAACACTTAAAACTTAACACTTACTCCTTAATTTCAACCGCTTTAGCATGAGCCTTGAGTTCCCAGCCCCATGGACCCTCGGTTTCACTTTTGATGATCACTGGCATGTTGAGGTAGGCATATCTCTCCTTGAGGATGATAATGTCGGGGTCGCGCAGGCGGATGCAGCCCTCGCTGGCGCGTCCAGGCACACTGCTCTCATTGTTGGTGCTGCCATGGATGCCGATGCCACTGTGTCCTGGAGTGTAGAGGCTCAGGAACCACGCCCCATAGGCCTTGATATTGCCACGACCATCATGGAAGTTGTGGGTCCATGCCGAGGCGTTGCGAATCGCCTGGATATGGAATGGCTTGCTCTGCTTGCACTCGGGAGTCTTGTTGTCGCCCTTGCGCTGCTTCTGACCTTTGTTGCGGCTCAGGCAGGCAGGAAACTTCGCCATTAACACGGTGTCTTTGCCCACTGTACCATAGACATAAAGTCGCAGTTCGGTTTTGGAGACCACAATAAAAGTGTTCTTTTTCTCGATTTGTGGTGTTTGGTAAAACACTGTCTTGTCGGCAGCCTTAGTAGCAAGCTCAGCGTCAACAATCTGCGCGCTAGCACCCATTACAAGGCTGCAAAGCAGCAATAAAGTGAAAATTTTTCTCATAATAATATTAGTGTTTTTTTATTATTTTCTAGCTTACAAAGATAACTTTTTTATTTATCCGTCAAATTATCGCTACATTAGTGGTGTGTGGAATGTTTTCGTCGTCGGCGCGGAAGGTGATTTTCCGTTTCACACTTTAATTAGCTTGTGGAATCATTATAACATGGAAATTTCCCTCGTAGGTGATGAAGAGCTGGATGAAGTAGTTACCGTCAACGTCGAACTTGAGGTTACCACCATCGTAGCTGAGGTTGTTCATGTCACCACCCCAGTTGATTGCCCAGTCCTCATTAGCACGGAACTTGAACTCAGTGCCAGCGGGAATATCGCAATAGCCTTCCCAAGCACTAGTCTGGGTGTTGTAAGTGAGCTTAGCATAGTCGCCTGCCCAACCGTTGAAGCCACCAATCACACCAATAGTTGTGATAGGAGTGAGCTTATAGCTCAAGTTGGCAATGTCGGCCTCTACCATATAGAATCCCTCGGGAGCGTTGATGTTACCAGCACCTACTGCGAGCAATCCCTCATAGTCATCAATA
>CACYVC010000017.1 GCA_902777835.1 uncultured Bacteroidales bacterium | reverse complement strand
TCATAATATTTCTTTTGATTACAGATTGTAAGTACCACCCATTTTGACCAATAGAGTGATATTACTCAAATTTTACCACTCATTTTGACCAATTGACCGGATTTTTTCAACTCATCGATGAGTGAGAGTTGTGGTTCTGCGGAGTGGATAACTCGGCAGGCGCCGCGGTAACGCACTCGGTAATAGCTATTGGTAGAGTGGTTCACGGTGATGCCGTTGTGAGTTGACGCGTGGATGAAAGAGAAGTCGTGACCGTTGGCGTCAACCTCGGTGATGATACCCACATGGCCTATGCCTCCACGGTTGCTGCGACCACCAAAGAACACGAGGTCGCCAGGCTTGAGATTGCCACGCTCAACTCTCTTGCCATTGTGAACTTGCAAGCTTGCACGGCGGGCAAGTTTATAGCCAAATGCCTTGAAAACATAGCTGGTGAAACCCGAGCAGTCAAAACGGTGAGGACCATTGGCGCCCAAGCGATAGGGGACACCTTTAAATTTGTAAGCAAAATTGAGAAGATTGTCAATTTGTGGGTTTGTGTTTTCTTTGGTGACTTTAGATGACTCCTTAATTGCCTTAGCTTGGTTGGGCTCTGGTTCGGGGTCGGCAGCATTAGCTGTAAAGTTGATAGATAAAATTGTTACTAATGTGAAAATAAAAAACTTTGAAAATAACTTCATTACTCTAATTATTTGTTATACTTGGGCTTGTGAGATGTGTAACAATACACGCTCTGAGCCATTAATTCTTGATTTGATGGTACAAAATTACAAATGGTTGCCAACATGGGCAACCATTCTTTACGTTCTGTAACATTTACTTTTGTAAACTCAGGTTATGTGTTTTTCTCCACTTTTACCACCAATGCGGTACTTACAATCTGTAACTTGCCATCAAAATCAAAGTCCCAAAAACGAAACAAAAAACATATTTTAACTTAAAATGGGATATATTAAAGGGTTTCGTTGCTCTAAAATTCACCATTTCAAGAGCATCTAGTGGACAAGAAAAGCCTTACCCTCACTTAACACTTAACACTTAACACTTAACACTTAACACTTAACACTTAAAACTTACTACTTAAGTTTTATATCCACAATAGCAGTTCCTAAGTTATCTACTATGTCGCTAGCTATAAGACTTTGTTCGCCTATTTTGGCTGCTGCCAAGTCACCGGCGTGGCCGTGGATGAATACTCCCATCCACACGCTGCTGTCGGGAGAATAGCCTTGAGATATAAGGCCTGAGATGATTCCGGTGAGCACATCGCCGCTGCCTGCTGTTGCCATGCCTGGATTACCGCTGCTGTTGATATACACCTTGCCGTCGGGGCGCACAGTCATAGTGAAATGACCTTTTAGGACAACGGTGATATTGTGGTTTCTCGACACGTTGATGGCACGCTTTAGTCGGCCCTCATCGGTAATGTTGCGCTCGCTGGAATTTTGGAACAAGCGGTCAAATTCACCAGTATGTGGAGTGATGATTGATCCTTTAGGGATGCTACGCAGCAGCATGGGTCTTGCCGCGATGCAGTTTAGAGCATCGGCATCGAGCAGACAAGGTTTGTGGTAGTTCTTCAAGAAATGGTCAACGGCATCGATAGTCTCATCGTTGGTGCCCATGCCAGGACCCAAAGCCACTACGCTGAAGCGCCGCTTAATGTTGATGGTGGTTGTGCACAAGTCACTGCTGTCGGCCTCGAAGAGCGCCTCGGGGCATGCTGTCTGAATGATCGTGTTGGCACTAGCAGGACCATGCACGGTAACCAGTCCGGCTCCAATGCGTTGCGCTCCGCGTGCTGCAAGGATTGCAGCTCCCATCATGCCATAACTTCCAGCCACTAGATAGAGAGTTCCATTGTCATATTTGTTGATAAAGGGGTCTAGTGGTTGCAGCATATCCTTCACGTCTTCTTTCTCGATAAGATAGAAGTCGGCAGGTGTCGATGCTATTGCCGAGGGACTCAGTTCGATGTCAAGGACCACACATTCTCCTATGCACTCAGCATTCTCGCTGAAGAAGAACGACAGTTTCTTTGCGCCAAATGTGAGGGTGAGGTCGGCGCGGATGATATTGCGGCGGTCAATACCCTCGTTCCACTCACAGAACAGGCCCGAAGGCATGTCGATGGCGACGATATAGGACTCACTATTGTTGATATACTGAACCAGCGACGTGTAACCACCCTTGAGCGGACTGTGAAGGCCCGAGCCAAAGAGACCGTCTATGACAACATCATTAGCGCCCAACTCAGGTGGGTTGAAGTTATCTACGATTTCGGTGAAGTCGATGTCGCCCATCTCCATCAGGCGCTCGCGGTTGGCAGCGCAGCACTCGCTAAGGTGCGATGAGCGTATATTAAACAAGTACACCTCAGGATGATAGCCCTGCTCATAAAGCATGCGAGCCACTGCTAGGGCGTCACCACCGTTGTTGCCCGGACCAGCAAAGATTATTATGCGCTTGTTGGTGCGCCACCTTGACATGATCTCATAGGTCACTGCCGACGCAGCACGCTCCATCAGATCAAGCTCGGTGATGCCCTCATTGGCTATAGTCTCCCTGTCAATTTTCTTTATTGCCTCGTGGGTAAATATCTTCATATCAAATTACTCGTTTTATCATGTTCTCCAATTGCCATTTTACAGGTGTTATTCATATAAAAAAAGAAAAATGGCCCATTTTTTCATTTCAAACTACAAAGTTATACAAAATTCATTTTATATCAACCATTATTTACAAGAAAAAAATTTTTTTCTGAAAAAAATCACTTTGAGTACATTCTTGACGCAGTTATATTAAACAACAATAACAACTTTTGTCACAAAAAGAACAATAAGATAAAACCCCGCAGCCAATTTTTGACAGCGGGGGAGAAAAGAGTTGCTTGCAGCAAAACTAGCGCAGGCGTTGTTATGTATTGCGCCGTAAGCACGGCGTTCAAAAGTATAGTTGTCAATGCAACAAATAACTGTTTTTTTTCAACATTGACGCCATCGCTATACACCACCAGGAAGGAACGCCGCTCTTCATGAAACACCCCCACTGCCAATTCGACAGTGGGGGTGTTATTTATTTTTCATTACCTATTGCCCTTCGCCCTGTTGTGGGTCTTGCACAGCATTTGGCAGTTTTTGATGTTGGTCTCGCCACCCTTGCTCCAGGCCGTCACATGGTCGGCATCCATCTCGGCAATTTTCCAGATGCGCTCGCGGTTGCTTTCATGACCAATGGCACATAAAGGGCAGTTCGAAACACCTTTCTCCTTAGCTTTTGCCGTCTGCTGCTCATAGACTTTGCGCATTGTAGGCTTGTCAAACAGCCTTATGTTCAGTAGCTTAGTGTCTTTGCAACCACCAAGCACATACTCAAAGATGCCGCGATGATTGGTCACAAAATCATCACTTATGAGTTTTCGCACCTTTGCCGAGAGTTCTGTGTGGTCATAGGCGTCATTGTGGAAGCGCTCATACAGTTCGCCCCAGTTCAGCCCGCACATCTCGGGATATACATCATCAAACTTCGAATCCACCCAGTCTATCACAGTATTGAAATAGGTCTTTATCTCATTAATGTTGGTGTCTCGGCGGTGCTGGCTCATATAGCCGTCAACATTACCCTTGCTAACCCAAGCCAAGGCGGTGGCGAGGAAGTCTTGACGATTGGCTGCTCCTTTTATGTATGACTGCCACTTCTGGATATTAGCATTCTGTGAATTGCTGAACTCCGCTTTGCATAATGTAACGAAAGGTCCGCTATACACAGCGTTGAGCTCTTCTTGCACATTCAAAGGGATACCAGCAATGTTGATGGTTTTGAACCACTCTTTAATCTCGGACTCGGCATTATCGCCTTCACCTTCACAGATATACACAAGCAGCTCGGTGTTCAGTATTTTTTGCTGGTCTTCTTCGTTTAAACCATCAAAAATCTGCTCTAAACCATTGATTTTTACGGCAAATTTGTTCTTCACAAACCTGCCAAGCGAGGTGATGCGCTGCTGGCCGTCAAGCACTTCGAGACGACCGTCCTCTACTTTGTTGAAATATATCAGCCCAAGCGGATATCCCTTCAATGCCGACTCTATCACCGCCACGTCACGCTTGCCATCGGCATAGATATAGTTTCGCTGATATTCGGGCTGAATGGTTAACTTGCCTGCAAGACCATATAAACCCTTGCCCTCAAGCTCATTATACTCAAAACCATCACAAATCTCCTTAACTGTATATTTCTCAAATTTAGTCTTCATAACTCTACTGCTTTTTGCGAATTAATATTCTTGGATATGTGTTTCTGGGCACTCCATTTTCAATAATTACTGGAGTAGCATTTAAATCGCTATAATTTTTATAGTCTCTGATTGTATATACTTTTGTTTTTAATGCAGGGTCTCCAGCTCCTCGTTTTGCCATGCCGATTATTTCAAATTGCTCAGGACAATATTTATCAAGGAATGATATTGGTACACCCATAGTGCTTTCATAGTCACTTGGAATCGCATCTGTAAAAGGCACTTCTATAGCATCATAATTGTCATAATGATAATATTCAGTATTACCCCTAATTTCTTTATGCTTGCTATGCTTGAAATTCTCTGCCATTGTCATTAGTTTTAATGGTTCATGACGGCGACCATGATCAATATTTGTGAACCATCTAACACCTTTCACTCTAATATATTTCTTCCCATCTTCATCAATTCTCCATCCTGCAGCAGTTAATGGATAGGTATCTGGCACTCCAAACTCCCTGTCGCCACTATGAATACTGACTCCCAGCCACATTTTGTTATTTTTAATTAGTGGAAATATCTCTTTATAAGTTATCGCATTCATATTCCCAATAATTATAAACTTCTTATTGGCTTCCACAAGCCAAGCGACAAACTCTCGGAACAAAGAGAATGGTGGGTTGGTGACGATAATATCTGCCTCATTACGCAAGGCTTGTATCTCCTTACTGCGGAAGTCGCCATCACTCTCAAGGTACTGCCATTCAAGGTCATCAATATTGATGCGGTTGTCGCCAGTGATGTCACGCTCAAGAATAAAAATCTTGCCATTGGTCTTGGTCTTATCGGGGCTGAAATATGGTTGGGAAGTCTCAAACAAGGTGGGCTGATATGGTAACTTGTAACGTTTGCTTTCAGGGGCATAGCTGGTGGAGATGAGTTTCTTCAAGCCTAATAGTTCAAAGTTCTGAGCAAAGAACTTAGTGAAGTTGCTCCACTCAGGATCATCACATGGCAGCAGCACCGTCTTGCCACGAAACACATCGGGGTCGTAGTCGAGATAAGCGTTGATTTCCTTTTGAATATCAATGTATTGTGTATAAAACTCATCATTCTTATTTCTTTGCGCTTGATTTAAATTCTGATTCGCCATAATTGATTGATAGCCATGACTTCGCATCCTGCTATCAATCACGCCAAGACGAAAAAGGCGCGATACACCTTATCCGTTCAGCAAGAGGTAGCGTCGCATGGCACCTCTGTCTCGTTAATAAGAATGCATCACGCCCAAGCGTGAGCATTGCTATATTCACGAGACAGTAAGCCCTATACGAACTTACCGCACTATTATTTTCGTGCTTGTTATGCCTTTAAAAGTTGCGACGCTTTTGGCTGAACGCGAAATAATAGCGAATGCTTTTTTTACTAATATGTCGTTGTGAAGTATTGCAAGAGTTATTCTCTCACAAGTCACAAAATTAGTCAAAATATTCCAATCCACAACTATTTGTTCAAAATAAATGAAAAATTAACGTTCAATATACTGAGAAAAGAGTTGAAAGCAGCAAAACCAGCGTAGGCGTTGTTATGTATTGCGCCGTAAGCACGGCGCTCAAAAGCATAGTTGTCAAAGCAACAAAAAACTGTTTTTTTTCAACATTGACGCCATCGCTACACACCCACTACCTTCGCGCAAAAAACAATCACATTAAAAGTAATACTATGTCAACACAACCACTATCAAGCATCCATGCACAGTTCCTCAGAGCTTGCGATGACAAGCTAAGGCAAATCGGCTATATCGACCCCTGGGGAAAGGAACTGCCGCCCGAAATAGCCGACATGAAACTCCCGAAGTCTATTTTTCACTTCCGAAATGACTCTCTCAACGAAAGACAAATACGAGACGCACAGCCACTATGGCGAGACATCTGGTATGAGAACGAGTGTGCATGCCTCTTTGGTGATCCAAATGTAGGCAAGTCAACTCTCGCACTCGATATTGCAAGCGAGGTCGCCAACACCGGCCGAAACGTCCTCTACTTCGACCTCGAAAACATGATGCACAACTATTTCCAAAGAGGGTGGTCGTGCATTCAAGGCATGGTTCCCGATAACTTATTCATCAGGCATTTCAACCAGGAGACTTCAGTAGAGGAGATGATAAACTACAAGACAATTCTCGATAGCATTGAGAGGGATATCTACTACCTCAAAGCGCCAGTCATTGTCATCGACGACATTACGCAGATATGCACCCTAAAAAGTTGCAATAAGACACACATTGTGTTGAGAAGATTACGCCAGTTGCTTAATCAATATCACGTCTCTATTCTCGTTGTCGCGCACGCCACACACCACCAGGAAGGAACACCGCTCGCCATGAAGCACCTCACGGGTGACCGACAGCTCGCCTATGCTTTCGACTCAATCTTCACTCTCAGCGAGATACCATCCACTGTCAACCATCTCAACGGAGCGACACACTACATCAAGCAGCTAAAAGCAAGGAACTCGCCGCTCAATGCCTACAGCGAACTCGTCACCACTTACAAAATGAAGCTCCTTTACGACGATGAGGCATGCAGGAAAATAGTTGACCAAGCAAGAGCCAATGGCGACGATGACGAAGCGATAAAGCGACACATTGAGTTCGTCATCGACCGCAAATGCTTGCGATTCGAGCATATCGATGACAACGTGAACGAGACCCAATTATTATATTTGCCAGTCAGCGTCAGCGACGAGAATAAACTCACATTTATCCACGACACCTTCGCAAGAGGGTGGTCAATACGCAACATCGCGGCACACTGCAACTCCTCAAAGTCAACAGTACACCGCCTCCTCTCCACAATCAACAATGAAGAAAAAAAAGAACCAAAACTGTCCCAAGACCAAGAGCTAGCACTGTCCTCAGCGAGCGAAACGGGTGGCAAAGTATTGCGAGCATCAGTCTCGCAACAGCAAGAGCAACCGCCTTGTCCAGTAGTCGGTGACGCAGTCACCGAAAGAGAAGAAGAAAAAAAAGAACCAAAACTGTCCCAAGACCAAGAGCGGCCACTGTCCTCAGCGAGCGAAACGGGTGGCAAAGTATTGCGAGCATCAGTCTCGCAGCAGCAAGAGCAACCGCCTTGTCCAGTAGTTGGTGACGCAGTCACCGAAAGAGAAGAAAAAGCAAAACTGTCCCAAGACCAAGAGCTACCACTGTCCTCAGTGAGCGAATCGTCTGTAAAAGTATTGCAAGCATCAGTCTCGCAACAGCAAGAGCAACCGCCTTGTCCAGTAGTCGGTGACGAGTCACCGAAAGAGAAGAAAAAGCAAAACTGTCCCAAGGCAGCACATAAGTAAAAAACATCCCCAAAGATGACCTCTGGGGATGTGGATACCTGTAAATAACAATATAGCTGTTTACTTCTCTGCAACGATTTTGCAGATTTCTACTACTGTCATCATGGCTTTCTCCATGGCCTGGATTGAGACATACTCGTAACGGCCGTGCATGTTCATGCCTCCTGCGAAGATGTTGGGGCAGGGGAGGTTCTTGAACGAAAGTTGAGCGCCGTCAGTTCCGCCGCGGATGGGCTGAACTTTGGGCTTAACACCAGCGCGTTCCATGGCCTGCTCGGCGGTTTCGATGATGTGCATCACTGGCTCAATTTTCTCGCGCATGTTGTAATACTGGTCCTTAAGCTCAACGGTGGCGATGTCGCCGTAAGTGCCGTTGATGAAGGCCACAATGCGCTCCACTTCGGCCTTGCGCTCTTCAAAGCGCTTGCGATCGTGGTCGCGGATGATGTAGGTGAGCTTGCACTCCTCCACTGTTCCTTCAATGCCCACGATGTGGTAGAAGCCTTCATATTTCTCGGTAGTGGCAGGAGTCTGGCTCTCAGGTAGCAGCGACATGAGTTTGTTGCCTACAAGGATAGCATTGATCATTTTGTTCTTTGCCATTCCTGGATGCACGTTCAGGCCTTTGATGGTGATTTTTGCACTTGCGGCGTTGAAGTTCTCATATTCCAGCTCGCCCTCGGCACCGCCATCCATGGTGTAGGCCCACTGGCAGCCAAATTTCTCCACGTCAAACTTGTGTGCTCCGAGACCAATCTCCTCGTCGGGGTTGAAGCCGATGCGAATATTGCCGTGCTTCACCTCGGGATGCTGCTGGAACCACTCAATGGCGCTAACTATTTCGGCAATACCAGCTTTGTCGTCGGCGCCGAGTAGTGTAGTACCATCGGTGACGATTAGGTCCTGGCCAATGTGGTCGTTCATTTCAGGGAACTGCACTGGGTCGAGGATGATGCCCTCATTCTCATTAAGTGTAATGGGGCCGCCAGTATATTTCTCAACGATGCGTGGTTTAACATCCTTGCCGCTCATATCAGGAGCAGTATCCATGTGGGCGATGAAACCAATGGTGGGAATTTCCTTGTCGGTGTTGGCAGGCAAAGTGGCGTAGAGGTAGCCGTTATCGTCGAGCTCGACCTCGCTCAGCCCCATCTCCTCAAGGTCTTTCTTGAGTTCCTTGGCAAATACCATCTGGGTTGGGGTAGAAGGGGTTACGCCCGTGTTCTCGTCACTAGTGGTTTCAAACTTTACATACTTGATAAAACGTTCAATAAGTGGTGTCATAATGATATTTTTAGTTAATGAAATGTCCTAAAATATTTTCTTGCAAAAATACAATAAAAACTACAAACCACCAAAAGAATTGTGAGGCCTGAAACAAAAGGAACGACTAATTATTGTTGTTTTAAGTTGTTTGGGTAGGAACGAAACAGAATTTTTACATTCATTACAGATTATTTTCTAATTTTTTGTGTTATGTTGAAAAAATTGTATTACTTTTGTAACTGGATTTGCATTCAATAGGAAAAACCATGTTAACCCAGATTTATAACGGTCAGATACTTACCCCGTCGGGGTGGATAAATGGTGGCTCGCTGCTCTTTGAGGACTCCCGCATTGTGGAGATACGCAAGAACAGCCACATCGAGCCACGTGCCGATACTGCTATTAATGCTCTGGGCATGTATGTGGTGCCTGGAGGCATAGAGCTCCACTGTCATGGAGGTGGAGGCCACGACTTTATGGAAGGCACCGAAGAAGCGTTCCGTGCTGCTGTCCTGGCCCATCGCAAGCATGGTACTACTGCAATCTTCCCAACTTTGTCTTCAGCTACGCTGCCCATGATGGAGGCTGCCGCTAAGACGTGCGACGAGCTCATCGAAGACCCCTTCAGCGGAGTATTGGGACTTCACCTTGAGGGACCATATTTCAACCCTTTGAAGGCTGGCGCTCAGATGCCCGAACTCATCCGCTTGCCCGACCCTAATGAGTACGAGCACATAGTGGAGGACTACAACTGCATCAAGCGTTGGGACTCAGCACCTGAATTACCCGGTGTGATAGAGATGGGTAAATACCTTAACGACAAGGATGTGCTGCCATCTATCGCTCATACTGCTGCCGAATATGACCATGTGAAAGCCGCCTATGAGGCAGGTTACACCCACGCCACACATTTCTATAATGGAATGCCTGGTTTCCACAACGTGCGCGAGTTTAAGCATGCAGGCACTGTTGAGGCTGTATATCTCATGGAAAACATGACAGTTGAGATGATAGCCGACGGCATACATGTGCCACCCACGCTGCTCAAGCTCGTATATCACACTAAGGGCGTGGAGCGCACAGCGATGGTCACCGATGCTCTAGCAGTTGCTGCCAGCGACAGTAATAAGGCGTTTGACCCTCGTGTAATAATTGAGGATGGGGTGTGCAAACTCGCTGACCGTTCGGCATTAGCAGGTAGCATCGCCACAATGGACCGCCTTATTTCCACTGCAGTGCACATGGCCGACATCCCATTGCAGGACGCCTGCCGCATGGTTGCTGAAACACCAGCAAGGATTATGGGCGTTTATGACCGCAAGGGATCATTGCAACGTGGCAAGGATGCCGATATCCTTATCCTCGACAAAGATATTAAATTGCATGCTGTCTATTGTATGGGACAGAGGGTAAATCTTGAAGACAAAATCTAATATACAATAAAACTGCGGAGAAAAAAATGGTGAAAACCAAAAACAGTCGCAATTGAAAAAACACGGTGGAATTAGCTCAGCTGGTTAGAGCGTCGGATTGTGGTTCCGAAGGTCGTGGGTTCGAACCCCATATTCCACCCCAAAGCAAGAAAAGGCTCTTGAACAATAGGTTCTTGAGCCTTTTTTACTTTTTTAATTGTAAATAAGCAATGGCACTAACCAGAGATGGTGAGTGCCATTGACGCAGTTTTTCTTAGGTAGATAGTTAGTGTTTATAGTGTTTTTTGCGTTTGTCGTGTTTATGGTGCTTGTGGTGCTTTGGATGTTTTGGGCCTTTGTCGGAATTTACATAATTAATCACGGCATCTCGCCAGATTATGTAGCCTGGGCCAAGCAAATGCAGACCGTCGTTGGTCAGGTCTTCTCGGAGCTTGCCGTTCTTGTCAACAAATAGCGGATAGAGATTAATCCAAGTGACACCTTGTCGCTTGCAAACTTCCTCCATTGCTTTATTGCCATCTATTACCACTTGCTCTCGGTCTTTGAGTAGTTTCCACATCTGAACATCGGTGTTGAAGGGCAGCATAGACTGGAGGTAGATTTTGGTGCGTGGAGAACGCTCTTTGATGAGGACAATGAGTTTCTCCATTGCCCGCCCAATGCTGTCTCCATCTACGCCGTGCGACACGTCGTTCACGCCACTAAGGATGAAAATCTTGCGTGGCTGTCCCTGCAGGATGGGCTCCATGCGCTCATATAGTCCTTGCACAATGTCGCCTATGATGCCACGGTTCTTCACGTGAGGATTGTCGAACAGCTCGTTCCACTCGGCACCATCGGTAAGGCTGTTGCCCAACATGATGATGTCGTTGCGATAAACTGGCAGGTCATCGAAGTGAGTAGCGCGGCGCACATAGTACTTGTCCTGATTGGCAGTGCGCTCGGGTGGTTGTGCTTGCAATGAGGTGATTACCGCAACAGCACCAATTAATAGAATCAAAACACGTTTCATAATAGCAATTTTTGTTGTGGAGAAATATTATTCAGTTTTGCCTCTATAGGCATCGCAGGCCTTCTTCACGCTACCGTGAAGGAGGAGGAGACGTTTAGCCTCATCGTAGCTTAGCCCCAGTTCATCAACTACCATTCGAGTGCCTCGGTCCACGAGTTTCTGGTTGGTGAGCTGCATGTTCACCATTTTGTTGCCCTTAACACGTCCCATCTGAATCATGACACTTGTAGAAATCATGTTGCAGATGAGTTTTTGGCCTGTGCCGCTCTTCATGCGGCTACTGCCTGTGACGTATTCGGGCCCAACAATCATCTCGATGGGAATCTCGGCAGCTTCGCTGATGGGAGCGTCGGGGTTGCTGGTGATGGCAGCGGTGAGGCAGCCATAGGCTCGTGCATCGCGCAGAGCACCAATCACATAGGGAGTGGTGCCACTGGCAGCGATACCGATTACGGTGTCATTGGGGGTGATGTTGTGTTCTTGCAGGTCTTTCCATCCCTGAGTTTCATCATCCTCGGCGTTCTCCACGGCATTGCGCAAGGCGTAGTCGCCTCCGGCAATAAGACCAATTATCCATCCTGGGTCCATGCCGAAGGTGGGCGGTATCTCGCTGGCGTCGAGCACGCCTAGGCGTCCGCTGGTGCCAGCACCCATGTAGAAGATGCGTCCTCCACGCTTCATGCGCTCGACAATGCCTATGACGAGCTTCTCGATTTGTGGTATAGCCTTCTGCACAGCGTCGGCCACTTTGTGGTCTTCCTGGTTGATCTCGGTGAGTAGCTCATGAACGCTCTTCTTCTCGAGGTCGTCGTAGAGCGATGGCTGTTCGCTAATTTTTATAAAAGCCATAACTTAGTAAGTGTTAAGTTATAAGTGTTAAGTTCTTCTAGACTTACTAGACTTTCTAGAACATCTAGATTATTTATGCATTAATTAGAGTGGTACTTGATGAGGCCTTCCATTGGGGCTTGGATGATGTTGCCAATGGTGATGCCGAGTTTGCTGGCCGCCTCTACTAGTACATCTTTCTGCAACAGAGCTATAGAGCCTACGAAGTTACAAGGCAGTTCTTTGTAGTTGGGGTAATTTGCAACGTTGCGCACGAAGAAGTCGGTGAAAGAGCGCATCACAAGTGCTTTGATAGAAGGCTCGTTGATATTGTGCTCAAGGAATGGAGCGAACTGCGCTAAGAAACGGTTGGCGGCTGGTTTGCGATACACACGGTCGATAATAGTAGTGCGGTCGAGGTTATACTCCTTGAGGAACTTCTCGCACAGATGCTCAGGAAGTTGCTTCTTTAGCACATCGCCCACGAGGAGCTTGCCCAGCACAGCACCGCTACCCTCGTCGCCGAGGATGTATCCCAGAGGCGACACGTTGTCAACCACCTTCTCTCCGTCGTAGTAGCAGCTGTTGCTGCCAGTGCCGAGGATGCAGGCGATGCCTGGCTCATGCTGGCACAGAGCACGTGCCGCACCGAGCAGGTCGGTTTCAACCTCAATCTTGTTGACATGAGGCATATTGCGCTTTAGGGCGTTGATAACCTGATTCTTAATCTCGTCGCTTATGATACCAGCTCCGTAGTAGTAAATCTCAGTAACCTCATATCCTCTGAGACTTGGCATGAGTTCGTTCATGATGCACTCAGCCATCTCTTCTTCGGTCATGAGCAGAGCGTTCATGCCAGTAGTGAAGATTTGAGCAACTTTCTTTTTTCCGTTTAGCAGACACCAGTCAATCTTGGTGGAGCCGCTGTCAGCAATTAAAATCATAATAGTAGAATTTTTTGTTATATTTTTATGTATATTTTTTTCTTGTAGAGGATGTAGCCAAAGCACCATGTGATGAGCACGAAGATGATGGCATAGAGACATGAGGCGGCCTCTGGCGACCAGGTGATTGCTTTGCAGCCGTCATGGAGAAGTGTGTGGATGGTGATAGGATCGCCTGTGGCGTTGGTGCCAAAGCGTACAGCGCCAAACACTATTGAGAGAATGGTTCCAACCAGATAGCAGAACAGTGGGTTGATGCCAAACGCCTGGAAGAATCGGCACCAGCGGTTGTGCCCCTTTATGTCGATGGCATAGATGAGCATCGCCAGAATGCACGAGGCCATACCGCATGTAATGAGCACATAGCTCGAGGTCCACGCTTTCTTGCTGCAAGGAATGCCATATTGCAACAGCCATCCCACAAGAAGCATCAATGCGCCCCACACTGCAATCTCGACGATGCGGTCGCGGTTGTTTTTAACGGTGCTTATGCACTTGCCCATCATGAAGCCTATTAGCACATGGGCAACGCACGCTATAGTGCTTAATATGCCTTCGGGGTCGAGGGCGAGACTAGTGCCGTAGGCACTCTCGTGATACATGTGGTCTTCGCCTAGCACAGCGCAATCAACTCGCGAGAGGATGTTGTCGAGTGAGAACTCATAACCGTTTCCAAATCCTAAAATGAAAGCATAGGCAACTAATAGTCCACCTATTATCCAAGGTATGAATTTGGTCTTGAAAAGCACAGCAATCATAGACCCAAAGAAATATACAAGCGCTAAACGTTGGAATACTCCTAAAATTCGCAAGTTTCCAAACATCTTTGTGAAGAAGTGCGACTCTGGATCATAAAGCCCTCTTAACCACATTCCGAACCATTGCACCATCCAGCCAATGAGGAAAAGGATGATGGTTCTCTTTAATATCTTGAGAAAGACTTTGCTGCTAAACTCAAATTTGAATTTGCTCAGCGAGAAATACATCGATACACCCATCACAAACATAAAGAATGGGAACACGAGGTCGGTAGGAGTGAGGCCAATCCACTCGGCATGTTCTAGTGGAGCATAAATGTGACTCCATGTTCCTGGATTGTTGACCAAGAGCATGCCTGCTATTGTGATGCCTCGTAATATGTCGAGCGAGAGTAATCTTTTAGATTGAGCCATTATTTATCATTTTTTATGGTTGTACATTCATCAATCAAGTAAATAAGCGACTGGTAGGGCACGCCGCTATGGGTGGTGAGACCTATCTCGCAGGTGCGGCTGTTGCTGAAGCCGCGCTTTATGCCCACAGCTTCGATTTGTGTACGCAGCTTGCGCAGAGCGTAGGCATTTAGCTCAGGATGAGTGAATCCCTTGTCGCCAGCAAAGCCGCAGCATCCAACACCTTCGGGAACAAGAACATTGTTTGAACATCGCTTTGCGAGGTCAAGAATCTTATCGTCAATCTTCATCAGTCGTGTTGAGCAGGTGAGGTGCAGTGCAATGGGCTCGTCAGTGGGCATGAACTCCAAGTCTTGCGCCACATAGTCGTGAATGAACTCCATGAGTTCAAATGGTTTCACTTGCTTCATGTGCTCGCGAGCGTGGTGCAGACATGGACTTTGGTCACATATCACTGGATATTTGCCATTTTCGCTAGCCTTGAGCAGTGCTTTTTCAAGCTCGTCAGTCTTCTGTTGTGCAATATCGGGCATACCTTTGCTGTTCCAAATCATGCCGCAGCACAGGTTGTTCATGTTTTCGGGGTAGATGACTTCCCAACCAGCTTTATTGAGGAAGGCGACCACTTTATCCACGAGGTCGGTGTCGTTGCTATGCTTGTCCTTACCTAGAGCCTGATTGAGGCAACTGGGGAAGTAAACCACTTTCTTGTCGCTTACTGACTGGTTCAAAGCCTTCATCTTGTGAGGCTTTGGTGTGGCAGGTGTCCATAGTGGCGCTCCAATGGCGTGCATCGCTTTTCCAAAAGCCTTCATGCCACCGTCGCCCAGCACCGAATGTGCTGCATTGGCAACATAGAGCAGTGACTTGAGGCTGCCTTTAGTCATTGAGAAATGCCGTGCCACATAGCTGCCAATGCCATGTGCCATAGTGCCTTTGCTATGCTGCTCGGCACGCAAGTCATGGGTTAGTTCTCCCACATTGATGCCCATAGGGCAAGATGTTGAGCAGAGCCCATCGGCGGCGCAGGTGGCTTCGCCATAGTATTTATATTGTTTCTCAAGGCGTTTCAACCGTTCAGGGTCTTCGCCTGTATCTTTTAGTCGAGAGATTTCGCGCTGCACAATGATGCGCTGGCGCGATGAGAGGGTGAGACCACAGCTCACACAGTTAACTTCACAGAACCCACACTCGATGCACTTATTGACGTTATCATTAGTCAGTGGCATGGGTTTGAGGTTCTTGATGAAGCACTCAGGATCGTCGTTGAAGATAACTCCAGGGTTGAGAATGCCTCGCGGGTCGAAGAGCTGCTTCACGTCGAGCATCACCTGATAGGCTTTCTCGCCCCATTCTTTTTTGACAAATGGCGCCATGTTGCGACCTGTGCCGTGCTCTGCCTTGAGCGAGCCGTCATATTTGTCGATTACCAGCTCCACGACTGCGCGCATAAGGTTCTCGTAGCGGGAGATTTCTTCTTGAGTGTCGAATGACTGCGAGATTATGAAATGATAATTGCCCTCAAGTGCGTGACCATAGATGCAGCTGTCGTCATAGCCATAGTCAATGAGCATCTGTGCTAAGTCAACTGTGGCATTGGGCAGGTCCTCGATGTGGAATGCCACGTCCTCAATAAGTACGGTGGTGCCCAATGGACGTGTGCCACCCACGCTCGGGAAAATGCCCGACCGAATCGCCCAGTACTTGCCATAGACTTTAGGGTCATCAGTGAAGACGGCAGGCACATAAAGGTGGAATGGCTCAAGTAATGCCATTATCTCGTTGATGTTGTTCTGAAGCTCTTCTTTACTGTCGGCAAAAGTTTGGATAAGAACAGCAGTGAGCCCTTCGCCTGTAGTATCGTCAACGCTTGCGAGCGATTTCTTGTCGAGAATCTCGGCGCAATGCACTGGACCTTTCTTCATCGCAACCACTGCTTCGCACGACTCGCGCATGTCTTGGAAATAAAGCATTGCGCTTGCTCGGCAGGGGTAGAGGTGGCCAGTTTTCATTGTGAACTCGCTGGCAAAAGCAAGAGTTCCCTCGCTGCCCACGATGAGATGGGTGATGATGTCGAATGGGTCAGTATAGAGGATAAATGGCGAAATGTTGAGGCCTGTCACGTTTTTGATGGAATATTTGCGACGAATGCGCTCAACAAGCTCTTTATCGGCCATCACGCGGTCACGAATTTCCTCAATGCGCTTGATGAAGTCGGGATGAGAAAGGCTGAACTTGTCACGGCTGCGCTTGTCGCCTGTGTCTAACACAGTTCCGTCGGCAAGCACTATGCGCATCGAGAGCATCATGCGGTCACTGTTGGCGTGTGTGCCACAACTCATGCCGCTGGCATTGTTGATGACGATGCCACCCACCATTGCCGAGTTCTTGCTTGCTGGGTCGGGAGTGAAGGCACGGTTGTGACGAGCGAGAATCTTGTCCACCTCGCTGCCCACGAGCCCAGGCTGTAGTTTGATGTAGCTGGCGTCGGGTGCTACTTCATAATTCTCCCAGTTTTTGCCAGCGACTATGAGGATAGAGTCGGTGTTGGTCTGTCCGCTCAGGCTAGTGCCAGCAGCACGGAAAGTCACAGGCAGGCGCATCTCATTAGCGATGGCGAGAAGTTGCGACACCTCTTGCTCATTCATGGAACGCACCACCACTTGCGGGATGTTGCGGTAGAAGCCCGCATCGGTACCCCACGCCAGGCAATGCAGGTCGTCGGTGTAGATGCGGTCTTTAGGGATGAACTCCCTGATGCGCTTTAGATATGTGTTGTGGCGGTTGTCCATTTTTCACGAGAGGTTCTAGATCTTCTAGATTATTGATAAAGATAATATTTGCTAGATTTTGCTTTGAATGACTCGGTGTCTTTGTTGAAGTAGTCTATAATGTCTTCCACTTTGTAGCGCTTGCAGAATCGCTCACGAATTTCCTTGGTGCCACACACCTTGTCGAACATTGCATAGCGCTTGGGGTTCTGCTCAAAGAGCTCCTGTTTAGGATACATCTCGTGAATCACTTGCAGGAAGTAGAACTGTGTGAGGACAAGATTGGCTTTGTCGAAGTCTGTGATATAAATCTGCACACCGTGCACCTCTTGCAACGACTTGTCAACTGCCACGCTCAGTGCGAAGAACGGCTTATAGTTTATGGGTCTGAAGTGCATGCCTGGCAGGTTCAAGGCGTTCATGTTCTTGGCAAGAGCCTCGGCATCGATCCATGAGGCGGCAAAGCACTCAAAGGGTAATGTGTATCCAATCCCAGTGTTGAAGATATAGAGTTCGCCCAGAATGCCGCTCACGGGATAGAAAAACGCATTCTCGGGAGCAGGAATTTGTGGTGATGGCAGCACCCATGGCATGCCTGTGTCGCGGAACTTCATGTCGCGTGTCCATCCTTCCATGGGTATGACGGTGAGCTTGCATTTCTTACCAGTCTTCGACTCTTTTGCGATGATGCCTTCCTCGTTGAGGTACTGGGCGAGTTCGCCAGGTGTCAAGCCGTAGAGATAGGGAATTGCATATTTGCTCACAAAGGAGAAATAGCCAGGTTCCACAAGATTGCCTTCAACTTTGTTGCCACCTAATGGGTTAGGTCGGTCAAGAACCATAAATTCCTTATTGTATTTGGCACACGCTTGCATACACACTCCCATTGTGGCGTAGAATGTGTAACTGCGGCAGCCAATGTCTTGAATGTCGTAGATAAGCACGTCAATGTTTTTCAGCATCTCGGCAGTGGGCTCGTGGGTTTTGCCATAGAGAGAATACATCTTTACTCCTGTTGCTGGATCGATAGCATCGCCTACCGCATCACCGGCATGTGCATTGCCGCGCACACCATGTTCGGGACCAAAGAGTGCTACGAGTTTCACGCCAGGCGCTTCGTTGAGGATATCGACAGTTGATTTAAGGTTGTTATCGATACCGCTAGGGTTGGTCACCAGTCCTACGCGTTTGCCCTGTAGCTCCTTAAAACCACCATCACGCAGTACCTCAACACCAGGTTTCACCACTGCGGTAGCCATCACAGCCACGAGCGCTAATGCAATCAATATAATGTGTCGTTTCATATCAATAAGGGGATAAAAAACCGTAGTTCTGTTTGTAAATCTGATAGTTAATTACTTATGACCATAGTCTGGATCAATCTTGCGGTCGGCTAGGAATGTTACTGCTATGGTGGCTATACTGCAAGCGAAAGCCATCCAGAAAAATGCCGAGTAACCCATAGACTCCTGCAAGTAGCCAGCGAACATTCCTGGAATCATCATACTTAACGACATGAAAGCCGTGCAGATGGCGTAATGAGATGTCTTGAACTCGCCTTCAGAGAAGAACATCATGTAGAGCATATAGGCGGTGAATCCAAATCCGTATCCGAATTGCTCAATAACGATACAAGTGCTAATAACAAAGAAGTTAGTTGGCTGAGCCATCGAAAGATATACAAATGTTAAGCATGGCAATGTCATGCAAGCTGCCATAAGCCAAATTGCTTTCTTTAGACCGACTTTTGATGAAAAAATACCTCCCAGGATGCCACCTGCCAATAGTGCTGCAACACCAATGGTGCCATAAGCGAGTCCCACATCTTGTGTGGTCATTGCCAAACCACCTTTGTCAGTTGGGTCGAGCATGAAAGGCTTGCACATCTTAAGTAAGAAAGCTTCTGGCAAACGATAAAGCAGCATAAAGATGATAGCAATCCACACACCAGGCTTTTTAAAATAAGTCACTACTGTTCGTCCAAACTCTGCCATTACTTGTGAACTGTTGTTTTTGAACTCTCCTTCAAGCGATGACTTGTCGCTATCAGGTCGAGGAATGAAGAACAGATGGTAGATGTAGAATAAGCACAAGATTGCTGATGCAATGCCCATAGTAATCTTCCATGCTGCAGGAATAGAAGTTTTTGTCTCAAGATAACCAGCTATCCACACCAACACGCCATTACCGAAAATATTGGCAAGTCGATAGAAAGTAGAACGAACGCCAACAAAAGCTGATTGGTTCTTCTGCGTCAATGCTAACATGTAGAATCCATCTGCAGCGATGTCGTGAGTTGCTGAAGCAAACGCAGTTATAACGAAGAAAATCAATGTCACCGTGAACATGCTCATTGGTGTTGTTCCGGCTTTAATCATTTCTTCACCTGGTGATGGCAATGTTACAGTGAGCAGGATGAGAGTAGCAGCCATTAGGGCCTGCATCATGACAATCCACCAACGTTTTTTCTTGATGATGTCAACAAAAGGACTCCACAAAGGCTTTATTACCCAAGGAAGATAAATAAGGCTGGTAAATAATGCCATTTGCCCATTTGGAACTCCCATTTTCTTGAAAAGAATCACTGAAATCTCATTTACAAGAAAATATGGGATTCCTTCAATAAAATATAGGGTAGATACCCATGCCCAAGGGCTTTGCTTGAATTTTGTTAATGCGCTCATTGTTATAGTGTTTTTGTTAAATGCTAATTAGTATATGCTCTTGATTTGTGCGTCGATGAAGTAGTGTAGTAGGATTTGCTGATAGCTGTAGCCTTTGGCGCCCATTACTGCTGCGCCTATCTGGCATAATCCCACGCCGTGTCCCCAACCTGCACCTCTGAGCACGAATTTCTCTGGGAATTCGCTGTCGCCCTCATTTATCACCTCGACGATGAACGCCGAACTGTAGAGGCATGTTGGTGAAAGTGCGTAGCGAATTGTCAATTCCTTTCCAATGGTTTTTGTCATTTTTTCGCCAACGATGCGGAGTTTATAGAGACGCCCGCTTGTGCCACGTGCCACTGGCTCAAGGTCGATAATTCGTCCGTAGTCGTCGCCCGTGCGCTCTCGAATGATACGGCTCAGTTCTTCTTGGGTGTATTCCACGCGCCAACGGTAGAAGTCGGTTGTCTCTTGGTCGTAGTCGTTGAGCACCTGTGAGAGAATCTCTTTGTCGGTGGTGTTGCAGTGAGCGTGTGGAGAGGAGAGAATCCAGTCGGCGGCGTTATCCTCACGAGTGAGGTCGGGGAAGTTCATCTCGTCGTCATCATCGCGCCTAGCAACCAAATAGGGGTGGTGGTTGTCTTGCCAGCAGTTCTCAAACTGCTCATACACGCCTCCACATGACTTCGAGAATCGAGCATCGCAGAGTTCGCCGCCATACATGAGAACCTGCCCCCAAGTAGCCTCAATGGCTTGTCGCACTGCCTCGGTTGTGGCGCGTGTGATGCCTTGGTATCGCTGGCAGTGGTCGTCGGCGCACACGTCGAAGTTGACGTGGTCATCGCGGTCCCACCATTTAATTTCCTCGTCGGCGTTGCTCTCGGCAAACTCCTGATGGAGCCCTGGCTCGGCAGCTGTGGCAACGTTGTCTTTGTGAATTTGTGCCAGCAGCCAACTTCGTGAAATCACAGCGTGAGCCTTAAGCAGTTCAAGTGAAGCATTAGCGCTCATCTCGCTCGAAATCACGCTCATCAAGTATTCTTCCACCGAGAGAATGTTGATTGCAGTGATTTTGTCATTTTCGACTATTAGGTGGAGTGCTCCGCGGAAAGTTTGATTTTCTTTTCTCCTCCAGTGGAAGCTGACTCCGATTGTCACGTTTTCGAGAGTGAAGGAATCGCTATCTACGTTGGTAGGTTCAAAGAACAAATCACGGTACTTCTTACCATTCCAAGCTACCATACCATCGACGCATTGTGCAAGCTGATTTCCAGTCACTTTCTCACCGCTTACACGGTAGTCGCCGTTGAGTTCAAACTCTAGCATAGGCTCACTCATAATGCCTACTCTCACTTGTGGAACTTGTGCCATAGTGTGTTATCGTTTAGAATAATAATATTGTCTTAAATTCTCAGAAATAGCCTCTACGTCTTGTGGCGACATGCACACGTCAAGATATATGATTGTGATATCGTGAAGAGTGAGGTTGATAAAATCTTCTTCGCGTGCGATTGCCCAAAGACCACCCATGTCGACCGATGCTGGACTGATGACAAAGTGGTCTTCATCAGTGCCGTAGCAGGCGGGGCGATGTTTGCGTCTAGGGAACACGGCGATGCACCATGAGCCACCATCACACCAGCAGAGCACGTTAATTAGTGGCTCGGCGTGCCCAGCCTTGATAGGCAATGCGTTGAGCAAAGTATTGAACCACTGCTCACCAAACTCCAAGCTTGAAGTTTCGATATAGAACACAGGTCTGCCCAATTCAGTGATAACACCAAATATGCCCTGACTATTAGCATCAAACAGGCTTGTGGATGCATTAAATAGTTCGTTGCAAATGGGCAGTTCGTTGCAAAGCCCTGCTTGAAAGTGTGCATGGTCGGGTGCTGAAGCGCCACTCTGTGGACCGTTGTAGAACACCACATACCTAGGCAGCTCTTTTGCTAGTTGCATCATGTCGGCAATGCGGCCGTTGATGCGTTGCGGGGTGTGCTCTAAAGCCGAGATGGTGAGATGCCGTGAGAAGATGGGGTAGGGGTTGACTTGAATTTTGTAACGGCCATCCCAAACTACCGTTTCTTGCTCATGAGGCTGGTTTTCACTGCATAAAAAGCAAGGACGAGCTTTGATTGAGTCATCGTCGATGTTTGCCGCCGATGACCTCAATCTCTTTGGGTTGTATTGCAGCACAATGCGTGAGTCTTGCAAACTTTCCTTGGTGGGGATGCTAACTTCGCGAGTATGCAATCCATCAAGTGCTGCATAGTTGTCTCGCACCAGTTGCCATTCACGCAACTGCCGCTCCCAAAGTTCGTCTATTTGCTCATTTAGCAGCATTTACAGCATTGTTTTTTGTTCATTGCGATGCGTGCCATGAGTTCCCAGGTGCGCATGCGGTCCTTATAGAGGTTGTTGTTGTTCATTTTCACCACATCGGCGTTGGCATCGCTGTTGTCGTCCCAGCGGCGGCACAGGTAAACTGGCTCATATACGCGTCCAATCTGGTAGGTGCGCGATATGTTGAGGCCCAGGGCGTAGTCCTCGCCGTAGCTCACGTTAGGAAGCATCACCTCACGCAGCACTGGAGTGTAGAAAGCGCGAGGTGCGCCCAGGCCATTGATGCGTAGGGCGTTGTTGCGGCCGTTCTCGGGAGTCCACTCCTTATGGTCGATTACGCCTGGAGGGATTGGGTTGCAGTGGATATCGGTCATCAGATAGGTGCCCACAACCATTGCCACATTTTGCTCGTAGAAAGCGTTAACCATAGTCTGCAGAGTGTTCTCGTCTTTGTACATGTCGTCACTGTCGAGCTGGACAATAAACTTGCCTGCCTTAGAGTGATGAGCGGCGAGGTTCCAATATCCGCCAATTCCCATGTCGTAATAGTCGGCGATGATGTGGATAAGGCGTGGGTCGTCATATTCGGCGATTGCCTCGCGTGTGCCGTCGGTAGAGAAATTATCGACAACCATGAGATTGAACTTGAAGTTGGTCTTTTGGCAAAGCACGCTGTCGATGGCGTCGCGTATGGTGCGAATGCGGTTGCGCACGGGTATCATCACTGTTGCCTCAACCTCAAACTTGTCGTGGTCGAACTCTATGTGCTTGAAGTTGGGAACTTCCTTGCCGTCAATTACCTTTACGGGAGGTAGATAACCGTCAATCTCCTTCAAGTGCTCGGTGCAAGCGGCTTCCATTTCGATTTGGCGTCCGCGGTTGCGTGGGTCAACATAGTCGAAAATCTTTTCACCACTCTTGCGGGTGTCAAGCTCAACGTCGCTGTAGAGATACTCATTAATGTGAGTGATGAGACAGCGCTGTGAGAGTTTGAGTCGTAGGTCATAGAGGCCGGCAAACTCATAAGTGGCCTTCATGGCAGCGGCAGCATTCTTGAAGCAGTCGGCGCAGAACACTAGCACTGAGCCAAAGTCGAAATCGTCGCGCAGAGAGCCAATCTGATAGTCGATAACTGGAGCCTTAACAGCGCCCTTATCGGTTACGTTGTAGTGATCGGCATATACCATGCCGCTGTCGGTGTCGGCAAGGACCTTCACAAAACGCTCGATGGCGAAAGGCGCGAACTTCAGGGTTACATACTTAGTATAAAGCAAAGTCACGCAGGTGTCGCTATGCTCGGCAATAGCCTTGATGGTAGCGGTGGAGGTGAGGTTGTTCACCTTGAGCATCTCGCATCCGTCGATAGAGCCTTGGGCTTCATCATTGGCAAGCAAATAGATTTTGTTTACTAATGGATTGGCCTTCAACCCATCAACTGTGGCCTGTGCCTGCTCGGCGTTGGCAAAAGGAATAAAACAATTAATTTTTGTCATGATGTAATATGTATTGTGATTATTAATTTTCAGTCTTCAATAACGCTTGTCGCGCTTGCACTTCCCAAGTGCGCAGGCGGTCTTTGTAGAGGTTATTGGCGTTTTCCTGCTCAATGGTGAGGTTGGAGTCGGTGTTGTCATCGCCACGACGGTTAAGAGTCATAACGTCCCACACTCGCCCCACGCGGTAATGGCGCGATAGCATCAGCCCCATGCCGTAGTCTTCGCCATAGCTGCTGCAAGGCAAGCAAATGCGGCGATAGATAGGAGTGAAAAATGCACGAGGGCCACCAATGCCGTTAACACGCAACAGGTTGTTGCGACCGTTCTCCAATGTCCACTCACGGTGTGCAATGATGCCCGGTGGCACTTCCTGCAAGTTGTAGTCAACAGTCATGTAGCTGCCCACGACCATCGCCGCTTTTTCCTCATAGAATTTTTGAATCATAGTTTCCAAAACGTGAGGTGTGGCAAAAAGATCATCGCTGTCAAGTCCTATGGCAAATCGGCCACAACGTTTGTCGTATATCCCCAGGTTCCAACATCCGCCAATTCCCAAGTCGTGTCGTTCAGGAATGATGTGGATGAGGCGTGGGTCATCGGCAAACTTATCGATAACCTCAGTAGTGCCGTCGGTAGAATGGTTGTCGATGATGATAAGGTTGAAACTGAACGGAGCATCTTGAGCAAGCACACTCTCGATTGCATTGCTAATCGTGTTTTTGCGGTTGAGCACAGGGATAATAACTGAGCACTGTACAGGGAACTCACTCTCGCTCAAGTCAACATCTTCATAACGTTTAGGCGGCAGATAGGCCCCAATCTTTTTGAGATGCCATGTGCATACTGCCTCCATTTCTTTCTGTTTTTCGGCCTCGCTTTCTCGCTGGTAGTCGAAGATTCGTTCGCCACTGCTACGCTGGTCGATTTTGTCGCATGTGTAGAGATATTCAGGAATGTGCACAATCTTGCCAACGCGCGACAATGCCAGACGCATAGCATAGAACCCAGAGAACTCAAGTCTCTTTAAGTCGTTGTCAATTTCACGGCAAGACCTCAAAAGAGCGTCACTATTAATCAATACCACAGGGCCAAAGTCGAAATCATCACGCAATGAACCTTCCTGGTAGTCAATAACTGTATGCTTGACAATCGAGCCGTCGCTTTTGCGGTTATAATGGTCGCAATAGACCATAGCCGCATTTGTGTCTTCAGCAACCTTAATCATGCGGCGCAATGCCATGTGCCCAAGTTCGATGTGCCTAGAATTTAGAACATAAAGTCCATATTTCTCACCGTTAAATCCTTTAAAAGAATGAATCCATGAGTTCCCAATTCCAAAACCAGTTAGGTTGATGCTCCGTATGCTCGTTCCAAGCGGCAAGTCTCCATCACAACTTGTAATGGTCGTAACTCTGTCGCATGTGACAACTGGTATTTGAAATGGCGATTTCATTAATCTGGATATTTTGTCCTTAATAAAATAATATCAAGAAATAGTCATTAATAGTCTTTAGAGAAGAAGTTGAGCACTCGGCCCATAAATGTATTGCGCTCGGATTCGCTCTTGATGGTCTCGAAGGGGAATCCCACAACCACGGTCTTGTAGCCATAACGGTTAGATGCGATGCCTGCGGGAATATTGTTCTCGCTGTAACGCAAGATGGTTGCGCCGCGCTCGTCGCTAGCTTTGATGGCGTCGGGTGACTCCACAGCATAGAAGTCGCTGTTGAGGGTGTTGAAGAACGAGAGTTTGCCCATGCCGTCGCTCATCTTTAGGGCAGATGGCACGCTATAAACTTCTCCCATAAGTGTTGCTCGTCCATCCACCCAAGTGTAGCCCATCACGTTCTTGGCGAAGTTCATCTCGTTTTGGGCTGGTGCGTCTTTGTCCCAGATGTCGCTGGCAACATAGGCACCTGTCATGAGCACATTTCCGCCGTTGCGCGTGTAGGCAGTGAGGGTGTTCATCAGTCCACTTGTTAAAGCTTTGTAGCGCGAGGGTTTTGCACCTCGTCCGGTTGGTGTCTCTTTCTGCTTGCCCATAATGATGTCGAGAGCACAATAGTCGTCGGGATTAACGTCATCGTTTTCTATCGCCTTAACGCTGGTTGACACAAAGGAATATCCAGCTTGCATGATGGCTTTGCCGTGCAGCGATGGGTAATTGAAGGTGTTGCCGGCGATGTTCTCGGTCTCGTGGTTGCTTCGGCATGCGCCAAAACCTGGTGCATCGTCGTCGCGCCAGGGCAGGTGGCGACGGAACTCAAATTGTGAACCTAGGAAGTTGATTTGCTCCATGTAGGGCACTCCGTGGTCTTTGTTGTCGTAGAATCCAGCCATCTTGCCGCTGTCGAACCAGTCAGGACCGCTGATGCGTGTGAAGTTGTTGACCACCATCACTGTGCCTTTGCTGTTCTTGGCAACTCCCAGCGACAGGGTTTCGCTTGGGAAGCTGCGTCCGCCCTCGTTCATGGCAACAATCTTGTAGCTGTGAATCTCGTTGTCGCTGATGTGCACCGAATAGTGTGGGTCATCAACGATTTCTATCTCTTTAAAGCCACCATCACCCACTTGTTCCAGAACGATATACTTCTTGGCAACAGCGCTTGCACACAATGGGTCAGGAGTTGGCTCCCAGTTGAGCATGTAAAGCGATTCGCTCACCTTGTTTATGGCAAATGAGTTTACTGGCAGTGGTTGGATGACACACTCGCGGTGGTCGCGCTTGGCGATAAACTTGGCAATGCCCTTGTAGATGGCACGGCTAACGTCGAAACGGAACTGCGGGTCGAGGCCATATTTCATGTCGGCGAAGTTCTGGTGCGAAAGCAGTTCCATTAGCAGTGCAGGCACTTCGGGCACACGTGCCTCGTAGTAGCTCTTGTCCCACATGCCTCGGCGGGTCCAGTTGGGTTCGTATTTTGCTCGTATGTCATTTACCACCTCGGTTGAGACAATGTTGGCAAACTGTCTAGAGAGCTCGCGTGGCGTGCCATTCTCATATTTCCCAAACTGCTTTCCGTTCTTTGTTGTGCAGTAGATAAGCA
The DNA here is from genome assembly GCA_902777835.1 of uncultured Bacteroidales bacterium. Classification (GTDB taxonomy): domain Bacteria; phylum Bacteroidota; class Bacteroidia; order Bacteroidales; family Muribaculaceae; genus Sodaliphilus. The sequence goes on along the minus strand of CACYVC010000017.1, from coordinate 48,005 downwards.
GAGTGCCAATGATGTCATCGTTTTGGGTTGTGCCAGCGTCGGTGTGGAGGCAGAACGAAACATCCACAGGTACCTTGAGACCTGGCTTGCTAGGCAGCACGTCGCTGCCGCCTGCCAGCCAGTTTACCCACTCGCCGCGGCTGCGGTAGTCGTCAACATAGTCGTTGATGCCGTCGCTAGTTGAATACACTTTATGGGGGAAGCCCGACCATTGCAGGAAGTAACGTGATCCAAGGTGGAACCAGGGATGGTCACCGCTGCCTACATATTGGTAGTCGATACCTTCTTTGCCCAGATATTTCATGTCATCGTTTTTCTCGGCGATTGCTTTGTTTTCGGGAGTGGGAAGAGCCACGCGGCGCACTATGTTGCCCTTGCCACCGCCAACCTTGATGGCGTCGGCAGTGATGACGGCCTTCTTGTCGCTGCTGTGGTTGCTAAGAGTAACAACGCTTTTGTTAATGCCTTTTGCAAGTTCAAAAGAGCCAAGATAAACCCACACTCCGCCTGCCATACTCTGGTCAACTTTGAACTGCTGGCTGCCATTGAGGGAGTTTATAGTGTAGGTTGCGTCATGCGCGCTGTTGGGTAAGGACTTATAGCTCACGTAGATGGCAAAAGTCCCTGCCTCTGGCATATCCACATCCCATGATGCGATGGCTTCTTTTTTCTTGTCTTTCTCGGCTTCGATCATGCGATAAGAACCTTCTTCAAAGGGGTTCTCGAAGTCTTTATATTCGTTGCGTTTGTAGGCAAATCCATTGCCTTCGCCATTTTTCCACTTCTTACTGCCGTTGGTCTCGTGGTAGCCTTTTTGCGCGTTGCCACCGTCGTTATCGACAACAGCGCCAAAGTTGTGGGTGTCGCGCTCGCGGGCATCCCACACGTAGGCTCCTGCATTCTCGAGCATAGGCATGATAAATGGAATCATGTAGCTGTGAGTGTACATGTCCTCCACTGTCTGGAAGATTCGTGCGCGTTGCCACTCCCAACGGTTAAGGTAAGGCTCGAAATACCAGCCATGGCTGGGCCACACAGCTACGATATTTCCGCTCAGGCCCTTCTTGTAATGGCGGCTCTCGTCGAGCGGGGTGACAAAAGCGTTGTGTTTGCGCTTATATGAATTGTCGAATTCCGAGAAATAGTTCTCTATGTCGTTACCACTGATGCTGATTGCCACCTTGTGGTCGCGGTATTGCTCACCAAGAACAGCTGAGATGTCGGCTTTCAAACTCTTGATGCTCTCCTCGGTGAAAGGCACGTCGCCGAAGTTCTCGCTCAGGTCAATCTTGATGGAGTCGTCAACAACGTCGATAGATCTAACTTTTAACTCTCCGATACCCATGTGCTCTGGTAAGGTGGAGGAGATGATTTGTTGCACCCTATTAATCTCGTCTTGTGTTAAGGTTTGCCCTTTTATCGTCAGCGATGACAAGATAAGGGCCGAAACAGCGAAAACTAGTATTTTCTTATTTATTGCCATAATTTTTTATGTTTTTCAACTTTAGATTACAAAAATACAACAAACATTTTGAATATAAAACAAAAAAAATGTTCATTTTTCATAAACGTGTTTTATTTATAGATTATAAACGAATTTTTAGTAAAATTTACAGAATTTGTTGTCAAAAAGGAGGTGATTTAGCAAATGGGCATATTGGTGTGATTATGTTATTTGGGTTTAATTGTTTTGTGGTTAGTAACAAAAATCCATCAAGTTCAAACTGCTGAACTTGATGGATATGTGCTTTATAGATATGTTGTGTGTCGTTGTTTGTCAGGCTTTCATTCCTACTGAGTGATATACTACTAACCCTGGCATTGATTCGCTTACGATTTTCTTGACGTTGACGTTGTAGGTGTAGGCAACTTGTAGCAGAATCTCGCTATAGCGTGTCGCTACTGATCCCACGAAGCACACTGGGTAGTCTTTATAGTCATACTGACAGATGTTGCGCTCAAAGAAACGCTTTATCTCATTGGTAACGAGGTTGTGGCAATACTCGTTGTCGAGATGATCGGCAAGGAAGAAGGAGTAGTCATGGAGGTTGTTGTTGGCGTGTGGGTTGTTATACACGGCATCCATCAAATTGGCGCTGGTGATTTTGTTCACAGCGTAGAACTCTTCGATTAATTCCTTTGGAGCCAAGTTTTTGAGCACGTCGCTCAAGAAGATGCGTCCCATTGATGAACCGCTACCTTCATCGCCCAATATAAAGCCGCCCGAGGTGACACTCTTGGTTACCTTTTCGCCGTCGTAGAAACAGGAATTGGAGCCAGTGCCTAGAATGCAAGCCAGTCCTGCCTCATTCTGCAGTAGGCCATGAGCTGCTCCCACAAGGTCGCTTTCAACGACTACAGGAGTCTTGAACTGTGCCACAAGCGACAGTTCCACGATTTTATTGCGCTCGGGATTGGAACATCCTGCGCCATAGAAATATACCTTGTCCCAGCGACGTTTGAAGAAATCGCGAGGCAATTCAAGCCTGATAATGTGGCTTATCTCTCTGCGAGTTAAGAAATATGGGTTGATACCCGAAATGATAGCATGAGCTACTACGTTGTTTCCATCAACTAAGCTCCACTCGGAGCGGGTTGATGAACTTTCGGCGATTACTTTAGCAAATTGACTTGCAGCCATTTAACTTTGTTTGTTTTTGTAGATTAGTGTTGTTTGCTAATAAATAACAATGTGTAAATAAAAATTTCCAGCTGCAAAATTATAAAAGATTATTCTAATAAATATTAAATAAAGAATGTTTAACTAAAAGATGCAGACATTAACCTTTGTCTGTTGTGTGTGTTAATTAAATTAACAGTGTATATTTGGTGCAAAAGAGGATTATTTCCCGCGGAAGAAAAATCTAATTATCTCTCCAGCCAAAAGGACTACCGCAGTGGCAGCAATAATGATCAGCCAGTCGTAAGGTTCAAGGGGAGTGACATTAAACATTTTTCCACCAAACTGCACAATGAGTATTTGCCCAACGAAGATAATAACGGCAATGAGCATGAACCCACCGCAGTCCTTAATGCTGGCGAACGCTGACTTGCCGGTCATGAATGCTTTTGCGTTGAACATGTTCCAGAACTGCAGCATCACGAAGATGGTAAAGAACATACTTAGTTCGTAGGCGCTAAGACCATCGTAATCGCCATAATTGAAATTAATTAGGCAGTTGACCGAGGTGACATCAGAGTGTTGCATGATTAGCAGAATGCTTAGTAGCAGCACTGTGAAGAGACCTCCAACGCCAAGTATGTTCCATGCCATGAACTTGTTGATGATAGAGTCGGTGACTTTGCGAGGCTGCTCCTGCATAACCTTGTGTGTGGGAGGCAAAGAGGCGAGGGCGATTGCAGCAAAGGTGTCCATTATCAAGTTCACCCACAACATTTGAGTCACCGAGAGTGGCGATTGGGTGCCAATAAAAGCGCCTATAAGCACTATCAAGCATGCAACCACATTAATTGTCATCTGAAACATGATGAAGCGCTGGATGTTCTTATACAGCGAGCGCCCCCACATCACTGCCGAGGCTATGGTGCTGAACGAGTTGTCTTGAATAGTCATGTCGCTGGCTTCTTTGGCGACAGCGGTGCCATCACCCATCGAGAGCCCAACATCGGCGACATTAAGAGCTGGAGCGTCGTTGGTTCCATCACCAGTCACGGCCACCACTAATCCTTGTTTCTTAAGCAACTTGACAAGTCGCTCCTTGTCGTTGGGTTTGGCTCGTGACACGATTTTCACGTCTTGAACACAATCTGCAAGCTCTTCATCGCTCATGGCTGTGAAGTCGCTGCCAGTGAGAATGTTCTTGTCTCCGTCCTCATCGGTCCACAGTCCAATTTGTCGTCCTATCTCCTTGGCGGTTCCTGGTGTGTCGCCGGTGACAATCTTCACTTGAATACCTGCGTCTATGCATTCTTTGATTGAGGCCGGCACATCGGTACGCACGGGGTCGGAGATGGCGAAGATGCCAGCGAAATTCAATTCTACATCCTTTAATTTGCCATTATAGAATACGGTATCTCCATCATCGATTACAAGGTAGGCAAGAGCGAGGGTTCGCATTGCCTTGTTCTGATAGTCAAGCAGAATTTGCTCATATTTTCTCTTCTGCTCATCTGTGAGATTGGAGTGTGCAAGAATAATTTCGGGCGCTCCCTTTACATAAAGGACGCGCTTTCCGAGCACACTAGAGTAGGCAATCGTCGCCATGTATTTATTCTCGGTTGAGAATGGCAGACGGTCAATCACTTCCACACGTTCTCTGATAGGCAAGTAGTTGATACCTCTTTTGTTCATCCATATCAATAGTGCTCCCTCTGTTGGGTTGCCTATGGCCTTTATTGATGAGGGGTTAGAGAAGTCGAGATTGGCGGTGGAGTTGACAGCAATCATTTCCTCTATAAGCTCAGGCTTTATGTCTTCGAGGTTTTCGTCGGCTACCTGCATTTGGTTTTGCGTCAGTGTGCCGGTCTTGTCGGTACATATCACTGATGTTGCGCCCATAGTCTCGCAGGAATGCATAGTGCGTGGCAGGGTGTTCTCTTTCATCAGTTTGCGCATACTGAGGGCAAGACTTAGCGTGACGCTCATTGGCAATCCTTCGGGTACAGCCACCACAATGAGTGTAACAGCTATCATGATGGTGTTGAGCAAGTAGGTTATGAAATCTAACCAGTCAATATCGTAGTGGACGTTGATAAAGTAGGTTATTATTCGTCCAACGATTATAAGTGCTGCGATGAGATAACTGGCTTTGGTGATCAGTTTAGCCAGTTTGTCGAGTTTCTCGCTAAGGGGTGTTGGATCTCCTTCATTGACTTGTGCCGCCTCATATACTTTTCCGCTTTCGGTTTTGTCACCCACATTGAAGACTCTTGCGGTGCAATATCCCTCGATGACTATAGTACCTTTGAGTATGTGATTAGAAGGGTAGGTGGCATCCTTGTCGAAATGTTCTTCTTTGGTGGTTTTCTCGGCCTGAGGCTCACCAGTGAGCGATGATTCGTTGACAAGCAGATTCAGCGATTCCAGGAGTTCGCAATCGGCAGGCACTTCTTCGCCCGTCTCAAGGATTACGATATCGCCCACCACGATGTCCTTGCGTGGCACTTGGCTAACATTGTTGTTTCTAATTACTTTTACTAGTGTGTCGTCATTGACTTCGTTTAAGCTTAAAAATGTTTTCTCGTTCCTTCGTTCAAGAAAGAATGCGACGCCCGTTGCCAGCAGCAGCGCCACAATGATTCCTATAGGTTCGAAGAACACGGTGTAGGGAGCATGGTCCCACACATGTTCATAAATTGAGATGCCTAATGAGAAAGCAAAAGCAGTGATTAGGATTTTAAAAAGCGCATCCTTAAAACCGCCAAAGAAGCCTACCAAAATTACCAGAGTGGCAGAAATCAACGCTATTAGAGGCATTGCCCAAAAAACGTTACCTCCCCAGCCGGCAACTAATGATACTATCGAGAAAATAATGCTTAATGCTATCGTGCTTATGCCTATCCAATGCCGGCATGCCTCTTTAAGATTGTCCCAAAGGGTGGATTTTTTAGGTGCAGTATAGACATTTGAACCATGTTTCTTGCGGCTCTCAAGAACTTGCTCCTCGGTCAATCCGCTATAATGATGTCCGTTAGCCATTATGGTAAGAGTTATATAGGACTTGTAATGTGCTGAAAATATTTGCTTCTGACCTTAATAAATATAAGGTGTTGAGAAAAGTCGCACAAAGTTAAAAAAAAGTTTCCAGTTATCAGTTGTCACTCATCAGTTTTTTGCCAAAACTATACGTAATGTGGTTACTAGTGAACACCGTGCTTACGGTACAATATATCAACAACCTAAACCCGAATCGATTAATGACCGGTTCGGGTTTAAATATTGTGGAATTTGTGTCGCCAGATTGCGGTCTGCACTACGCTACGGGTGGTGAGGAAGGTGACGAATGAAATCCAGAGGGCGTGGTTGCCTAATGAGGTGGGGAGAGTGAAGTAAAGAATGAAGAACAAGGCACAGGCCGTCGCTACTGCCGTGAGCATGCCTCGAGTGGCTGTGACACCAATGAAAACACCGTCCCACACAAATGCCGCCATGCTCACTATTGGCACTATGGCGCACCACCAGTGGTAGTGCATCGCCTCGTCAACGACATCGCTTTGGCTAGTGAACATGGTAAAGATGGCATGAGGGAAAAGGGAATATGCTATGACGAAGACTGCCGTCGTTATTGTGCCCCACACAAAGAGCCACCGCACGCAACGGTGCATATTGCTATGGTCGCGGGCACCATAATACTTGCCTGCCACTGCCTCGCCAGCGAAGGCTATGCCGTCCATAAAGTAGCTGAATAGGTGGAACAGTTGCTGTATCAAGGTGTTCACCGCTAAGACGATGTCGCCACTAATGGCACCAGCACGAATGAAGAACAGGTTTACAGCTAGCATGAAGATGCAGCGCACAAAGATGTCGCTGTTAACTTTGAAAAAACGACCACTTCCCTTGAAGTTAAAGGCTTTAGATAAGCTCAAGTCGCGGGCTATAGCTCTAAAGCGGTGACGAACGCACCAGCAGGCATAGAATGCGCCCACCCACACCGAGACAAGTGTGCCTACTGCAATGCCCTTGAAACCCATGTCTAACCAATAAACAGCTACGAGGCTTACCGCCATGTTGAGCACATTAACGCCAATGGAGATAAGCATAGGGCTTACTGAGTCCTGCATGCCAAGCAACCAGCCTTTTATCGACATGGTGAGCAATACTGCTGGAGCGCCCCAAACCACGATGGTGAAATAGGTAGATGCGAGTGCCGATACTTCGGGCCCTGGACCCATGATCCAAAGCAATAGCCATAGGATAGGTGCTTGCAGAGCAATCATCGCAATGCCTGCAACTAGGGCTATAGCACTAGAGCGTTGAAGGGTATCTACTTGGTCGTGATGCGACCCACTGCCGTAGGCTTGTGCCGTGAGTCCCGAGGTGCCCATGCGCAGGAATCCGAAGTTCCAGTAGAGAACGTTCATCATCATTGCGCCTACGGCCACCGCACCGATGAATTGTGGCGCACCCAGATGCCCCGCAATACCCGTGTCGAGCAGTCCCAACAGTGGCTCAGCGATATTGGCAATAATCGCTGGCAGCGATATCGCCATAATCTCTCTATTTATCTTTGAAAGTCGCATCGTTTCTCAAAAACGGCTGCAAAATAACTAAAAAAAACTGACAACTGATAATCGATAACTGAAAACTTTTTTCTACCTTTGCGGTCAATAATCAAAAAAACGAGAAACTATGAAGATTTTTAAGTATTTAGCAATTGCATTATTTGCTTTGACGATGGTAGCTTGCGGTGATGATGAGCCTAAAAGCAACTTCACACGCGAGTTTAATATGATTTATCCTCAACTTCCTGCAGGGCATAAGTCAATCAGTAAGATAGAGCAGATTTATGACAATGGAACATCGATTGTGGCAACAGCCGACTACGATGGAAACCACCTCAAGAGTGTGAGAGTAGAAACAAAATATCATACAGGTGGAGGCAATGAGGAGACCATCAATTTCGACTACAAGAATGGGGCGATAATTTGCGACAAGAGCATCCAGGATGTGACTTATTCGTTTGAGGTAAATTCCGATGGCGCAATCACAAGTCTCAAAAATGTGTCAACTGGCCGTACTGCAGCTTCATTGCAATATAATTATGTCAATGAGCTGGAACTTGCCCAAATTTCCACACCTTCTTCTTCGGACGTGACCAAAGTGGCTTGGCTTAATGGCAACCTTATGCAGTGGGAGAGCACTGGAGTAAACAAGAAGGACAGTGTGGTTTATGAATATGGCTTAGGTGCTCCGCTAAATAAAGGCGGTATTGATGTGATTGGTAACGAATCATTTACTTTCACAAAATATGTTTGCGCCATTATGCGTAATGCAGGTCTTTTTGGCGTCACTAGCGCCTACTTGCCCACAGTAATAAAGAAAGATTACGACTACACTCAGGTTAACGAAACTACCCCTCCAGGTACCATTGAACTCAAGCGTTACAATATAACCTATGAACTTGATAGTGAGGGTTATGTAAAAAGCTATGCTACTAATGAAGTGCCCAGATATACGGTAAAAATCACTTATAGATAAGTGTTAAGTATAAAGTGCTCACTACTTATTACTTAATATGATCCCAATTAAATTCCCATTAGATCACGATAAATGTCGAGGGCGGCTTTGAGGTCGTCCTCGTTTATTGTGTTGTTGATGGTTGGGTTGCCACATTCCTTTAGAAGAGTGCAGTTTATCTCGCCATTACTGCTTTTCTTATCATGGCGCATGAAATCGAGGAGTTGATCGTAGTGATCGCAGGTGATGTAAAATGCGCCATAATTTTCCCTTACAAATCGTGCGAGAGCGTAGAGGTCGGTTCTCGGGAATTGCAGCATGATATGCGAGAGAACACTCTCTACTACCAATCCCCATGCCACAGCATAGCCATGCGGCACTGGTTTGCCATCGCTGAGCGCCTTGCTCTCAAAGGCATGTCCCACAGTATGCCCAAAGTTGAGAGCTTTGCGGATGCCCTGCTCGATGGGATCTTGCTCCACAAAGTGCTGCTTCGCTAGCAGTGAGTCTTTGAGCAGTTCTAGAAGAAACTCATAATCGATATTCTTAAAGTCGAAGTCTTGTATCAGAGCAAACTTCACATGAGAGTAGAGCATGGTATGCTTTAATATTTCGGCGAAGCCCGACTTGAATTCTTGCTCAGGTAGGGTAGGGAAGAAACAGGTGCTCACAATTACTGCTGTGGCAGGAGCGAATGCCCCTATCTCATTCTTTAAACCATTGAAATTGATTCCAGTTTTGCCACCTATAGCGGCATCTACTGCTCCAAGCAGAGTGGTTGGCACATTAATGAAGTCGATACCTCGTTTGAAAGTTGCTGCGGCGAACCCTCCCAGATCGGTTACCATGCCGCCTCCCAGGTTCACCAATAGTGATTTGCGCGTTGCTCCACAGTCCTCCATATCTCTCCACACAAGGACTAGGGTGTCAAGGTTTTTGTTGCGGTCGCCATGGGCGATTTCGATGATATGGGCGTTGTTTAGGCATGGTAGCAGTGGCAGCACCAGTTGACGTGTGTTCTCATCAACTAGCACCATTACTGCATTGTAATTGCCACCCTCAATATATGAGTTGAGGGTGGCATTTACTTCATTTGTGATGTGGAGAGTCATTCTTTTTTAAAATAGTTGAATAATTAAATTCATTATGCATTGAGCATTATGAATCATGCATTTTTAAAGGCTTCCATTAGTTGTGGCAAAGCTTCGAGCATGGTTGCCATGTCTTTATATACCATGTCGGCACCTGCTTTGTACATGTCTTTTTCTGGAATGGGACCGGTAGTCACTCCCACGGTAAAGCATCCAGCAGTGTGTCCTGCTTGAACCCCTAGTGGCGCATTCTCTAGCACAATGCACTCGTTGGGCTGGGCATTAATCTTTGCCATCGCCTTGAGGTAGGGTTCGGGATTGGGCTTGCCACGCTTCACGTCGGCAGCGGTTACGCGTTGCTCATCGAAGATTTCGGGATATTCGGTATCGATGCGGTCGAGCATGGCATGTGTCCCCGAACCAGTGACCAGCACGCATTTAATGCCTGCCTCCTTGAGAGCTTTGAGCACCTCGAGTGTGCCAGGAATCACGTCCACGTCACCAAGTTCGGTGAAGTAGCGCGTTTTTACTTTATAGAGGGCTTGAGCCTCGTCGTCGGTGACATTCTTGCCTGCACCATTCTTGAATTTCATCTTGATGATGTCGCGTCCTGTCATCCCTTCATACATGTAGAACTCATCTCGTGTGCACTTGATTCCGTTCTTTTTCATCAGTTTCACCCAGGCGCGGGTGTGGTTCTTCATTGAGTCGAAAAGCACTCCGTCCATGTCGATGAGTGCTGTGGTAAAGTTGAACGATTTCTTGCCTGTGTATTTCAGATAATCGGCAATTGCATTTTGTTCAGTCATTGTTTGTTTTGTGGTTTATTATTGTTTTAGTTTATATTACAGTAATATGGAAGCAGCATTGTCCTCGCTCGAAGAGCACAGTGCAGCGCTTCTTTTGACGAAAGTCATAGAGTATCTCACCAAGCACATTGGTGAGGTCTTCGTGGTTGAGGAGGAAGTCATTGTTATAGGGTTCATAGTGCACCCAGCTAAGGTCGAAAGTTGTGCCATTCATGTGGCAGGAGCGTTCAGAAGCATTTCTATTCACCTTCAATAGTTTACCAACAGTGAAGTGTGAGCGAGTGCAGCTCGTTACCACGATGCGATAGGCGCTTCCTCCGCGTGCTCTGATGGTGTCGGCAAAGGCACAACCTATGTCTTCGAGCAGTTTTGCTGCCTTAGGCACCAGATAGGGCATTGAGTGAGATAGACTGTCGAGAAAATAGGCTTCGCAAGTTGATATTTTCACCAATGGCTGCCTTAGTCTATAGGCATCGTGCAAACTTTTGATAGGTTCTATACCGTTCTTTTTGGCGTAGGGAATCTGCACAGGATTTGTGTCATTAAAAACCTCAATGAATTTGCCCTGTGGTGGGTTAGAATATATGCGGTGAAGCCCGTTTTTATCTACCCTTAGAGTGTCAATGCTGTCGTGAAGGTCTTCCAGTTGAGGTCTTTTTCCAAGTTGATTTATGTATTTCAGTTGTGACTTGTCGAAGTAGTTGTGGAAAGTTTTCTCAGGTTTTTTCTCTTTCTTACAAGACGATAATGACAATGTGGCGACCATTGAGATGGCTGCCAAAAGCACGATTATCAGTCTATAAGATTTTTTTGCCAAAACCAGAATTATTTACCAACGGTTTGAACAAACATAATGCGCTCGTTCTCGCTTAGTTTAAGCACTTTGGGAAGATTGTCCTTGTCGAAACCTGCTCTTACTACGCTCTTGAGTCCGGCTTGGGCACAGTAGAGGTAGATATTTTGAGAAGCAGCGCCTGCTGTGTAGCCTTGGAACTCTGGTTTGTTTTGTTTGGTGACATCTACTGCCAACACAATGTTGATTGGTGCAATGGCAGCAAAGTCCTGCATGGTGCAATATTTGCGGAAGTCGCCAGTGTTGACAACAGTGAGTGTATTTGCCTCGGGGTTATAACGGCTCACTTCGGTGGGGGTGATGACGTAGAGAACTAACTCCTGACGGTTCATGGCGGTGGCAATAGTGCGCTTGCCATCGTGTGTGATGCCCCAAGCGGCCCAGAGCATATTGCTCAAATCTTGCTTTGTAATTGTCTGATTCTCTTGATAGTCGCGACTTGACTTGCGCTCACTCATAACTTGCATGAGAGGTTTGCCGCCTGTAATCTGAGGTGTTGGAAGCACCTCAGCCTCTATACTACAACTTGCCATAAGCGAAATAATCCCTAGGATAAATAATTTGCAATTTGTCATGGTGATAAAAAATTTTTGACAAAAATAATGAATTTATTTGAAAAAAACGCCTTGCCTGCGTGAATAAAAATTAAAATGACTATTTTTGTGCCTTAAAAATCATTTTTCCTTTTACTTATGAAGATTGGTTTCATCATTGTTATACTTCTGGCGGTAGTTGTTCATGTTTATGTGCTATGGCATGTGTATCAGGTGCTTCCGTTGCCTGTGTGGGCAAAATGGACAGTGGTTGGACTTATGGTTGCGTCACTTGCAATGCTGTTTGTGGGATTTTCGGGTCTATATGACCGTATGCCGCTGTGGCTTGCGTCGTCGTGCTACAATATAAGCACATCGTGGCTAATAGTGTTTCTTTATCTGCTTATTGCTTTCTTGCTGCTCGATGTAGGTCGTCTATGCCATCTTGTACCTAAGGAATGGCTTTTTTGCAACGCATGGACGGCGGGCGCTATTACTGCTGTTATTACAGGACTTCTTGTCTATGGCAATATCCATTACAACAACAAAGTGCGAGAACCATTGACCTTGGGAACCAATAAAAAGTTATCAAAGCCCATTAAGGTGGTGATGGTTAGTGATATGCATCTAGGATACCATAACCGTAAGGCCGAGTGGCAACGATGGGTAAAGATGATAAATGACGAGAACCCAGACCTGATATTGGTGGCGGGCGATATCATTGACGGACACATGCGACCGCTGCTCGAAGAAGATATGGCCGCCGGCTTCCATCAGCTAAATGCTCCAGTAGTGGCGTGTCTTGGCAATCATGAGTATATCACAGGCATCGATGAGTCGCTCGACTTCTATCGCCAGGCAGGACTCACGCTGTTGCGCGATTCTACTGTCACTATTGGTGACCTCGTGATAGTGGGTCGCGACGATCGTTTCAGTCGTAAGCGCAAACCGCTGAAGCACCTGCTTGAAGGTGTAGATAGCACTAAATATATTATCTTGCTCGACCACCAACCTTACAAACTTGAGGAGGCGCAACAAGCAGGAGTTGATTTCCAATTCAGCGGACATACTCACGAGGGTCAAGTGTGGCCAATTAGTTTGATAGTCAACGCTATGTATGAGAAAGCTTGGGGACCACTTCAAAAAGGCGACACCCAATACTACATTTCCTCAGGCCTAGGCATTTGGGGCGGGAAATACCGCATAGGCACCCGCTCAGAATATATAGTGGCGACGATAGAGAAAAAATAGTTTTGGCGTTTGTCTCGGTGGGCTAATGCTTGCGCGGCTGTTTTCGGGCTTTTACCAGTTCATAGGACTGACGTACCAGCATTTTTAAGGTGTTGTCATCGACATCTCCATTCACGTCAACGCTTATCCAGTAACGTTTGTCACCGTTGAAGGGATCGCCAATGGCCTGATAACGCTCTTTAAGCTCTGCCATCAGTTCAGGGTGGCACTTTATGGTGATAAAATTGAAATGATCGATGTTGAAGTAGCAGAACATGTGTCCTCCCACGTAAAACACGAGGATAGTGTATTTGCCCCGCGAGAATTTCTCGAAAGGTGTGGCTTCGGTCACACCGGGCAATGAGAGACAGTAGTCGCGGAACTCCTCGATGTTCATAGTTCTATTCTCTTTATGAATTTGGCTGGGACGCCGCCAACTATGGTGTTGGGTTCCACATCCTTAGTTACTACAGCGCCAGCGGCCACAATAGCTCCATCGCCTATTGTCACGCCTGCGAGCACTGTGGCATTGGCACCTATCCACACATTCTTGCCAATGTGGATGGGGGCATGGGTCATGCCTCCGCGTCGCTCTGGATCGAGGTAATGGTTGAGGGTGGCAAGCACCACGTTGTGGCCTATCAGCGCACCGTCGTCAATAGTAATGCCGCCCTGGTCCTGGAACTTGCAACCCATGTTGATGAACACCCGTTCACCCAATATGGTGTTCTTTCCGCAGTCGGTGTGGAACGGTGGAAACATTCCCACGCTCTTGGGCACCTCGCGGCCAAAGAGTTTCTCGAGCAACGAGTGAAGCTCTTCGGGCGTGTGGTATTTTCCATTTATCTCAGCAGTGATTTTTAAAGCCTCCTGCGAGAGCTTGTAAAACATGGCATGCACTGGCGAACCGCCATCAATGGGTTCGCCAGTGGCCATGAAGTCTCTGAATTCTTGAATTGTCATAGGCTTGTTCAAGAGGGTTATAATTTAGCAATGATGTCAGCAATCTTCTGCTTGATGTCGTCGCTCTTTTGCTCGTCGTTCTTGGCAGTGATGATGCCGCAGTCTTCAACATTCCAGTAGTTGCAGATGTCGCGGTACTCGGCCATTGCGCCGTCATACACGCCTGGTGAATAGCTCGACATCATCAGCGCCATCTTCTTGACCTTAGCGGGAGCATTTACGCAATACATGCGCTGGATGGGCGCTTGGAGCTGTGCTGCTAATGTAAAGTAATAGATTGGAGCGGCAAGCACGAGAACTTCTGCCTCGGCCATTAGTGGATAGAGTTCCTGCATGTCGTCTTTCTGAATGCACGCGCCGTTGCCTTTGGTGTGGCAATACTCGCAGGCTAAGCAACCAGCGATTTTCTTGCGGGCAACATTCACCAATGTTACGTTATGACCTGCTGCCTCGGCAGCCTTCTTGCACTCTTCAGCCATCCAGGCAGTGTTACCATTTGCTCGTGGCGAGCCTTGTAAAATAAGAATGTTCATAGTTAAGTATTGTTTAGTGAAAATATTGTGAATTAGTTGTTTGTCTCTTTATTTTCTTCAGGTTTTGGCATGTTGTCCAAGTGTGAGCGTAGCTCGGCGATAATTTGGTCGTAGTCTTGCATAGTGAAGTTGCCGTCGCCAATTATTATGATGGTGTAATCGATGCCGGCAAACGAGCGCCCCACGCCAGTGTCGCGGAAGCCGTTGCGCAGGTAGAATGCGTGACGGCGACGGCGCACCGCTTGATTCTCGCACTCCTGCTCAGGGCTCTCCATGTCAAGGATGGTGGTACCGTCTTTGTATTTCTTTATCACTTGTGACAAGATTTGCTGTCCAACACCCCTGCCGCGCAACTGCTCGGGCACAGCGAAGTACCAGAACCAGTTGAACGACTTACGGGGATAAACTATGGTAAATCCCAGCAACTGCTCCTCATCATAATAGATGGTGAAATCAAGCGGCATCCTCTCCACCAGCACCATCACGTCGTCCCAAGGAATCTGCTCCTCGGGCGGGAATGCGGTTTCATAAAGGTGGCGCACTTCTTCTATGCAGTCGCTTTGCTGTAATTCCGATATTTTATTTTGTTTCAATTGGTTCTGTTTTCTTCTTGAATTTGCTTTTTAATCGTTTGTAGCCCTCAACGCCAAGAATCGTCAAGCCTCCATATTGGCAGGTCTTTGCCAACCCGAAGAGGACAGTCCATAGTATTCCCTTTGCTGTGACGCTAATGGGCAGTAGCATCTGTGCGAACGACAAGATATAGAAAGGTATGCAACAGAGCAATACAATCACGCCAGTCCTGAATGACAATGACTGAAGCCATTGCTTAATCTTGCGGAAAACACTAATGATGTAGTCCTTCATATTATTATGGTTTCCACACGTTGAGCCCTTCGGTAGAGGCGATGGAACTTAGTAGTTTCAACGTTTCCTCGTTAGCGCCATATACCGTCATGTTGTGGTCTTCACCAGTGATGGAAATCATGGCATGGGCATGCTTGAGGATTACAAATAACGGTTTGCGTTCAAGCACCATTCGCTCCAACTCGTTAGGATTAGGATTTTCTGTCCAAGTTTCTTCATTAATTTGGAACACCATAAAGTCTTCATAGCAATTAAGCTTCAACATCATGTTGGCAAATTTGCGATGAATAACATCCACGTGAGGAGGAGACAGGAAGTACTTCTCTATCGTGAAATACTGTCCGCCTGCATTGGCTGGTACCTGCTTGGGCAGGATGTCAATGATCCAATAAGGCTTGGAAAGGAAATCTTCGATATCAATCATCACTGTGCACTGACGACATTTGGAGTCCAAGCATTGAAGAAGCGTAACACTTTTTCCTTGTTGTAGCTCTTGCCTTCCTCAAGGAAGCTGGAATCCTGAATGTGAATTACATTGCCTTTGGTGTCGAGCACTACGAACACGGGATAGCCAAATCTGCCAGGATTACCCAGTCGCTGAAGCATTGCTTTGTCGCGTGCTTCGTCGCTCGAATTGCGGGGATTGTAGTTGACGTGGATATACACGAAGTTCTCGTCAATGACCTTGGCGATTTCCTCATCTTTAGTGATGAAATCGGCAAAGCGCAGGCACCAGGGGCACCAGTTGCCGCCCACTTGGCAAATTACAAACTTGCCCTGCTCAGTGGCTTGGACTAGGGCTTTGTCGATTTGCTCCAATGGGTTGATGCTCTCGTCATATACTTTCTTGAGCTGGGCATTTGCCCCCAGCGCCAAGACAACTAAAATCGCAAGTGTTAAGATTTTTTTCATTGTTATTTTGTTTTGAGTTAGTTCTTTTGATTAATGAGATTTGTTACAACTTTCACCATGACATCTTTTTCCTCTGTGCGACTCTCGGCAATCATTAAGGTTAAGGCAACTAGTGTGTTATCGGCGATACGTTTAGTCCCATCATTACGATAAAGAATGCCATTGTTGTTGAGAAACCACAGGAAAAGCGTAGCGGCAATGCGTTTGTTCCCATCGCTGAAAGAATGGTTTTTTGTCACTAGATAAAGAAGCATGGCAGCTTTTTCCTCAACGCTTGGGTACAATTCTTCACCACCAAACGTTTGATAAATTTGCCCTATACTACTCTTGAAAGACTCATCTTTCTCGTTGCCAAACAAGGTACTGTTGCCCCACTTGTTTCGCAATGTGTTAATTACGCTCATGGCATTGTCGTATGTGGCACGGAACTTCTCTGCTTGCGTTGTTTCGCTAATATTAATGCGCTGATAATCGTAATCGTCAAGGGTGTCTAGGGCATAGGTGTAGTCAACAACAATATCTAACAAAGCCTTGTTTTCGTCATTAGAAACTAATTCCTGATGCTCAAGAGCTCGACCCACCATTTGCACTAATTGGCGAAGCTCACCAATCTGCTCACGACGGATGCGTTCATTGATAACATAACCTTTAATGAGGTAGTCTTTCAACACTTTTCGAGCCCAAATACGAAAAGCAGTACCACGCTTACTTTTAACGCGATAACCAACGGAGATGATGACATCAAGACTATAAATCTTTGTTGGTCTATATTTGTATTGAGTATTATGCAAAAAATGCATATTACTATTTTCTTCAAGTTCACCTTCCTTGAAAACGTTAGAGATATGACGAGCTATAACAGATTGGTTTTTCTCAAAAAGCTCTGCCATTTGAGCTTGAGTGAGCCAAACGGTATCGTTCTCCATTCGGACATCAATTTGTGTCTGTCCGTCTTCAGTTTGATATATGATTATCTTGTTTTGTTCCATTGCAGCTAAGACAACTGGAATTGACCTTTAGTATCAATATTTAGTAAAGTTATACTTCTTGCGCAGCTCAGCCTTCTTCTCCTCGCTTTGACTGGTGAAATATCCTTTCCAACCTGGGCAGAAGTTGATGTGCCAGCGCCAGAAGCGACCTAACAATGACTTTGGATTTTTGTCATATTGAGCTCTGAATTTGCAGTTTTCGCAGGTGTGTGCCATAATAAAAGCTTTTTTAGAAATAATGCGTAAAATTACTTCCTTTTTCCGAAATCGCCAAAATGCTGCTTGCTTTTTTGCTGTTATGCAATGATTTTGTAATTTTGTGGCTCAAAAATAGTTCAAATGGCAATTATAGAAATCACATCGCTTGACCATGAGGGGGTGCAGGTGTTTGGCACTCTAACTGAGGCGCAGCTGCGCAACCGATTGGAACCAGAGAAAGGCATCTTCATCGCCGAGAGTCCTAAGGTGATTGACGTGGCGCTAAACGCTGGTTTTGAGCCGCTCTCGCTGCTTTGCGAGCGCAAACACATTGAGGGGGATGCGGCTGGTATCATAGCACGATGTGGCGACATTCCAGTATATACTGGCGAGCGCGAACTCCTAGCGCAGCTCACCGGCTACACTCTCACTCGGGGCGTGCTGTGCGCTATGCGGCGGCCATTGTTGCCAAGCGTTAAGCAAGTGTGCCGCGATGCCCATCGTGTAGTTGTGATTGACGGAGTGACCGACACAACAAATATAGGCGCCATTTTCCGTTCAGCAGCAGCATTAGGCATTGATGCTGTGCTGCTAACGCCCACCAGCTGCGACCCGTTGAACCGCCGTGCCGTGCGAGTGTCGATGGGCTCGGTGTTCCTGGTGCCATGGACTTGGCTTGAAGAACCTGTGAAAAGCCTTAATTCACTTGGATTCAAAACTGTGGCAATGGCGTTAACCGACAAGTCCATTTCTCTTGATGATCCAATTCTTGTTTCAGAGCCACGCCTGGCGATAGTGATGGGCACCGAAGGCGACGGTCTGCCCCAGGAAACCATAGAGCAGACCGACTATGTGGTGCGCATCCCCATGAGCCATGGCGTAGATTCGCTTAACGTTGCCGCCGCCTCGGCAGTAGCCTTCTGGCAGTTGAGAAGTCAGAACTCAGAACTGTGAACTCAGAACTGTGAACTCAGAACTGTGAACTATAAACTCACCACCTCGACTGTGCTACTCGATGAGTTACCTTCTTGGTTTACTCTAATCTGCACGGGGATCTTTTCTTTCAACTCATCAATGTGGCTGATGATGCCCACGTGGCGGCCAGTCTTCTCATATAGAGTGTTAAGTGTTTCAATGGCCTTATGCAAAGGTTCGCCGCTCAGTGTTCCAAATCCCTCATCAATAAACAACATCTCTACTCTCAGTTGCTGTGCAATATCGCTCAGCGCTAAAGCCAGTGCTAGTGATACAATGAAACTCTCACCACCCGAGATGGTGCTAGCGGGTCTTCTTGCATAACCTTCATAGGCGTCCTCCACAAGAATAAAGAATGTTCCTTTTTCCACTGTGAGTCGATATCTATTAGTGAGCGTCTTCAAGAAGGCGTTGGCCGAATGAATGAGATTCTCAAGGATATAACTCAGCGCGATATTACGGAACCTTTTACCATTGGTGCCTCCAATATACTTGTTTAATCGTTCCCATTTGCCATAAATCTCTTTCTTTGTGTCGCATTCTTCAAGGAGTTGACTCTGTTGTTGCTTTTGTCGCTCATCATTATCGAGTTTTTCCTTAATGCCGCCAATTTGTTCGCCCAGTTTCTTGACAGCATCTTCCACCACTAAGCTCAAAGCATTTAGCGATTCGGTTGTCTCGTTTTCGGCAAACTCAGGTTTCTCTTCGTTGTGAATCTTTAGCCTACTATTGCAATTATCCACCGATGTTTTAGATTGCAGCACATTGTCTCTAAGTTTATTAAGCGATTGCTGTATCTCTCCGATTTCATTCTGACTATGTTTCGATAGTGTCACTAAAGCCTCAACGTTGAGAGAAAGATTATCCTTAAGCCAGGCATCAAGCTTAGAACTCATTTCGCGTTCTTCATTTTGCGACTGAATAATTTGTGCCTGAAGACCAGCAATCTTGGTATTTAAATCATTGGCCGCATTTATCAGTAGTTTCATTTCTTGCATGCGATCAACAGTAACCTCGTGCCATTGTGGCATGGTCTTCACAATGGTTTTAACCGAATCAACAGCGTTGTTATATTCGCTTGAAGCATTATCTATAGCAACGATTTGTTTTTGCTCTTTCTCTACGTGCTGCTTGAATAGTTCGGTCGCCTTTTTCAACTCATCAGCAAACTGGCTTGGCATAGTCTTCCAGTCGATATTCCAGTCGCTTGGATTGATAAGCATCTCCACCTCGTTTTGGTGACCAGTTAGTTCGTTTTGTTTTGTCTCAATGATTCTACCACTTGACTGAATTTCGGCCTTGTACTTGCCAATTTCTTCTTTAATCTCATTGAGTTTATTATTTAGATTAGCAAGTTCGTTTTGATGCTCTAAAACTAGTTTATTCTGGTCATTGCGTCCGCTCTCTTTGGCTTCGGCAGCAGCAACTTGTTGTTGCACCACCTCATTTTTTTCGTTGGCTTGTGTTTTCAAAACCTCAAGTTGCTGCTTAGTATTGTCATTAATAGAATTTATGCCGCATTTTTCACACGCCTCAAGAACTTTGGATTTCTCTACATCAAGCTGTTTTTTAGCTTTTTCAAGTTCTTCAACTCTATTGTTGAGCAGTTTTTTCTGAGTTTCGATATTTGCTTTTGTGAGATTGCTGACCTCCATTTGAGATTTCAGCAATTCTTCCAGATCTTTCAATCTCTTTTCGGCTTCCTCAAAGATGCCGTCAAGAAAATCCTCATGAGGCAATTCATGGGTGATTTTTTGCCGACAAACAGGGCACATATCATTAATTTTCAGTTTTGAGCGCATGTTCTTTGCCCATTTGTCAACGCTTTCACGGAGCTTGTCGTACACGGCTTTCTCATCATCACGCTTCACTTGAGTGGCGTTTTTCTCTGTTTCTTGTTGTTTCAACTTTTCGTCGAGTTCACCAATATTCGTTTTTATTGATGAGATAGCATCCTCTACAGATTTAACACCATCTTTCGCTTTGTTGAGAGTGTCAATCATGAGCAATGCTGTGCCTATGTTTGTAATGATTTTAGCTAGTTCGTCTTTTTTCTTCCGGAGCTCAGGAAGTTTCATCTCAGTAAGCTCTCGATCAAGCAAGTCAAACAACTCTTGGCATTCTTTCACTTTTTCTTTTTTAGTGTGAACAGCCGCCTTTGCCTCTTCGAGTTTTCTGTTAAGCTCACCATTTAGCAGATTATTTGCCTTATCTATGTCTTTTTGCTCCTTCTGGATACTATCTTTACACTTAGAGATTGCTGCAAGATGAGCCGAGATTGTTTGTTCGTTGGCATATACGTTCTTTTTGCTGTCTTGCTCTTTAAGAAATTGCTGAGTTGCTCTAAGCTGCTCTTTCTTGTCCTCAATATCTTTCTTGAGCCACATCAGCCCCGCTTTGATTCTCTTAAATTCTGGCAACAACCCATCAAGGCCACTTTTCAGTCTATTGATTTCATTGAGAGCCTTATTCTTGCCGCTGAGCCAGTTACGGGCTTCGATGGTGGCATTCCACTCCTTGACGAGCGCGTCCTTCTTTTTAAAGTCCTCACTTTCGAGCTGGACGCGTGCTTCAGATAGCACGGTTTGTAACTTTTCAAGTTCCACTCTTATCAAGTTATCGTTGCTTAACCATTGAAGTTTGCGTTTGATTTCTTCCTGTTGTTGCTTTTTAATTTTATATTCGGCATCACATTGCTTCATTTGCTCTTTCATTTGCTCAAATTGTTCCTCATTGAGCACTTCGATGCCTGCAAGACGCAAATTGGCGGTCTCCCAATCGCGTTTCTTCTGGTTGCATATCTCATTGATTTTGAGTCCTATTCTTGTATATGTGTCAACACCAGTAATCTTCTCAAGAATTGAGCTCTTGTCTTCGTCCTTGCTATTGAGGAATTTTGTGAACTCACCCTGCGCCAACATTGTGGTACGGCAAAATTGTGTGAAGTCGAGACCAACGGCCATGTTGATTTCCTCAGGTATCTGAGCATTGGTGAGCAAAGTATCTTCCCCTAATATTTCAAGCGTCCTTTTTGCCTTTTGAAGATTGCCTGTGCGTGCAGCTCTTGATACGCTCCAGGTTGCTTTGTAGTGCTTTCCATTGCCACCTTCGAAAGTTAGTTCTACTGCCGCCTCATTACATCCACGCCGCATAATCAGCCTGGGGTCGTTGATTTTTACCTCAAGAGTATTTTCAACAACCGTGTCTTTATCTTGCTTTTTTACTAGTTGAGTGCTCTCCATGCGTGGAGTATTGCCATATAGCGCCAAGCATATCGCATCAAGAATTGTTGATTTTCCCGCGCCAGTCTTGCCAGTTATAAGAAACACTTTGGCTGTTGCAAGTGGTTCTTGCCCAAAGTTGATGGTGGCGTCTTTTATCGATGCAATATTATGCATCTTAAGATTCAGTAGTTTCATAATTATATCATTTGTTGTTTTCTTGGTTAATTGCCTCTAATGCTTCGTTAAACATGGCTTCCATGTCTTCATCAAATGAGCCAGCTACATTAGAAATGTAACGCCTTGCTATCTCAATAGGCGAAATCTCTTGCAATTCCTGTACGGTAAGCGCCTGACCAGATGTGCGCTCGCGCTCAGGGCGCTTGGCGTTAATGTGGCACACTTTGCACTCTTTGCCTGCTGCAATAGCCTGAGCCTCTTCGCTTGCGCCTGCAGGCAGAAAGTCTTCAACCTCAACATTAAGCCTAATGAAAGCTGGTTTGTCTTTAGGGAAGTCTTTAAGCATCTCTTTAGCATCTTGCCAAGTTGCTGTCCCTTCTAAAGGCAGTGTAACAAGGGGGTGAGGGTTGTTGATGCGAATTTCCTTAACTTGTGGTGCGGCACCGTGTTTCTCAATTATCACCATCGAGATGCTGTGTTCATAGTCTTCATCGAAACTCACTACCAGTGGGGTGCCGCTATAGCGCATGCGGTGCTCAGTGTCGTGAATGAATTGCGCGTGGTGAATGTGTCCAAGCGCCAAATAATCATAGCCCATGCCAAAGTAATCATGCACTACAGCATCAACACCGCCCACTGTATTAGGACCCGTTAGGTCGTGACCAGTAAAGTTGCAACCCTCGACTGTTGTGTGGGCCATCATCACCACAGGTAGGCCTTCGGTATTTCTCTCTTCTACCATTGCAAGCAGTTGCTGGAAGAAGCGCTCGGGAATGTTGCGCTCGTAGGCATAGGGAACTGCAATGACAAATCCTTTGCCTGGCACTTCAATGATGTGGTTTTCAAGTTTTTCCTTGTCGATATTTCCTATGGCAAACACTTTAAGTTCCCGCCAAGGAGTCTGGTAGATTTCATGTTTGGAACCGCTGTCGTGGTTGCCGGCAGTGACGACGATGGTCATTTCGGGGCATGCTCGATGCATTGCCACGATGGCTTCGGTAAACATGGTCTGCACCGCTGCGCTGGGCTGTGAAGTGTGATATACATCACCACTTAGCACCATCACGTCGGGCTGTTCGTTCTTAATAATTTCCTTAATCTGATTGAGCATTGACTGCTGTTCCTCGGTGCGGTCATAACCGTAGAGCGTATGGCCAAGATGCCAATCGCTAGTGTGTAATACCTTCATTTTTTAGTTGCTATTATTTAGTTATTAGTTTTTTATAAGATCATCTAGATAGTCTAGAATTTCTAGAAAATCTAGAATTATTTGACACTTTCCTTTATCACTTAGCTTTAAACGCATCCATAATTACAGTGGGTCGATGGTTTTGGAAGGCACCTAAGGGGTAGTGCCCTTCGGCTTCGGGAGCCCAGTAGAAGACGCCAGGGCAGTTGCCGTTGGTTTGGTTGCGGGCGGCATCGATGAGGCGTGTCATGAATGCCTTGCCTGCCTCGGGACGGCGTGCCTCATAGCCAGTCTCAACAATCATCACAGGGCAGCCATATTCCTTGCTCAAGGTGTTGATGTTCTCAATTACGCGCTCTAGGGTTTCGTCCTCGCTTTTAGTTAGACCTGCGTCCATGTCCCAGTAGGGATACACGCTCACACCTATCATGTCGAAGTGAGCCTTATACTTTTTCAGACCATTGAAAATGGTGTGATAACGGTCGATGTCGCAGGCGGCATCGAGATGCACGATGCAGATGGCCTTTGGATATACTTTTTTTGCCGCACGATATCCTGCTTCGGTGAGGCCAGCATATTGTTTCATGTTCTCGGGAGTGTGAGCCATGGGCCACAGGAATCCATTGGTGGTCTCGTTACCTATCTGTATCCATTTCACATCTACGCCGTTGTCTTTAAGCAGCTGCAGTGTCTCAGTGGTGTGCATCGCCAGAGCACGTTTCATAGCTTCGTAATTGTAATGTCTCCACCGTGCAGGTATGTTCTGCTTGCCTGGATCGGCCCACCAGTCGCTGTAGTGAAAGTCAATCATAATAGCCATACCTTGAGCCTGAGCGCGCTTGGCCATCGCCAGCACGTCGTGCATGTCGCATTCTCCACCACGAGGATTGACCCACACGCGGAATCGTGCCGCATTAAGCCCCAACTCGCGCATTAACGTGATATTGTCTCGTTCCTCACCCGCGTTGTTGTAAAGCTTTACACCAAAACGCTCAAGCGCACTTGTGCCACTTATGTCGGCACCCAACCAAAACTCCTGCGCCATCGCTCCGAATGCCATGACGCAAGCCATAATAAATAATGAGATTTTTTTCATGATATAATCATTTTTCACAAAGATAACACTTTTTTATGAGATATACAAGCATCCAACAAAAAAACTCATAAACTTTGCCGTCACAAGAAAAATATATATTTTTGCGGTTACTAATAAAAACTATATAACTATGAAACAAAAAATCATTTTATTCCTGCTCATTATGATGGCTTTAAGTACCAGCGCGCAAAATAGCAAATACATTTTCCGGAGCGACAAGGAGTCTATATACGATTTGTTTGAACAATCGTTGCCAATCGACCTTGAGCACCGCAACGACAAACTGCAAGTGCTCAACAATGAGCAGACGCTCATAAGCAACATCGAACAGCTATGGACCGATGGACGCTTCATCTTCTCAACAATGTATAACCGCAAGACTAAATTAATTTATGCTGGCTACAACCAATCTATGGAGCCAACTCCAACCATGGCAATGCCGCATAAGATGAATGTCGTGGGCAATAAGGTGAAGGTGGCAGGTGAGTCATCACTCAATGTCACAGTTGAGAAACTGGGGCAATACACCATGCTCGTGTATCGCAACGCGCAAGGCGCACCGGTGAGGGCCTATTACAGCATCACAAACGACATGAGGAACAATGGAAACTGGACAATATTCCTGCACTATATCCTTGCCGGCAACTATGCACTCGCCGATGGTAAGTATTCTGTGTTTGGGCCCAAACAAGATTTCTATGAGGGTGACCGCTATTCAAGCGACCCAGGATTGTATCAGTTCTACATTTACCCCGACAACAATCTTATCGACATAATCTATGGTGAAGGTCGTGTAAGCAATGGTGACCCAAGTGATCCAAAATATGGGAAGATGCCAGGCGGCGGTGGAGCTGCAGCGATTATGGGGCCTATGACATGGCAGGTGAAGCTTACAAATGAGGGGCTTGACGCCAGAGTGACTCATGACGAACCTTTTGTTGACCATAACCCAAGATTGGCAAAAGGCAAAAACGTTCTCACCAAGGTGCAGTGTCCCTGGCAAGGCGTTGACGGCAAGTGGGCTTTCGCATCGGTGATTCCTCTCACTCACGAGTTGCTCAAATTGTTCCCTAAGGAAACTCTCGAACTCATGCGCGCCGAAATCTACGCCCGTCACGGCGACACCTTCAAGAGCCCAGCAAATCAAAAATACTTTGACCAGCAACCTTGGTACAAGAAGAGCGGCAACCCCGTAGTCCTCACCGACATTGAGAAGTTCAACGTCGCACTCATCAAGCAAGTGATGGCAACACTTAATTAATGCATAATTTATAATGCATGGGGGCGCTTCGCTTAAAATTTGATTACAATTTATTTTAAAATTTCTCTGCACCCTTTTCCCACTCCTGGCCGGAGTGGAAATCAAAGCACTGCGTGCTAAAAATTGTATGGGCGCTGACGCGCTAAAATTTCTTGATTAAAATATCATTCTCATTCTTTGGCGATGTATTTACTAAAATTTTAGTGCGAAGCAACAATATAATTTTAGAGCCATAGGCTCTCTAATTTCCATGCACTAACGTGCATGGCGACCCCTTGCTGCGTGGTAACAAGTCATAACAAGTCTAATAAATATTTTTGTTGTTCTTGTCAGGCTTTGTTGGCTTTGTATGATTTAGGAGAATACCAGATAAAAGCCAGCGTGGAGGAATTGTCAGTAATCCCTCCACGCGCAGCGTTAATATTGATTGTCATTAATCGTCTTAAAAAAAGCCATGCTCAGCCCAATTGTGCATTCTGCATTAATTCTCCAGCAGGATAGTGTAAACTGCAGTCACGTCGGCGGCGGTAATGATGTTGTCGCCGGTTTGGTCGCCATTGACAATGTGTGAGTAGTCGTTGTTGAGCAGCACGTCGTAGAGTGCTGTGATGTCGGCAGCGGTGACCTCGCCGTCACCGTTCACGTCGCCTGGGATTGCCACGTTACTGCTCAGGTTGGTGTAAATAGTGCTTGCGCCACCAGTCTGGTTGGTCGGAATCTTGAGATAGGCATAACCACGATTGAAAGTGGTGTTGCTGGTAATCTTGTCAAACTGAGGTGACGAGCCATTTATCATGAAGTAGCTTGTTGTGTTGTTGGAGTTCACAGTTTGTGACGAGCCAGTCACTCCCACCATCCACGATGAAGTTGAAGGATTACTACCGCTTGTTGGATAGTCTAATCGGTAGGTTTTGCCTGGTTGACCATACAGCACTGCACCATTATTGGCTTTCAAATAGTCGATTTCGGTAAGTGTGGCTTTCTTCTGGTTTTGGTCGTAGGCGCTCACAATGTAGGCACGCATGCCATTATTGAATGCCCCTCTAAAGTCAATGTCTTTGACGCATGCAAATGACTTCCACTCGCCGCTACCGCCAAAAAAGATGAACGGATAAATCTTTGATGTGTCCCAATTTGTGGTATTCAAGAAATCGGGCAACTTGCGGTAGTCCACCCAGCACTTGAAGTCGCTGGCATTACCACCAAAAAATTCTTTTCCGCAGGTTATAGTGTTTCCTTCGGCGTGGATAAGGTAGATCTCAGTGAGATTGCTGCAAGCGTAGAAAGCATATTGGCCTATAGTTTTGAGTGTTGCTGGAGGTGAAAATGTCTTGATGGCAGAACCAAAGAATGTAGATTCCTTTATGTCCGTGATATTCCCAAAATCTTCGTATCCTAAATCCACATTCAGCTTGGTGCAGTCAAAAAATGCATAAGCGCCAATACTATTAACATTTGTGAATGGGAAGTTTTTCAGCTTTGAACCGGCAAAAGCATAATCATCTATCGTTAGTATAGTGGAGGCACCATCAATGGTAAATTCTTTGTTGGTGTCGGCTACTCTATATCCAATCGATACGGGGCGATAAGGCTCTGAATAGTAAATACCAGAAGTGCTCCAGCCATTTACTATCTCTGAAGGGATACTAACATATCCATTATTATTAGCATCAAGCCTGATACCGACTACATTAACTTTACCAGGTATTTCACCTCCCGTGTATGGAACCAAAACTGTATAGTAGACACCATATCCATTTATATGTTTTTTTATGTCCCAACAGTTGGTGTGGTCATAGGTGCCAGTTTTTCGGTTATATTGCTTCCAGATTGAGCTGTTGTCATAGGCTGTATATGCCTCATGCGGTGTGTAAAGCGCCACAGAGCTTTTATCGGTCACAGCAGGGAACAAGTCAACAGTGGGTGGTGTCGTCAAGTTCAGCTCCACACAATTGACCTTATCGCAATAAGCGAACGCATTGCTAGCCACCGCTGTTGCCGATGATGGAATGTGCACTTCTTCTAATGCTTTGCAGCTATAAAACGCATTCGCTTCAATGTATTTGACATTATAGGTCAATTCTAGATGTTTCATATTGCATCCTGCAGCAGCATATTGACGGATTCGTAGAAGTTTTGGGCTGCCTGGGTGATATAACAACTCCGTACCACCAGTACATTTTCCTGGAACCTGAATAAGCTCAGTACCGGATTTGTCGTACAGCTCACAACCGACATAGCTAATACTCCGATAATTGGTATTGTTCTTATCAACATTGATGCTTTCCAGTGAAGAGCAGTAGTAGAAGGGAGCGCAACCAATATCTTTGGTTGCAGCGGGTATGTTCACTGTACCAGTGAGCCCACACATGCCAAAGGCAAAATTTCCTAGATAAACCAAATTACACAAACTGCTGGCAAAATTAACAGAGGTGAGATTGGAGCAATTATAGAAGGCATAATCGCCGATGGTATCGACAGGCACATCGGCGCTTGTGAGGTTTGAGCAGCTATGAAACGCTCTAACGCCTATTTTATATGCCATAGTGTTGTTGTTGGTTATCTTGGTGATGGCATTATTGTTAAGGAACGCGCTGTCGGCAACACCATAGAACTTATAGCCGCCAGGGGAATTGTTAGAAGAATTGCCTACAGTTTGTGGCAAACTGATGGTATAGTTTGATCCGTCGGTAAATGTGGCTCCCACCAGCACACACGAGGAACGCACTGCTGGATTGCTGCTGTTGCTGTTATAGGGGATGCCGTTCTTGATGACATAGTATTGCCAGCAGCCGTTGGTGGAATTGTAAACCTTAAAATCGCTAACCGTGTAATTATAATGGCGAAGGATGTTGCTGGCTCCAAAAGCTGCTACCCACTTGGCGTCGGCCTTCAGGGCGTTCATGCCGCGGTAGGTCGCTGTGGAGGCTTTTTTGGTCGTGCTCGACAGGTTGAAGGTGTAGTCATATATCTTTGGTGCCTTATCTCCTGCAAAGGCCACAACAAGAAGACTCGTGCAGTTCTGGAACACGAACTGCCCTATTTCCTTCACCGAGCTCGGCAGGTTCACATATTTGAGCGTTGTGCAGCCATCAAAGACATAACTGCTGATATATTCCACACCATAGCCAAAAGTGACATTAGTGATCTTGGTGTTGTTGTGAAACGCATTTTGATTGATTTGCTTGACACGGTAGCGGTTGCCGTTGTAAATCACATAACCCGGGATATCGAGCGTCGTGAGCGAAGTGCTTGCTGTACTGGAAAGACCACTCAGAAAAGCAATATTCTCCTCGCTTGATGAAGAACCCAAGCCCAGTTGAGAGTACTTGAAGTTGCCTATCTCAATGTTACTGTAGTAGGTATAGGCATGCGACGTCATGGAAACTAAAGCCATGAGAATGAGTAAGGATAATTTTTTCATTTTTGTTTATATTTTGAAGTTATTGTTGTTCTATAACGATTCAGATTGCAAAGATTCTTTGATGTTAATTATTGAACATTATTTTTCTGGACACAATGCGAGACGCAGACCAATGATAAGAGCGCCGTAAGTATCGTATCTATCCATAAACTTTATCTCACATTCTTCGGGTGCGCTGTGAATATTCCCACCGTAGGCTGCAGCTGAAGGTCGAGCAAGACCAGGACCCACCTCTCGCGATGTGGAACGGGTGCCATCGTCATAGTTGTCGGAGCACCACTCACTCATGCTGCCGCACATATCGTAGATGCCAAGTTCATTAGCTGCTTTGGTCGCTACTTTTTGAGGGTCGCCGTTACTGTTGCCACTATACCAAGCCACCTTGTTGATGTCGTTGCCGCCTGAGTATTTATACCCCTTGCTTTTGTTTCCGCCACGAGCAGCAAACTGGCACTCGGCGAGAGTTGGCAATCTAAAATCCTTTCCTGTAAGCTCGTTCAGTTTATAGATAAATAGTATGCAGTCTTTATATCTGACATCTGTCACGGGAAACTTGTCGTTTTTAATCTGGCTTGGATTATCTCCCATCACTGCTTTCCACAGTGCCTGTGTTACCTCGGTCTGACCTATGTAATAAGTGTCCAGTGTCACTTGATTTTCTTCATATTCATCATAACCAACTCGGTTGCTCATCGTGAATGAGCCGCCATCTACTTTCACCATCTCAAACTTCACGCCATTGACAGTGAAGGTGAGGTTATTGCTGTTGGAAGTTTGCGTTTTTTTGCCAGTTTTGCCAGTTTTTGTGGTAGTGGTTTTAGTCTTACCTTTCTTGGTTTTGGCATCAACAACAGTTGTTGAGCCCACCAAAAACAATGCCACTATTGCGACAATCCATAATCTGCAATTTATAATTCTCATAGTTTTTTTAGTTTTAATGGTTGATTTTTGCAAATATATAAAAAAATCTCAATAAAACCACACAGAATGCTCATGAAACGAAAAAAAATATTATTTTTGCAGAAGAAGACGAACCAAAACAGATAGTCATGAAAAAGAATTTATTTTTATTATTAGCAATGATAACACTGATCAATAGCGGCTATGCCCAGGTAGTGCATCCATTCAGAGCCGAAAATGTGTATAACACCCTAAAAGAAGGTATCGCTACCGACCTTGAGCACCGCAACGACATGGCATGCCTGTTGAGCACTATGGACACGTTGATGACTGGCAAGGTACTATATTGGTGTGACGGTAGGTATGTTTTCACAACAAGATATGATCTTGACGTCAAAAAGATTGTCTCAGGATATAATTACCATTCCACCAAAGACGTTGTGCCCACCAAAGATGTTTTTTGGTTGAATGTCGATGGCGGCAAAATAGTGGAAGAGTATGGCGACAAACTCACAGTGACAGTAGAGCAAATAGGCCAATACACCATGCTCGTTTACCGCAACGCACAGAACCATCCGGTAAAGGCATTTTACAGCATCGAGGAGAGGGAATGCAAAACAAATAGTTGGCAAGACTACATTTTCATCCACTACATCCTGGCAGGAAACTACTGTCTTGAGAATGACAAACACTCGGTGTTTGGACCGAAGATGGACTTTTATGAAGGCAGCAAGTATGACCACGACCCAGGAATTTTCCAGATAGAATTTGTGCCCGAAACCAACCTCATAAATGTCAGTTATGGCAAAGGCAGGGTGAGCCACGGCAACCCCAAAAGCCCAAAGCACGGCAAAATGCCTGGAGGTGGGGGCGCAGGAGCCAAAATGGGCCCCATGAAATGGCAGGTTCAACTCACCTCGCAAGGGCTTCTGGTAAAGATTGTAAAAGATCAGCCTTTTGTGGATCACAATCCTCGACTCGACAACAAAGATAATAACGTGCTCACCAAGGTGCAGTGTCCCTGGCAGGGTGTTGACGGCAAGTGGGCATTCGCCTCGGTGATTCCTCTCACCCATGAGTTGCTCAAACTCTTCCCTAGAGATGCTCTCGAACTCATGTGTGCCGAGATTTACGCTCGCCATGGCGCAACTTTCGATGACACCGAGACTCAAAATTACTTCAACGCACAAAAGTGGTACAAAAAGAGTAAGTCTCCAACCGAACTCTCCGACATCGAGAAATTCAACGCTGCCCTCATCAAGCAAGTGATGGCAGGAGAATGATGACTCTAAAAAGCTTTCTTTTTTGAGATTAAGATTGTTTTTATTAGTGAACAGAGATACAAACAACCAATACCCAC
Source organism: uncultured Bacteroidales bacterium (assembly GCA_902777835.1). Lineage (GTDB taxonomy): Bacteria > Bacteroidota > Bacteroidia > Bacteroidales > Muribaculaceae > Sodaliphilus. Next base: position 17,284 of record CACYVC010000017.1, on the reverse strand, counting down.
AAAATTATTATAAACTACTATGAAACAAAGAATCTTCCTATTGGCCACAGCAATTGCCATCTTCACATTCGCTGGCAACGCAGTTTCCCGCTTTCCACAGGAAAAACAGATTAAAGCCCTATTTGAAAATGGCATTATTGCTCAACTTGAGCACCGCTTCGATAAGCGACAGGTGCTTGACACAAAGCAGTTCTTTGCCAATCCCATACATCTTTCCTACGATGGTCTAGAACTATGCCATATTGAGACTAATAATAAAGATGGTCTCACACTCTCTGTCGAGAAACTGGGCAATGACACCGTGCTTGTATATCGCAATGCCATTGACGACCCAGTTGAGGTCTATTACTACACTAACCGTTTACATTCTGAGGTTGAATTATCAATCTACGTTCAGTATATCTTGGCTGGGAACTATATGCTCACCAATGGAAAGAATTCAATTTTCGGACTGTGGCAAGATTTTTACACAGGAAGCAAGTATAACACCGATCCTGGAGTATATCGCATTGTAAAAATGGGGAATGACAAAATAGATATTGCCCATAGCTTTGAACGTGTGAGCCATGGTGATCCTAACTCCCCCTATTATGGGATACCGGGAGGCGGTGGTGCTGGTGCCATCTGCCCATTCTTAATGTGGGAGCTAAAGCTCACTGCCGATGGCTTATTGGCCCAAGAGACTTATGGCGATAAATTTGTTGACCACCGCCCTCGTCTCGCAGATGGCAGCAACATGCTCACCAAGGTGCAGTGCCCGTGGAAAGGCATCGACGGCAAATGGGCGTTCACTTCGGTGATGCCTCTCACACACAGATTGCTCAGACTCTTCCCGAAGGATGCTCTCGAATTAATGTACGCTGAAATCTTCGCTCGTCACGGCAACATCTTCGAAGATGCCAAGTATCAGAAATACTTCGATGCTCAACCCTGGTACAAGAAGAACAGCAACCAAACGGAACTTACCGACATCGAGCAATTCAATGCCGACCTCATCAACGAGGTGATAATGTCAATGTAACATTAACTTTTTATGGATATTCAACGCAGTTTATTCGACGATTTTGAGATAGATAATAGTGAAGATAAGCATGGTGAGCAACCTAAGCAGCTCACTGGCGATGAGGCGCGCATCATTGAGTTGCGCGAGACATTAAACCGGCACAACCACAACTACTATGTGCTCAACCAACCCACTATCAGCGACCAGGAGTTTGATCACCTCATGCGTGAGTTGCAGGATTTGGAGGCGGCACATCCCGAGATGGCCGACCCTCTGTCGCCCACACAGCGCGTGGGCAGCGACTTGAGTCAGGGTTTTGAGCAAGTGGTACATGAGCGCCCCATGATGTCGCTGGGCAACAGCTATAGCATAGAAGAGGTACAAGACTTCCTGCGACGCGCCAAGGATGGACTTGGCGGCGAGCCTGTGGAAATCGTCGGCGAAATGAAATATGACGGCACAAGCATCTCAATCATCTACGAGAACGGCCGACTAGTGCGTGCCGTGACACGTGGCGATGGAGTGCGTGGCGATGACGTCACTGCCAATGTCATTACCATCCGCAGCGTGCCACTACAGCTTCCTCAAGGCATGGAATATCCCAAACGATTCGAAGTGAGAGGCGAGATTCTCTTGCCATGGGCAAGCTTTGAACGCCTAAACAAGGAGAGAGCCTTCAACGAGGAACCACTTTTTGCCAATCCCCGCAACGCTGCCGCTGGCACACTCAAGATGCAAAACAGCGCCGAGGTAGCAAAACGTGGTCTTGATGCCTATTTCTATTTCCTACTCGGCGACAATCTGCCCTATTCCACACACACCGAAGCTATGGACGCCGTGCGCTCTTGGGGCTTTAAGGTAGCCCATACCGAAGTGCTCGAATCTATTGATGCAGTGGCCGATTTCATAGGACGATGGGACAAAGACCGCAAGTCACTGCCAGTTGCCACTGATGGGCTTGTTTTCAAACTCAACTCATTAAGGCAATGGCTCAACCTTGGCGCTACTGCCAAGTCACCACGATGGGCGATAGCCTATAAATTTGCCCCCGAGCGCGAGTGCACCAAGCTCAAGTCGGTGAGCTACGAGGTGGGGCGCACCGGTGTCATCACCCCCGTTGCCAATCTTGAGCCAGTGCTGCTGAGCGGCACCATTGTCAAGCGTGCCTCATTGCACAATGAGGACATTATACGCCAACTCGACATCCACGATGGCGACATGGTATATGTGGAGAAAGGCGGCGAGATTATACCCAAAATCGTTGGCATTGACACTAAGCAACGTAAACCCGATGCTCAGCCAATAGAATTTGTGAACCATTGTCCCGTGTGCGGTACTCCGCTGCAACGCGTTGAGGGCGAGGCGGCTTGGGTGTGTCCCAATAAGTGGGAGTGCAAACCGCAAATCACAGGTCGCATTGAGCATTTTGTGTCGCGACATGCCATGAACATCGACGGCATAGGTGAAGAGGTGGCGGTGCAGCTGCATGAGAGCGGACTCGTCAACAATATCGCCGACCTATATGACCTCACCATTGATAAACTTGTGAGCCTCGACCGCTTCCAGCTCAAGAGCGCTCAACGCATCATGCGAGGCATTGAGCAGTCGCGGCAAGTGCCGTTTGAGAGGGTGATTTATGCGCTGTCAATCAATTTTGTGGGCGAGACAATCGCCAAGGTGCTGGCTCGCAACGTTCACAACATTGACCGCCTGATGGAGATGAGCGCCGACGAACTTGCTGCTATCCCTGAGATAGGCCCAAAGATTGCGCAGAGCATTGTAGAATATTTTGCCGTGGAGAGCAACCGCGACATAGTGGAGCGGCTGCGATGGGCTGGGCTGCAGATGGCTCTGAGCGAAGAGGAGCTAGCCAGTCGTACTACCAAACTCGAAGGCAAGAAGATTGTCATCAGTGGCGTGTTCCAGCACCACTCGCGCGAAGAATACAAGGCTATGATTGAGCAAAACGGTGGTAAGAACGTGGGCAGCATCAGCAAGGCCACTTCGTTTATCCTCGCTGGCGACAACATGGGTCCTGCCAAACTCGAGAAAGCCCAGAAACTAGGCATCGACATCATCAATGAAGACCAGTTCTTGGAAATGGTGAAATAAGTGCACCTTGTCTGCTAGACTATCAAGAAATTCTAGTCAATCTAGACCTTCTAGAATCTAGAAAAAGACAAAAACTCACAACTAATAACTGATAACTCAAAACTTTTCTTTACCTTTGCAGTTTGGAATAATTTGCAGTGCAAAATGATTCGCTTTGACTTTAAAAAGAACATATACACATTGAGTGCCGAGCTTGGAATTCCGTTTGGAATTCTGCTGTCGCTATTGGCAGTGACGCTCATATTCTATGACAAAGTGCCATCATTAAGCATACTGACATCTTTTTTAATGCTGGTTGCACCAGTAGTACTATGCATTTTCCAACGCAAGCGGTTTGTCGCTCTTGATGGTTTCGCACTGTTTAGCGAGCTGTGGATATTGGCGATTTTCACCACATTAGGTGGAGCGCTTATCATGGTGCTGGCATGTTATCTGACAATTACTTTTATAAGGCCCGACTTCCTTTATGATCAGATGCAATATTTCCTTGATAACGTGCCTGATATCGATTCTGAAACAGCAAAGACGCTGAAAAAGATGATTGCTCATCGTGCCTTGCCATCTGCTTTTGAATTCAGTATGATGCTGTTTTGGATATTTGCCTGCTTAGGGAGCCTAGGAGGAGCCATCACAGCATTTATTGCTGAGAAAATACCTTATAAACGACATTAAGATAACATTTAGAACATTACATATTTATTATGGACATTTCGGTTGTAGTACCCCTTTTCAACGAAGCAGAGTCGCTGCCTGAGCTGGCGGCGTGGATTGAGCGTGTGATGAATGAGCACAACTTCACTTACGAAGTGCTCATGATCGACGACGGCAGCACCGACGACTCATGGCAGGTAATTAAAGAACTCAGCGAGAAGAACCCCTGCATCAAGGGAGTTCATTTCAGGAGGAACTACGGCAAGTCGCCGGCTTTGCACACAGGTTTTGAGAGGGTAAAAGGCGATGTCGTCATCACTATGGATGCCGACCTGCAAGACTCTCCCGACGAGATTCCTGAGCTCTACCGTATGATTACCGAGGAGAAGTATGACTTGGTGAGCGGGTGGAAACAGAAGCGTTATGACCCTCTGTCGAAGACTATTCCAACCAAGCTCTTCAACGCTACAGCTCGCAAGGTGAGCGGCATCAAGAACCTTCATGACTTCAACTGCGGCCTCAAGGCCTACCGCCGCGAGGTGGTGAAGCACATTGAGGTTTATGGCGATATGCACCGATACATTCCATATCTTGCCAAGAATGCCGGCTTCGACAAGATTGGCGAGAAGGTTGTGAAGCACCAGGCACGGAAATATGGCAAGTCAAAATTTGGCCTCGACCGCTTCGTCAATGGCTATCTTGACCTGATGACACTGTGGTTCCAGTCGAAGTTTGGTGTTAAACCTATGCATTTCTTTGGACTGCTCGGCAGCCTCATGTTCTTCATAGGATTGATTGCCGTTATTGCAGTGGGCGCCATCAAGCTTTACAATATGCATGCAGGCAACCACTACATCTTAGTGACCGACTCGCCCTATTTCTACCTTGCTCTCACCTGTATGATACTGGGTACGCAGCTGTTCCTCACGGGATTCTTAGGCGAACTTATCGCCCGCAACTCACAGAACCGTAACCACTACGAGATTGAAGAGGAGATAAAATAAATGAGAAACATTTTACGACATATCACTTTGGCTGTTGTTGTGGCAGTGGGTCTTGCTGCCATTACTTCGTCGTGCAACAACGACAACTGCATTGGTAACAGCACTGGAATACCACTAGCGGGCTTTTATAGAGAGAATAAAGCAGTCTCTATTAATAGTCTAACCGTCTATGGCATTGGGGCTCCCAACGATAGCGTGATAATCGACAAGGTGAGCGCAAAAAATGTGTATCTTCCACTGCGACTTTCAACCAGCAGTTGCAAGTATGTCTTTAATTATAACACTGAAGGTGTTGGCAACGACACAATAACGCTTGGTTATGACGCGATACCTTATTTTGAGTCGCATGAGTGTGGGGCTATGTATAATTTCAGGATTACCTCGATGGAGCACACTATCAACGCCATCGACTCTGTGATAATTTCCGATCCCTTGATTACTAACGCCGATGTCGTTTCGATTAAAATCTATTTGCGATGAGAAGGTTTTTACATAGCATAATGTGTGTCGCTTTTCTGATGGCGGTGACCGTTAATGGTTACGCTCAAGAGCAGGAACAACAGCGCAAGGTGACACCAGTGAAACCTTCGACCAACAAGGTGCTCACGCCACCAAAAGGCACTGATGAGAAGATAATACAGCAGTATCTCACTGGCGACACAGCACAAGCTCGAGCTCAAGAGGTTAAAGACTCTTTAGCGAAAATCTATCCACGCTATCCAAAACTCACCGAATTGTCGCTTGGTCTAAACTTTGGAGATGCTATTCTTATGGCGTTTGGGCAGAAGTATTCTTCATTTGACGTTAGTGCTACCCTCAATATGTGGAACCGTTTCCAGCCAGTGCTGATAATGGGTTTAGGGCGCGCCAAAGACACCCCAGACGATATGAACTACACCTACACAGGTAAACTTTCGCCGTATTTCAAGATTGGTGCCAACTATAACTTCCTTTTCAAGAACGAGCCAAAATATCAGCTCTATTTGGGCGCAAGACTTGGATTTAGCGCTTTTAAGTATGATATTACCGATGTAAGCATCAATAATCCCTACTGGGGGGAGTTTGACCAAAGTTATCAACTCAAGGGGGTGAGCTCCAATGCCTTGTGGGGAGAGTTCTTGGCAGGACTTAAAGTAAACATCGCTAGCAATTGGTCACTAGGCTGGGAAATCAAGTTCCATAACATTTTCAAATACAAGAAAAGTAACAACAGCAAGCCATGGTATGTCCCTGGCTATGGTGTCCGCAACGGCAAATGGGCCTTTGGCCTCTCGCTCTATTACAGCATTCCTTTGAGTAAAAACCGTTGGCCAGTGAAGGAGGAGAAGAAAAAGAAGTAATTAACGACTTAAGAAATATAAATTTAAGGAGTGAAAGGATTTTAATATTCCTGTCACTCCTTAGTTTTTTGGGCTATTCCTAGCTTCTATTATGTCAGGCTGGCGAGCGCTTGCTCATATTCTAATACTAGGCGCTGCATCACTATTGCCACAGGCTCGATGTCGTTGCCCTTGAGCAGCGATGCAACTTGACCTATCTCTAACTCGCCATTCTCGACGTCACCGTCAAAGATTCCAACCTTTGTCTTTCCTATGCCAATGATATCCAGTAGCTCCTCGGGACTGGCTCCACGGTTCTCGGCCTCCTCAATGGCATCGTAAAATCCACCTTTCACCAAGCGTGTAGGCGAGAGCTTGCGCAGCAGCAGCTTTGTGTCACCTTCGTTCAGGTCAAGGCAGCGACGCTTGAATGCTTCATGAGCACCACTCTCCTGAGTTAGAGCAAAGAGGGTTCCTATCTGCACACCCTCGGCGCCCAGCACCATCGCTGCGAGCATCGCCTCGCCACTGGCTATGCCACCAGCAGCAATCAGGGGTAGCGAGGTGGCTTTGCGCGCAGCAGGGATAAGGCACATCGTGGTTGTTTCTTCTTTGCCGTTGTGACCTCCTGCCTCAAAGCCCTCGGCAACAACAGCATCCACGCCAGCCTCTTCGCACTTGCGGGCAAAGGTCGATGACGCCACCACATGCGCCACCTTGATGCCGCGCTCATGCAGCCACGCAGTCCACTTCTTGGGGCTGCCAGCACTGGTGAACACGACTGGCACTTTTTCCTCGGCTATCACTTGCATTAGTTCGGCAGAGTTGGGTTTCATCAATGGCACATTCACACCAAAGGGTTTTTGTTCACCATCGACCACTGTAGCCTCACGGCACTGCTGGATGTGCTCACGCAGCACCTCGGCGGTCATCGAGCCAGCACCTATAAGTCCCAAACCACCAGCGTTGCTCACTGCCGACGCCAGTTTCCAACCACTGCACCACACCATGCCGCCGGCAATGATAGGGTATTCAATTCCAAAAAGTTTGGTTATTCTGCTTTTCATAATTCTGTCGTTTATTTGTTTCCGACCTCAAAGTTACATCTTTTTTCTAAAATAGCACTAAGTAATTTGGTGGTTTGATGATGTTTTACGCGAAAAAAAAGAAAAAGTCATTAGTTTAACGTCATTTGTTTTGGGTGGGCAGTATTTTGGCCCAATGGTGCTTTAATTTTGCAGTGTAAAATTAATCAAGGCACATAAAAGTGCCATAAAAAACGGAGGACAAAACTATGAATATCAACGCAACATCATTATCGGTTAACGACCAGATTTTTGCCACTCTCGAAGTGGGTGGAAAGACTGTGGCTAGCATTTGCAAGTCAAATTTCTCTAGTGTCAACGAGATCGTGCGTTTCATCTGTGCCATGGCAGGTCGCTTCATGGGCTTGGCTCGCCTTAATATCCGCAACAAGACCCAAGGTTGGGCTATGAACCTCTCTCTTGCATCGCGCCAATGCGCCCCACGCCCCTCATTCCAAACTGCATTACCAAACCAATTTCGTCAAGCTTCATTATTCAATTGACAATAAAACAAACACTCCTTAAATCGAAACCTTGAAAAACTTGTATTACTCGTAAATTTGTTCGACTTCATTTTAACTGAAAACCCTCCATGTGAATGGCGGGTTTTTTCATAGCACCAAAAACATAATCCCGGCTATGCGTGAGGATATCTTCAAGTTCTATGGAGTTTGAGGAGTTCAGGAATTAAACAAATCTCAAGGCGTTAGATTCTCGAATGGCGTGCTACGCACTTAAAATTTTATTAAAATTGCATATTGATCACTTTTGGCCACTCCTGACGGAGTGGAAATTGGAGCACTGCGTGCTAAAATTGAAATGGCGCTGACGCGCTAAAATTTTCCTGCATGCCAGTGCATGGCGACTATTTATGCGAGATGAGGCCTTTATGCGGTCGGGGTGGTGTGGCCGGAGGCCACAATGTCCTCGAAGAGGGCAAAATGTATAACCCCGCGGCGCGTAGCTCGAAGAGCTGCGTGGCGTGGGGTACATGTCGTATCACATTCCCGCCACGGGCCTCGAAGAGGGCCAATAGCCAACACTGTTTTTCTACGGAGTTTTAGGAGTTAAGGAGTTAAACAAACCTCCATTACTCCAAGACTCCGTAGAAAGTCACTCTCATCAAGCAGATAAGATTGTTCCAAAACTCCAGTCAACCTTTTCTGCGAAGATGACAACTTTTATAGTTACATTGTAAACTTAACTGCTCTAATATTGCCAACCTTTTTTTGGAATAGTCAGAAAGTCATTCAAAAATCACTAAATTTTGTTATTTAATGAAATTTAACAAATGGGGGGGGTAAAATTAAAAAAATGTTTATAACTTTGCGACAACGCAACAAGATTAAGTTTAACACATAAAAATAAACAGAGCTATGAAAAAGATTATTTTTACCTTGCTGGGCCTGCTGATTATGACTAGTGCTCAAGCTGTCGAGGATGACTACCACCCTCTAGTAAAAGATGGTAGGAAATGGGTTTACTTGATGTGTGAGCAGATTTCCAGCTCCAATACAATAAGACCATTACAGCTTTATTCTCTTGATATAAGGCAATTTGGTGATATAAATCAATTAGGTGAGGTTTATCTCACATTGTTAGACAACAACATGGATCCTATAAGTGAATCTTCTATTGTTGCTTTATTAATAGAGAATGAGTCCAAACGTGTTGTTGAGCGCTATCCAGTACCCGAAGACTGGCCTAATCAACCAATAGAAGATTTTGAATGGCCTCATTATTCAAATGAAAGACCTATGTGGTATAGTCCGGAAGATGGATTATACGAAATCTACAATTTCAATATAAGTGGTTATCTTCCTGGGCCTCCTTATGATATAATCTCATCTGATGAACTTGATTATTTATACTTATTTCGTAACATAAATCGACAGACAACAGTTGAGATTGGAGATGATATTTGCAATGCCTATATACTTAACGAAGGTGACTTCTTTTTTGAGGCAAAGGTGATTGAGAGCATAGGTGTTGATAGCCGTTCGGGCGATTTGCTCACCCCTCAACCTGTTGATTTCCCTTTGTCATGGGCCGAATGGCCTGGATTGGTTGCTGTATATGATGGCGATGAACTGATATATAAAGGCTGCCTATATGATATGGCAAGTCAATTTGCTGAAATCACTACTATCGCTGGCGACAAGCAGGTGGAGAGTGTGCGTTACTACAACCTCGCTGGCGCGGAGAGCGCCGAGCCTCAGCCAGGCTTGAACATCAAGGTCATAACCTACACCGACGGCACCCGCTCAAGCGAGAAGATAATCAAATAACCAATACAGTTTTTCTACGGAGTTTTAGGAGTTAGGGAGTTAACAATCCTCCATGACTCCCATGCGACATCGCAATAAAAATAAGTTTAACACAAAAAATAAAAGAGTTAAGCTGAAATAGACGATTGCGACAAAAAGGAGGGTTTGCCAAAATCGAACTCAAATTACAAACAACTGAAATATCTGAATGTTCTGATTTTTTCGGATTTTTCAGAAAAATCAGTGGTTTTTTATTTTTGACACGGCCTCTTTGTGAACAATTTGATTCTTTATCAATCTTCTTTTCTGTCTATTTTTCCTGAATTCAGTGTTCTGATGGTCGTGATAGTGATGTGATGGGGCATCTCGGCGCGTGTGAGGCGGGGTTGGAGCCAGACTTTGAGGGTGTCGGGGAGTAGGGTGGAGTCGGGCTTTAGCTCAACTTTAGCATTCAAGACGGTGCCAAAATCAGTGTCTTGCGCTGGGGAAACCATTGAATTAATCACCTCAGGGTGTGAGTTTATTACTTTCTCCACATTCTCGGGAAAGACATTCTCGCCGCCGCAAACCACCATGTTGTCGCTACGGCCACGATAGAAGTAGCAACCCTTGCCGTCGCAATATACTAGGTCGCCGGTGTCTTGCCATTTGTTTTTTAGGCTTATCATCGCCCATCTAGAGCGCACCCAAAGCGAGCCAATACCGTGACTGTCAATATTATCTACTTTGCATTTTACGCCACTAATGGGGCGACCTATGGGTACTTCTTCATTTCTTGACAAATCATCTGGAGAGGCGATCATGAAAAATCCTGCCTCGGATGTGCCGAAGAGATTGAAGAGAACATTTCCCAGATGTTTTTGCGTGATATCGGCCCATTTCTTATCGAGACGGTCACCGCCGCTGATGATGCACTTGACGGTCTTCATGATAGTGGTTGCCTCGTTGATTTGCCACAATCGGGCGAGCATAGCGGGCACCACTGGCACGACTTCTATTTTCTCGTCGGCAATGGTTTTCAGGGCAGTCTTAGCATCGAAGTGACTCATCAGACTCACTTTCTTGCCCATCACTAACGACATTATCAGTGTGGCGAGCCCGAAACCATGATACACAGGCAGCGCGAGCAGCACACTGGCGTACTCGTCGAGGCGCAGCTGCTCGAGTAAAGCATAAAATGGCGGCAAGAACTGGCCGACCGACATCTTCCTAGGCGCTTCTTTGCTTCTGCCGCTTGATCCGCCAGTGAAGACCGAAATCTCACCGCCTCGCCTGATGCGTGGTAATCTCACGTCTGTACCTAGTGAATGGTGGAAAGTGGAACGAGGAACGGAACATTCGACTTCTCGCTTTCCACATGACCCATGCGTGTTGTCGAAGATTTCTTTGTAAAGGTCCTCGCTTTCTCGCGTTTCACAAGGAAGGTCGGTGGGGACCCGGTTCTCTTTCAGCTCAGCGTCATAGATTAGCAAGTTTATTTTGTTCCTCTCCACCTGTTCTTTCAACTTGATGGGAGCTATGTCGGTATTCAGCAGTTTTACTTTCACCCCAAGTCGTGACAAGGCTGGTAGCAGCAATGCCATCGTTATGTGATTACGGCATAGCAGCCCCACGCACATCCCCGTCTTAAGGCTATGGTCACAATAGAGCAGCTTGGCAAGACGCTGGGTGTGGTCATAAAACTCTTTGTAATTGAGTCGTTTGTCTTTATATGCCAACGCGCAGTGCTTGGGATAATACTTTGCTGCAAAGCGCATCAGTGCCATCAGCGAAATTCCGTCACGAAAGAAACTTCCGAGCAGAGTGCAGATGCCTCCTGGGGTGAGGATATGCAGTTTTACTAGCTTTGTGAATATTGTCCTATTCATTGATCTAAAGTGCCCACCATGGTTTGTATCGGAATCTCTTGCTCATTGCCAGCTTCAGCAAAATGCACGCTGCCTCGTCGGCAGAATAGGCAGGAAGATTTTTATAAGTCTCGTTCACATCCGACATGGGAGTGTGCACTAGTGGAATATATGCAACCTGCACTTTCACACCAAGTTTTTTGCGCTCGTGGCGGGCAGTACGGCACCATGCATTGGCGGCGCATTTTGATGCGTGATAGGCCGACCAGCCAGGCGCAAATGGATAACGGCTGCTCACCGAGGAGGTATAGACGATCGAACCGCCGGCATTCCTGAGCGATGGCATCAAGGCGAGCGACAGCGACACCATTGAACGGTAGTTCAGGTCTATAGTGCGGTCAAAGTCGTGCATACGGTCGAGGGATAAACTAATGCTTCGTTTGATGGATTTCCCTGCGTTGCAAAATAGGAAAGACACCGCAGGCAGCTCCTCTTTTAGTGTTTCGCACCAGGCATCAAGCTCGTCGCGTTGCCTAAGATCTATAGTCTTGTAACGCGCCTCGCAGCCATTTCCCCGAGCCTTGTTGCAAAGTTGCACTAATTTCTCCTCATTGCGGGCAATGAGAAATAGATTTGCCTTAGCCTCAATCAGCCTTAGAGTCAATGCCTCGCCAATCCCCGACGAGGCTCCAGTAATCACCACCCACTTGCCCGCAAAAGCCTCACTCAGCTTCTTGTTGCTGACTGATTTAGGGGGATAAACAATATTTTTAAATAGGCTCGTCAACATGATTGATATTTTCGTCGCTACAAAATTAAAGAAAATCTTTGGAAGAAATATAATTGCCCCAGTTTTTTCGATGTATAAGTGGGCTAAGATTTCTCTCTGGTCGTTACATAAAACAAGCGGCACCCTGGTTTTAACTGGGATGCCGCCTGTAGAAATTAATCGTAAAAGGAGAAGGACTTTACTTGATAATAACCTTAGTGGTTACTCTTGAGCCGTCGTTCATTTCCTTAACTACGATGTTAATGCCCTGGAATGGAACATTGCTCTCAAGGCCTGCTGCATTGTAGAAGCGCACGTTCTTAACGCCATCCTCAAGGAAGATGCTGTTAATTGCGGTTGCAGGATCCTCCTCGGTAACTTCAGTAACGAGCAGCTTGTAGTTCTGGAATGGATATTCATAGTCCATCATGTTGGCCTTAGAATTCCAAGGCTCCTTGATGTTGATGACACCCTTAACAGTGTACTTCCTTCCATCCTGGAAGTCGTAACTGTAGAGGCTGTTGTCAACAGTACAGCTCTGACCTTGAGCTCCACCTGGTGAATAAGCACGCAAAGCGTTTTCGCTGGCCTTGTAGTAGGCTTTACTGATGATGATAACCTCGTCAACCTTTGGAGCGAACTCTCCCGAGAGTAGATAGGTCAAAGGATCAACTTCAGCAACATCTTCACCCTCAGTTGGAGCCACCGAGAGATTGAGATATGGGTTCAGGTTCTTACCGCCGAACACGCCACTCACATATCCGCCCTTGAAAGCGTCAATCTCATTAAAGTAGTCACCTGCATTGAGGGCAATCCAGTTGTTGTTGCCATCGCTCACGAAGAACTGCTTGGTCACAGCACTGCTCTCTACCACAGCGAGATCATTGATAACGGTGTAGTCAACACCCTCAACACCGCTGGCGAGGATGTAGCTCAACTGAGTACCACCACTGATAGTGAGCTTCATATTCTCGAGGTCAACAAAGAGAGTGTAGTCACCTGCAGGAATCTGCATCGAGTTGTCGCCATTGTAACCCATTGGCAACTCTACGTTCATGGTTGGACCAGTCACAAGGAAGTTGCCATTGCTCTGTGCAAGGAAGCGATAAGCATTGGCTGTGAACCAATCATCGGCATCGGTGCCAAGCTTGTGAGTGAAGGCAAAGAAACCAAAACCGTTCTCCACGTCGGGAATTGTGACAGTTGTGGTATAAATTTTGCCGTCGTCACTTGTCAACTTTATGCCCTGGTTTGGAGCGAAACTGTTGCCATTGACGTTGCCAAAGACATAAACATCGGCCTGACCCTCAAGGTTAACTGTGATCTCTCCAGTTGCAGGATTGAATGTAATGGTAACGGTGTAAGTGCCTGGTTTGGGAGCATTAATCACATAATTGCTGGCGGGATAAGAAGTGTCAAAGCTACCGTCTTGAACAATCTTAAACTCTACGTTGCCATCGAGATAGGTGGGCTCTGAAGTCCAAGTGTAGAGACCATTCTCGCCAGGAGTCATCTCGGCATTTTCATTGTCAATGTCGCAGGCTCACCAGCCACAGTGTAGGTGTGACTGGTCGATTTGAAGGTGGCACTAACAACCACATCGCAGGCGGGCATGGTAAATGTATAACCATTTCCTGTAACATTGGTTTCTATTTCAACACCAACGACTGTAACATCAATAAGTTCAACAATGCCTTGATATGTGGTTTTAGGACCTTCAACAATTACATAATCACCCTCTTTTAAGCCTAAACTTTCAAAGTTGTTAGTGTTTCCTTCTTTGTCGAGAGTTCCATAAATGAAAATCTCACCTGTATTATCTGCCAAAAAGAGGTTTCCATATTCCATGCTACTAATATGTGTAATTTTACCGCTAACGCGATAAATCATATCATCAGCTCCAGCTATGACTTCAGCACATGTTACTGAGTTATAAGCGGGCATTACCACAAGTTCATCGAGCTCATAGCCCTCGTCGGGAGTAACGGTAACGTTTACCTCTTGACCATAATGTGCTGTTGCAGGAGCCTCAACGGTACCATTCTCAATGCCTTCGGCTACGGTGATGGTGTAGTCGATAGCCTTGAAGGTAGCATTGATGGTAACATTAGCTGCTGGCATGTTGAACTTATTGTTTTCGATAGGCACAGGCTCGCCGCCCTCAGCAGTATAAGTCAGAGTCTCGAGCACATAACCAGTAGCGGGAGTTACGGTAACGGTCACCTCTTGACCATATTGTGCTGTTGCAGGAACCTCAACGGTGCCATTCTCAATGCCTTCGGCAACGGTGATGGTGTAGTCGATAGCCTTGAAAGTAGCATTGATAGTAACATTGGCGGCAGGCATTGTGAACTTGTTGTTCTCAATTGCCATAGGCTCACCACCCTCAGCGGTATAGGTCAAGGTCTCAAGCTCATAACCGGTTGCTGGAGTAACGGTAACGGTTACCTCTTGACCATATTGTGCTGTAGCAGGAGCAGTAACGCCACCATTCTCAATGCCTTCGGCAACGGTGATGGTGTAGTCGATTGCCTTGAAGGTAGCATTGATAGTGACATTGGCCGCTGGCATGTTGAACTTGTTGTTCTCAATTGCCACAGGATTGCCGCCCTCAGCGGTATATGTCAATGTCTCGAGCACATAGCCGGTTGCTGGAGTAACGGTAACGTTTACCTCTTGACCATATTGAGCTGTTGCAGGAGCAGTAACGTTACCATTCTCAATGCCTTCGGCAACGGTGATGGTGTAGTCGACAGCCTTGAAGGTGGCATTGATAGTGACATTGGCGGCAGGCATTGTGAACTTGTTGTTCTCAATTGCCACAGGATTGCCGCCCTCAGCGGTATAGGTCAATGTCTCGAGTACATAACCGGTTGCTGGAGTAACGGTAACGGTTACCTCTTGACCATATTGTGCTGTAGCAGGAGCGGTAACGGTACCATTCTGAGTCTGGGCTACGGTGATGGTGTAGTCTATAGCCTTGAATGTAGCATTGATAGTAACATTGGCTGCTGGCATGTTGAACTTGTTATTCTCAATTGCCACAGGATTGCCGCCCTCAGCTGTATATGTCAATGTCTCGAGCTCATAACCGGTTGCTGGAGTAACGGTAACAGTTACCTCTTGACCATATTGAGCTGTTGCAGGAGCAGTAACGCTACCATTCTCAATGCCTTCGGTCACGGTAATGGCGTAGTCGATTGCTTTGAATGTAGCATGAACCACCACGTCGGCTGCAGGCATCTGGAACGAAGTGCCAGTAATGGTCACCTTGTCATTGCCATTCATGTAATATAGCTCATCGAGCTCATAACCAGTTGCTGGAGTAACGGTGAGAGTTACTGTTTCGCCCTCAACGGCACGATTCTTGTCGGCTTCGACACTACCATTCTCAATGTTGGAGTCAATCGTGACGTTATAATATGTTACACCCTTAAATGTGGCAGTAATGAGCACATCTAATGGTGCTTCGGGCATTACAAACGTGTAAGTGCGCTCTTGCCGTAGGTCGGAAGGATCATCGCCTTGCAGCTCGATTTTCAATCCCACACCAGGACCTTCGGCCTTAAGGCCAGGAACCTGAGCACTGCCTGGGTCGAT
The DNA here is from genome assembly GCA_902777835.1 of uncultured Bacteroidales bacterium. Classification (GTDB taxonomy): domain Bacteria; phylum Bacteroidota; class Bacteroidia; order Bacteroidales; family Muribaculaceae; genus Sodaliphilus. The sequence goes on along the minus strand of CACYVC010000017.1, from coordinate 1,627 downwards.
AGTCGCCTCAACTACTATGTCGCTCTTGGCGATTTGGTAGTCGGTGGCAGGAGTTACTGTGACAGTCACGGTCTCACCCGCAGTTGCATTGGGCTTATCCACGACAACTGTGCCGTTTTGAGTTGCGGCCACAGTAACCTTCTGAGCGGCCCAAGTGGCAGTGAAGCCACACAAGAGCATTGCCAGCAGTATTAATTGTTTTTTAATGTGCATCGTATAAACAGTTTTTATAAAAAGGTGGGTTCATTAAAGTGGAGAACCCACCTTTTAATTTAAACCTATTACTTAACAACTTTCATTGTGCAAGTAGTGCCATCGGTGAAAGTAATCACAGCGATGTTGATGCCACGGAATGGCTCATTGCTTGTCATACCATTGATGTTCACATACTTGATGCCAGCCACATTGCCCTGAGCAATGATGCTCTCGATAGCGGTTGGAACATCGCCGTCATAACCAATCTTCAGCATGCGTGGAGCACCAGCAACTTCGCTAGCGGGCAGGTAGCAGCGGTGAGCTGCAACGGTGCCTTCCTCACTGCGGATGAAGTTGTTGTTGTAGAGAACATAACCGGCAGTGATGGTTTGAGCCTCAGTTGCGCTACCCACCAACTTGCTGGTGTAAGTTCTAGTCTCGCCAGTATAGAGAGGTGTAGTGAGGTCCTCACCTGCAGTTCCGTAGAGCAGTACACCCACATTGGCTGGGATGTAATCAACCTCTTCAATCACAACAGCATTACTTGCAACGCCTGTTACAACATAAACCTTAATGCCCTCGGGTTTAACAAGGTTGTATGCACCAATGTAGGTTGCCCAGTTGCGGTCGGCAGTGAACGAAACACCTTGAATCTTAGCCTCAACAACTACGTCGATAGTAACACCACTATCGCCTGCAGGCATCACAAAGGTGTAAGTACCATCCTCATTGGGTTCTACCAACTCTCCATTAACCTTGACGCCGCCAACAACGAAGTCATCAGGAGTGTTAGGAGTTACGGTTACAGTAACTTCCTGACCAGCAGCCGCTGTATTAGCTGGGTCAGTGGTAACTGTTACAAACTCATTTGGAGTTATTGTGATATTGTGCTGAACTGCGGTGAACTCAACAACAATCTCAGCTGGAGCAGCAGGCATTGTGAAGGTGTAAGTACCATCAGCAAGAGTAAGATCTTCATTGTTAACACTAACCTTGCTTACAGTCCACTCAGCAGTTGGAGTTACTGTGACAACAACAGTCTTGCCTTCCTGAACGAGACCACCGTTCTCAACAGTTTCGCCGTCAACGGTAGCAGTTACAGTACCCTTCTCAGCTGGAACGTTCCAAGTGAGAGCGTTGTTAGTAAGAATCTTGGTGAAGGTAACGGTTACGGTAACATCGGCAGCTGGCATTGTGAACTTGTTATCAGTAACAGGAACTGTTGTGATGTTCTCGCCTTCACCATAAGTTACGGTAATGGATTCAACCCTATAGTTGTCGTCAATAGGTGTTGCATTGATTGTAACCTGAGTTTCTGCTGCCACTGGACCTGCAGGATCCGTAGTCACTGTACCATTCTCTGTCTCAGCAATATTGATGTTGTAAACATACTCGCCGCCTACAAGCATCTTCTTATCCACTGGATTATAAG